>NZ_JAAFYZ010000115.1 GCF_018274385.1 Catenulispora pinistramenti | reverse complement strand
GGGAACGAACCGAAAACCAGCCGGAGAAATACAAAACGCAGGGAACGAGGACACCGGTTGGTTGATGCCGCTGCCGGTGAGGGCGTGGCGGCGGGCCGGTGGTCAGTTGGTCGAGAACATGCCCGGGCGCGGTAGGCGCGGCATGCCTTGGTGGCCAGACCAATCTGCCATCCGGCAGTGGCCATCTTGACAGCCAGGCGAGCCAGCACCAGTCCTAGCACCAGCGCCAGTGCCAGTGCCCGCGCCCGCGCCCGCGCTCACACCAGTGCCCGCACCCGCCAGCCCAGAATGCGCACCTCGGGACCGCCGCGAGGTCAGCATCCTGAACCGGCGGCCGAACTTGCCGAGCCGCCGGTACCCAACCACTGGGCTTTGCCATTCTTCCGGTCGGTTTTCGGTTCGTTCCCCTCGGTCGCGTCGGCAGGGCTTCGCCTACAGTGCCGGTGGCCGGGGGTCAAGTTCGCGCTGCACAAAACCGCAGGTCAAATGCACGACCGCCGCGCGCGGACTTTACCCCCGGACACCGGTGCTGTACCCCCCGGGCTGACGACGCGACCGAGGGGAACGAACCGCACCACCCCACAAACCGCCACCGCTGAGACTCACCCAGCCACCCGAGGGAACCGCGCTAGTTTCCCTGAGGTTGCCGAGGCCCGCCGGAGGCCCGGCCCTTCACCACAGTTTTTGACCTTGCTCTTGACTGTGCCCTTGCTCTGCCTTGCTGGAGTTGAAGAGGCCTGAGGTGCGGCGGGGTTGTGAACGCGTGAACCGGCAGCCGAGACACAGACTCGCCGCCCCGAACCCCGAACCGGCACAACTATGACCGAAGGCCGTAAAAAGCTTTATAACCACAACCCAACCGCAACCCGGCTCGCAAACCCTAGCTCCAGCAAACTCCACCCGCCAACGGATCCCGCCCGCCGACCGGCACATCGCGAACCACGCCACGAACCAGGCCGCGGACTCCCGAGCAAAGCGCGAGCTCCCAGGCAAACGTTGCCCGACACGGCACTAGGCAACGACGATTCCACTGAGAAGGATGTCCAGCACTTGCCTTTGTTCGGCCTCTGACACGGTGAGCGCAGCCACACCGTGCGCGGCAGACCACACAGCCAGGCGGGTGGGGCGCGGCGCGCCGGCTACGCGGTCGGCGACCAGCTCGCGGGCGGCGGTCAGGCCGCCGTGGCAGGCCATGGCGAACAGGCCGGGGTGCTCGCGTGCGAACGACAAGTAGGCCTCGGCGATGGCGCGAGTGCGGTCCAGGGCCGACAGTTCGCCCTCGCCCTCACCCTCGCCCTCGCTCAACGCGACCGCCTCGTCCAGCCGCTCCGCGAGCAGGCGCAGCGCCTGGCGCTTCACCACGTCGAGGAGTTCCTCGACCGTGGTGAAGTGCCGGTAGACCGCGGCCGCCGTGATGCCGACGTGGCGGGCGGCGGCGCGCAGGGTCACCGTGGGCGGGCCGCCGGTGCGGGCCAGGTCGAAGGCGGCCTGGACGAGTGCGGCGCGGGCGTCGCCGTGGTGGTAGGTGTTCCGGTGCGGGGCCGTCACGGGATGTGGTCGCGCCAGTCGGCCGGGGCTTCCAGCCTGCGGTAGGAGCCGGCGTAGAAGAGCAGTGCGTCCTGGTCCGGGCCGCGGCCGACGGTGACGATCTCGCCCAGGAAGATCGAGTGGTCCCCGCCGTCGTACACGGCGGCCAGGGAGCACTCGAACCAGGCCAGGGCGTCCGGCAGGACCGGGGCTCCGGTGCGGGGGCCGGGGATGTGGTCCACGGCGTCGAACTCGGCCCGGCCGCGCGGCCGGTCGCGGTTCGCGAAGTGCCGGGCGACGCGTTCTTGCCGGTTGGACAGCACCGAGACCGCGAAGCCGCCGCTGTCCCTGATCGTCTCGTGCATCGAGGCGTCGCGCAGTACGCAGACCAGGACCATCGGCGGGTCCAGCGACACCGAGGTGAACGAGTTCGCGGTCATCCCGCGCGGCTCGGCGCCGCCGGAGGTCACCACGGTGATGCCGGTGGCGAAGCGGCCGAAGATCCGCCGCAGTTCCCGGGGGTCGGCGGCGGCGCCGGCCGGAACCGGCGCCGCCATTGGCTTGGCCATCGCCGCTCAGCTCCCCGCGGCCAGCACCCGGGTCGGTGCCTGGACGGCCGCCGGGCGGGTGCTCCGCAGCGTGTAGCGGCTCAGGGCCCGCCGAAGCGGCTCGGGCACCGGGGTCGGCCGGGTGTCGGTGTTCGGGCCGCGCATGCACGCCACCCGCTGCCGCCCCCGGGCCACCAGGTCCTCCAGCCCTTCGCGCAGCCGCACGTAGTCGAAGGCGAACTCGATTTGCGTCTGCGTCAGGTCCTCCAGCCGCATCCGGATCGACAGCTCGTCGAACGCGGTGATCTCGGACAGGAACTCGCAGTCCACCTTCAGCGTGAACAGCTTCAGGTCGGCCTGCACGTCCGCGATGACCTCCGGCGCGTGTTCGCGCAGGAACATCTCCCGGCAGCGCCCCTGCCAGCGCAGATAGTTGACGTAGTACACGTTGCCGACGAGGTTGGTCTCCTCGAAGCCGACCAGGTGCCGGTACTCGTAGTAGTCCTGGATGCCGTCGCCGCTCATTCCGCTTCACTCCCCTCGGCGGCCGCCTCGAGGGCGGCCGACACCGTGAACACCAGCGGTTCGCCGACGTCCCGCACCGTGGTGAGGAACGAGGCGATCCGCCGTCCGCCGCCGCGCAGAGCCGCCCACGGCCCGGAACCGGGAACCCCCTCGACGGTGTCCGCCGTCAGATCCGGCCGGGCCAGGCCGGCCTTCCTCAGGCACTCGATCGCGCCCCACACCCGCGTCGCGGCGACCGAGTAGTCCTCGTTCCGCTCCGCGGCGATCAGCCCGGCCAGCGCGGCGCCGTCGGCGCCGAGCAGATCGGTCCACTCGCTCATCCGACGGGTCGCGGCGACCTCGACGTCGCACTCCACCGGCCGCTCGCCGGCCAGTGCCGTCGAGAAGGTGAGTCCGGCTCCGTGTGCGGAGGACACCTGGAACCCGTCGAGCCACGGCATCCCGTCGGAACGGTGCCCGACTTCGACCCGCCGGCCCAGGGCCCAGCTCATCGCCCGGTCGGTGCGCTCGCGCCGGAGCGCGGTCTGCGAACCGTCGGCCTGGGAACTCTCAGAGGCCTCCGGGGCCGCCGCATCCGGTACCACTGCGGTGCGCAGTCCCGCCCGGCCGAAGACCGGTTCGACGTTGCGCTCCAGGTACGGCGTGAGCAACGCCGGCAGCCACGGCCCGGTCCCGTCCTGCTTGCGGACCGCCTGCAGGGTCAGACCGTCCCAGCGCTCTACCAGCACGCCGTCCAGGTCCCGGACTTCGATGTCGTAGATGTAGGTGTCGCCGTCGCGCGACCGCTCGGCCGCGTGCAGAGTCACCTCGGGCAAGGGCCGGGCCAGCTTCGGATCGGCCAGCCACAGCCGCTCGACGGAGGCCGGGAGCAAGGTGGCGTCCGGCACGCAGCACTGGATCGAGTGCATCAGCGCGTCCCGGGTACCGGGGTCGGCCAGGATGAGGTCGCCCGGGTGGAAGGACCCGAACCAGTCGTCCCGGGCCTGGTTCGAGATCGCCGCCACACACCCGCGGGCCTGGAGTTCGTGGTAGCCGAGCAGGCGCTGGAACCGGTCGCCCTGGAACAGCACCGGGCCGTAGAGCTCGGTCGCCGGATCCAGCGGGATCAGCGGCTCGGTGTCCCGGGCGCGCGGCCTCGGGTCGCCGACCGGCAGCGGCTGGTCGTAACGCAGCGTGGCGCGGAAGTGATCGGCCTGGAACCCGGTCTCGCTGGAGCGCAGCACCGCACGCACCGCGTCGGGACCGTCGGCGAGCACGGCCACCCGCAGCGTCGTACTGCCGTCCACCGGCACCACGATCGGCCGCAGGAACTCCACCTCGTTCAGCGTCGGCGCGCCGTCGTGCCCGGTCAGCGCCCCGGCCGCCTGCGACATCGCCTCCATTCCCAGCACCGCCGGGAACAGCAGGTCACCGTCGAGCAGGTGGTCGCCCAGATACAGGTCGGCTGAGGGCGACAGGTCGGCGTCGACCACCAGCTCCACCCCGGGGTAGAACACCCGCGGACGCTCCAGGAACCGGCCCAGCGGCAGCTCCCGCCGCTCCATCGTGATCGTCGGCAGGCCCTCGGCCCGACCGGCGACCACGACGGTGCCGGGGGTGGACGGATCGGCCAGCAGGGCCTTGAGGATCCCGACGCCCTCGGCGACCGGGATCGGCGAGATGCCCTCGCGCATCAAGGCCTCCAGCACCCCGAGCTTGTCGCCCATCCCGGCACCGGACCACACCGACCACTCCAGCGCGACGCACCGGCACTCCGGATGGTCGGCGCCGAACCGGTGCGTCAGGTCGGTCAGCCAGTCGTTGGCGGTGGCGTAGTCGCCCTCGCCGCGCAGACCGGCCCGGCCGATGATGCTGCCGAAGGTGACCAGCAGCTTCAGCGGGTCGGACCCGACGGCGGTCAGCACCGTGCGCAGACCGTCCAGCTTCGGTGCCAGCGTGCGGCGGAACGTCGACTCGTCCAGATCCACCAGCGAGCGCGGCTCGTTGCGGCCGGCGCCGTGCAGGATCGCGGTCACCGGGCCGAGCGTGCGCCGGACCCGGTCCAGCGCCTCCTTGACCTCGTCGGCGGCGGTGACGTCGGCCCGCACGTACTGGAAGGCGATCCCCTGCGCCCGCATCCGCTCCAGGTTCATCGCCAGCTCCGGGTCCTTCGCCGGATCCGAACGGCCCATCAGCGCCAGCGCCGCGCCGCTGTCCTGGGCCAGGCCCAGCGCCGCCTCGGCGGTGATGCCCTTGCCGCCGCCGGTCACCAGCAGCACGTCGTCGGCCGTCAGGACGTCGCCGAGCCCTGCTGCGCCGGCCGCCGTCGTCGGCAGCGGACGCAGGATCGGGACCGTCCGGGTACCGTCCCGCTCGTAGCAGACCTCTGCGAAGCCGCTGGTGTCGGCGGCGTCCGCGGTGATCCGGGCGACCACCTGGGCGACGTAGTCCGGCGGCACCGTGTCCGGACCGGCCATGGCGACCACGGTCGTGGTCACCGCCGGAGCCTCCAGGTGCAGCGTCTTGGCGATGCCCGCCGCGCCTCGGCGCCCGCCGACCGTGACGAACCGCATCGGCTCGCCGCGCACCCGGGACAGCGCCGCCCGGACCGCGCTGATCATGAGATCGGCGTGGTCCTCGTGCGCCTCGTCGGGCAGGCACAGCAGCACACCGGCGCCGATCCCGGCGACGGACAGCGCGGCGCGCAACGGCTCGGACAGCGCGTGGCCGCCGGTGGCGAACACCTCCCACTCGGCCGCCGGATGGCGCACTACCGCCGGCGGAGCCGGAGGCGTGGAGACCAGGTCGATAGCGTAGGCGCGGACCCACGGATCGACACCGGCGATCTGCTCGGCCGCTCCGTCGTCGGCGAGCGCCGTGGCGGCCAGGCCGTCGAGCATCTCGGCCAGCTCGGTCAGGGTCGAGGTGGCGTAGGCGGAGGTCGCCAGCACCGCGGTCACCCCGAGCTCCCTGGCCGCCTGGGTGACGATCTGGCCGACCGTGATCGAGCTCAGGTGCAGCTCGTCGATCGGGTTGCTGTCCGGGCTCACGGCCTCCGGCGGCAGCTCGGCCCGCTCGGCGGCCAGCCGCAGCAGCACGGTCAGCGCGTCCTGCGAGCCGGCACCGGACGCCGCGTCAGCCGAAGACGCCTCAGCCGAGGCCGCCGCACCGGGCTGACCGCTCTGACCGCTTTGCGGGGCGGGCGCGGCCGGACCCGCCAGGGCCGCCTTGACGACCGCGAAGTCGCCCTGGGGTGCGGCCTCGGCGGGGCTGGCCAGGAACACGAACTCCTTGTCCAGCGGCAGCGGCTTGACGTACCGGTCCCGGAACAGCTCGCTGTGCTGGACCGGAGCGCCCAGCACATATGCCATGGCAACGGCGTGGAAGAGCCCTGCCAGCGACATGCTGTCGGACTCGATCGACACCGTCGGCACCGCCGGGACGATCTCGGTGGCCAGGTTGCGCAGGATCCGTCCCGGACCGACCTCGATGAAGGCGTCGCAGTCCCGGGCCAGCGCGGCCACGGCGTCGTGGAAGCGCACCGGGGCCAGTATCTGGCTGCTGAGCAGGGTGGCCACGTCGGTGTCGGCGGGCAGCGGCGCACCGGTCACCGTGGAGACCACCGTGCGGTCCAGCGGACGGAAGTCCTGCGCCGCCAGGTGCTGCCCGAACAGCTCGGCGGCCGGTGCGACCGCGGCGGAGTGGAACGCGTGCGACACGGAAACCCGGGTCGCGCTCAGACCGCGCGCCTGGGCCCGCTCCATGACCGATTCCACGGCCTGGACCGGACCGCTCACCACGGTCTGGGTCGGGCTGTTGTATCCGGCGATGACCACCGGCTCGGCGTAGAGCAGGGCATTGACCTCCGCGGCGGAGGCGGCTACCGAGGCCATCGCGCCGCCGCCGGAGGACGTCTCGTCCATCACCCGGCCGCGTTCGGCGGCCAGGGCCAGCACCGCCTCCTCGGACATCACCCCGGCCCAGTGCAGCGCCGTCAGCTCGCCGAGGCTGTGCCCGGCAGCGCCGGACGCCGTGATCCCGAGCGCCGAGAGCACCCGGATCGCGGCCACGGAACCGGCAACGATGCGCGGCTGGGCGACCGAGGTCGCGACCTGGTCGCCGCCGGCGGGCAGGGCCAGGTCCCGGTAGAGCTCGTCCACGGCCGTGAACCGGCGCCGCAGCGCACCGCCGTCCGCGCGGCGCCCGGCACCCTGGCCGGGGAACAGGAAGCCCAGCCGCGGCAGTCGGCCGGCCGCCCCCAGGAACACCCCGCCGGCCTGGTCCAGCACCTGGCGGGCGCCGGAGTCCAGCAGCGACAGCAGTCGGCCCAGCCGTTCCTCGGCCTGCTCGGGCGAGCGGGCCACGATCGCCGCGCGCAACGGCAGATCGGTCAGCTCCCCGGACAACGTGGCAGCCAGGTCGCCGAGTTCGGCGAACGACAGCTTAGTGACGAAGCCCGCCAGCTGCGCCACCCGCCCGCGCAGTTCGGCGACGCCGACCGCGTCCAGCAGCAGGATCTCGCAGTCCTGACGGGAGCGGACCAGCTGGGTGGTGGTCTTACCGATGCCGCGGCGGCGGACGCCGTCGGCGTGCTCCACGATCAGGTGCGCGTTGATGCCGCCGAAGCCCATCGAGGACACGCCGGCGCGGATCGGCGCGCCTTCCGGCCACATCTCGGCGTGGTCGGGCACGTGCAGCATCGCGTCCTCGGCCAGCAGCACCGGATGCGGGTCGTAGTGTCCGGTGGCCGGCGGGATCACCTGGTGCCGCACCGCCAGGATCGCCTTGATCAGCCCGGCGACGCCGGCGGCGCCCTTGGTGTGGCCGAAGTTGCCCTTCACGGTGCTGATCGCCGCGGTTCCGGCCGCCGCGCCGGCGGCGTCGCGCCGGGCACCGCTGATCGCCTCCAGCTCGGTGGCGTCACCGACGGCGGTACCGGTGCCGTGGCCCTCGAAGTAGCGGACCGTCTCCACCCCGAACCCGGCGCCGGAATAGGCCCGGCTGATGGCGCGCCGGTGGCCGGAGGCTTCCGGGCGGGTGATCCCGCCCTTGCCGTCAGAGCTCTGACCCCAGCCGGCGATGGTCGCGTACCGGAACTTGCCTTGGCGCACCGCGTCCTCGTCGCGCATCAGTACCAACATCCCGCAGCCCTCGCCGGGCCAGAAACCGTTGGAGTCCTTGTCGTAGACCTTCATCTCCGACTTGGCCAGGGCCCCGGTCTTGGCGAACCCGATCACCTCGAACGGATCGATGCTCAGGTCCACCCCGCCGGCCACCGCCGCGTCGATCTGCCCGGCGGCCAGCGCGTTGCAGACGGTGGCCACCGACAGCAGCGAGGAGGAGCAGGCGCCGTCGACGGTGTAGCCGCCGCCGCCGAAGTCGAAGTAGTTGCAGATCCGGCCGGAGATGGTGTTCGCCAGGCCGCCGGCCAGCGAGTCCTCGTCGATCGGCGGGAACGGCGCCTTGTAGCGGACCTCCAGCGCGGTCAGGAACTCGCCGAGCGCGGCGTCGTCCCAGCCCTGCTCCCGCAGCGCCGCGCCGACCGTGCGCTCGACGTACGGCCAGCGCAGCCGCAGCAGATTGGCCCGGCTGAACTCACCGGTGAGGGTGTTGCCTATGACCACGCCGGTGTTCTGCCGCGGCAGGCCTTCGCCCGCCGGGAACCCCGCGTCGTCCAAAGCCCGCGCCACCGTGTCCAGCGCCAGCCAGTGCGTCATGTCCGTGGACCGGAACGTGCTGCCGCCGATGCGGTAGCCGACCCGGTCGAAGTCGAACCCTTCCAGGACCGCGGCCATCTTCGAGTAGTGCCGATCCGGTGCGGCCGGATCGGGCGAGTAATAGTCCTCAGCCCGCATCCGCTCGTCCGGCAGCCGCCGGAAAGCCCGGCGGCCGGCCAGCACGTTGCGCCACAGCTCGTCCGGGGACGCCGCGTCGGGATACCGCAAGGCGATCCCGACCACGGCGATCCCGGTGTCGGTGGTGCCGATTCCGGTGCCGCTCACCTCGCCACCTCCCCGGTGATCCGGTCCGCCGCGGCGTGCTGTTCGTTCGGCAACACCGTGATCTCCCTCCATGGGCGTGAATGTGTCGATGATTCGGAAGTATTCGGCCGCCGGAGCGGCGGTTGCTTCTCCAGCCGTGCCCAAGGCAGAAGGCTGCGAAGGTCCGGGCGCGGGCACAGCAATTTGGAAGAAGGAACGCCCCGGAGCCCGCGCAGACCATGAGGCCTCGTCCGTCGGGTTCGACACCAGGGAGGCTCCATGCCGTCCACGTCCATCCCCGCCGCCCCGCTGGGCGGCCACAGCCTGCTCGTCCTCATCGTCACGGCCGGCGCCTTGCTGCTGCTGGCCGTGCTGCTGGGCCGCCTGGCCGCGCGCTTCGGCCTGCCGGCGGTGTGCGGCGAGCTGTGCGCGGGGCTCGTCCTCGGGCCCTCGCTGCTGGGCCACACCGTTCCCCGCCTCTACCACTGGCTGTTCCCGCCCCAGGCCGAGCAGGTGCATCTGCTCGACGGCGTCGCCCAGTTCGGCGTGCTGCTGCTGGTCGGGCTGACCGGCGTCGACATCGACCTGCACCTGGTGCGCCGGCGCGGCCGGGTCGCGCTGTGGGTGGCCGGGTTCGGCCTGGCGCTGCCGCTGGCGATGGGCGTCGCGGCCGGCCGGCTGGCCCCGGCCTCGCTGCTCGGCCACGGCGCCGACCGCACCGACTTCGCGCTGTTCGCCGGGGTCGCGATGTGTGTCAGCGCCCTGCCGGTGATCGCCAAGACCCTGGACGACATGGGTCTGCTGCACCGCGACTTCGGCCAGCTCACGATCGCCGCCGGGGTGGCCGACGACGTCGCCGGCTGGCTGCTGCTCTCGGTGGTCTCGGCGATGGCGGCGGCCGGCGCCCACCACTTCCCGTGGCAGTCGATGGTGTGGCTGGCGGTGATCGTGCTCGGCGCGGTGACGATCGGGCGGGCGCTGGCCGCGCGGGTGATCGGGCGCGCCGGGCGCGGCTCGGCGCCGGGTCCGGTGGTGGCGACCGTGGTGGCGGTGTTCCTGGGCTGCGCGGCCGCCTCGCAGGCCGCCGGTCTGGAGGCCTCGTTCGGGGCGTTCGTCGGCGGCCTGGTGGTCGGCACCGCGGCCGAGGCCGACCTGCGCTGGCTGGCACCGCTGCGGACGGTCGTGGCCTCGGTCCTGGCCCCGCTGTTCTTCGCCACCGCCGCGCTGCGCATGGACCTGGGAGTGCTGCGGCACCCGGCGGTCCTGGCCGCCGCGATCGTGGCGATCGCCATCGCCGCGGTGGGCAAGTTCGCCGGAGCCTTCCTCGGCGGGGTGACCGCGAAGCTGGACCGCTGGGAGTCGCTGGCCCTGGGCGCCGGGATGAACGCCCGCGGCGTCATCCAGATCATCGTGGCCACGGTAGGGCTGCGGATCGGGGTGCTGAACACCGACTCCTACACCATCGTGGTGCTGGTCGCGGTCACCACCTCACTCATGGCGCCGCCGATCCTGCGCCTGGCCGAGGCGCGGATCGGCGGCACCCCGGCGGAGGAGGAACGCAGGGTCAGGCTCGCCGCTATGCGGTGACCTCCGCTGTCGGCTCGGCCGGCTCGCTGTCCGGCACAGCGAGCTCGGCCGCCGGCGGGATCGCCGGCCAGAGCCGGCCGTGGGCACTCATCGCCGGCGGCAGATGGCGCCAGTCCTGGTTGTCGGCGAACAGGATGTCGCGGATGCCGCTGCGGCCGCGGCGCTGTCCCTCGCGCCGGCTCTCCAGCGCCCACTTGAAGGCCTCGCGCGCATAGGTGCGCAGCGGGAAAGTGCAGTTCTCCTTCCACGCCGCGGTGCCGTGCCGGCGGTACCAGGTGACGTGGCGCGCGCCGGACAGCAGCGTGAACGTCGCGGTGGCGCCCTGCTCCGGCTTGCCGAAGCCCATGTACTTCGGCACGAAGTCCAGGTCCCCCAACCGGGCGAATATGCGGCGCCCGGCCTCGGCGTGCGTGATCTCGCCGCGGGTGGCGGCCTCGATCTCGTCCTGCGAGCCGCGCATCGTGGCGACCACGTTGGGCAGGTGGCTGCCCAGCACGCCGATCCGGCCGGGCTCGGTGGTCTTCGCCAGGTGCGAGGGGTCGCCGGATTGCAGGTAGCGGATCAGCAGGGACAGCGGGCCGAACGCGCCGAGCATGTTGCCCAGGGCCCAGTTGCGGTTCCAGGCGTTCCAGGTGTCGTAGCTGGCGAAGGAGTCGAAGGCCCCTGAGACGATCATGTCGTAGTGGTCGAATCCGGTGTTCACCACGTCCTCGACGAACTGGAACCGCTCGGTGGCGAAGTCGTCGTCCTGGACCGCCCGCAACAGCCGCTCGGCGATCAGGTCGACGGCCACGGTCAGCACCGACATGCCGGAGGAGAACAGCGGGTCGACGAACGCCGCGGCGTGCGGCAGCTGGAGCACGCGCGGTCCGAGCAGGTGCGGCGAGGAGTACTGCAGGCGCCCGGAGCCGATCCAGGGCCGGGCCGCGACGGCACCGTCGAAGTGCCGCCGGATGGTCGGGAACCGGGCGATGACGCTGCGGAACTCCTCCTCCGGCGGCCCCTGCGGATCAGGGTGCTTACGGCGGTCGAGCATCATGCCGACGCTGGTGAGCGGGTTGGTCGCCTGCCGGTGGTTGTTGAACGGGATGACCCAGATCCAGCCGCCGTCGAAGATGTGGTGCATGGTGGCCTGGCCCAGCGGCGAGGGCACGCCGCGGTGCTGCGGGTCCGACAGCAGCAGGTCGGCGCTGGGGACGTTCATCATGTGCGTGTAGAGCGTGCGGGTGTCGGTCTTGAAGCGCGGCGTCTCGTCGCGCAGCCCCAGCTGGTCGGAGACCATGGAGCGCATCCCGGAGGCGTCGATGAGGAACTTGGCCTTGAAGCTGACGCCGCCGGCGGCGTGCAGTTCCACCTCGTCCTCGCCGAACTTGATGTCCTCGATCCGGGTCCCCTGACGGAAGGTGGCGCCGTACTGGATCGACAGCGCCGCCAGGTAGGCGTCCACGTCCTGGCGGAACAGGTGCGAGTCCGGACCGATCGGCGGGGTGAGCGTCGGCAGCTGGTTCACCTCGCCGGCCCGGTGCTCCCGTCCTTCGCTGTGGTACATGAAACTGAAGGAGCGCTTCACGCCGCAGTTGCTGCTCACGTTGTCGCGCAGCTTGTGGAACGCGCCGATCCAGCCGATCTCCGGCACCCCGTACTTCTCGCCGATGATCCGCAGCCGGATCCCGGTCTCCGGGATGAGGGACTCGCCGATGGTGAACCGGGGGTGGGTCGCGCCCTCCAGAAGCAGGGTCCTGACACCGTGCCGGGCCAGGATGCACGCCAGCATGGAACCGCCGATCCCCGATCCGAGGATGGCCACGTCATAACGGTCGTCGGTCACGGATACCTCAACCTCACTGTGCGGGAGACGGCAGGGACGCCTGCGGCGGGCCCTCGTCTCTTCAGCGTGGCCAAGGCGCGCCCGCGAAGCCTTCTCCGGCGTTGCCCGGGAACTGGGCACGCAGAGAGAAGACACCATCACGGCCCGCACCCAGGATGTCTCTTGCTCTGGACCACTTCATCTACCGATCAGGAGGCACGGACATCACCATGGCGAACACATCCGCACGCGGCGGCGCGGTGCGCGGCTTCGAGCACCCGGTCGCGTTCTGGGCCGGCACCGCCGCCTGCTCGATCGGCGTCCTGCTGCATCTGCCGATGTACTACAGCGCCCGCCACATGGGGTATCAGATGTCCGGCATGAGCCCGGACGCGCCGATGGTCACCGGGATGACGCTGATCCTGGCCGGCCTGCCGCTGGTGCTGTACGGGCTGCTGCCACGCCGCAGCGGCGAGCTCGCGCGCACCGCGGCGCGGGTCCGCGTGCGGCCGCTGGACGACGCGCCGCTGCGGGCCCAACACGTGATCCTGCTGATGGTGATGGCCGTGGCCGTCACCATCGACGTGATGAAACCGGCGACGCTGTCGTTCATCACCCCCGGCGTGGCCAAGGAGTACCACCTGCTGCCGACCAACAAGCACAGCCACACCACCGTGGCCTGGCTGCCGCTGTTCGGCATCGGCGGCACCGTGCTGGGCTCGTGGCTGTGGGGCTCGCTCGGCGACCGGATCGGGCGGCGCGCCTCGATCATGTTCGCCGGCATCCTGTTCGTCTCCACCTCGATCTGCGGCACGATGCCCAGCTTCGGCTGGAACCTGGTGATGTGCCTGCTGATGGGGATCGGCGCCGGCGGCATGCTGCCGGTGGCGTTCACGCTGCTGTCCGAGACGATGCCCAAGCGGCACCGGGGCTGGACCATGATGCTGGTCGGCGGCGAGGTGGCGGCGGCCTACGTGCTCGTCAGCTCCCTGTCGGCCTGGCTGACGCCGCACTACAGCTGGCGGATCATGTGGCTGATCGGGCTGCCCACCGGGCTGCTGCTGATCGCGCTGAACAGGTGGATCCCGGAGTCGCCGCGGTATCTCATCACGCGCGGCCGGGTCGAGGAGGCCGAGGCGGTCATGGCCCGGTACGGCGCGGTGGTCAGCACGGTCCCGGCGCCGGAGGCAGGTCCGGGCTTGGCGGCCGATACGGCGCCGACCGACCCGGCGCCGACCGGTCCGGGTTTGGAGGCCGATCCCGCTTCGCACCGGGGCTCCGTCATCGACTTCGTCCGCCGCCCGATGCTCGGCACCAGCATCGCGATCGCCTTGCTGGGGCTGGGTGTCGGGCTGGTGACGTACGGGTTCCAGCAGTGGGTGCCCACGAACATCCAGCGGCTCGGCTACAGCGCCGTGGCCTCCGACTACGTCGTGCGCAACGCGGCCCTGATCGGCCTGCCGCTGACGATCCTGGCGGCCTGGATGTACGGGGTCCTGGGCAGCCGGCGCACCATCATCGCGTTCTGCGTCCTCACGGCCGCCACGCTCATCGGGTTCGTCGTGGCCGGCGACTCGCTGGCCCACAACCGCCTGCTGTTGTCGGTCCTGCTCGTGGTGCCGCTGTCCGGGACCAGCTCGCTGGCCGCCGTCGCGGTCGGCTACGCCGCCGAGGTCTACCCCACCCGGGTCCGCACCCGCGGCGCGGGTCTGGCCGCGGGGATGACGAAGCTGGGCGGCGTGCTGATCCTCGCCGTGGTCGTCGCCCGCGCCACGGTGCCCTCGATCGCCCAGACCGCGGTGATCGGCGCCGTCCCGCTGGCCGCGGCGATCCTGGCGTTCTGGTGGATCGGCGCCGAGACCAAGGGCCGCTCCCTGGAAGCCATCGCCGGGGAGGAGTTGGTGGGCGAACCCGTCTGAGAACCCTGACGCCGGCGCGCCGGGCGAGGTGCGCCGGCCTGGCCGCCCGCTGTGCCTGCGGCAGCCAGAGGCCGCGTGCCGTCGCGCCCCGCCCGAGTTCCGCAGTACGTCCTAGGGGACGACGCCCGCCGGCCCCGGGCCGCCGATCGTCACCAGCTCCCCGGCCGTCGGCGGCCCGAAATTGTCCAGTTCGGGCAGGGCCAGCAGGATCGGCAGATCCAGGATCGTGGCGGCGCGCAGATCGATGTCCAGCTTGACCGCGCACTCGTCCGGGCCCACCGTCACCTTCTCCCCCGGGCCCACGAAGCGTGGCTGCCGGGCCCACGGCCGCGGGTCCACCTGCTGCGTGCGGACCGCCGCGGCCCGGACGTACCAGCTGCCGGACGGCACACCGCGCAGCGTGTACGCACCGGAGCCGTCGACGATGTCGCAGGAGACCGGCAGCCCCTCGATCGCCGGGCTGGAGAACAGCCCCACGTAGGTCCGTGTGGCGGTCCCGCGCTCCGGCACGACCACCGACCCCATCACCTCCCCGGTCCACCCGCTGGGCGGCAGCGGCGCCATGTCGATCACCCGGTGTCCGCCGGCCTGCGACTTGGCCCGGTACCTCCCCGGCGGGGCCCCGACACCGCGGCTGAACCGGCTGGTGAACGTCCCCAGGCTGTTGTAGCCGACCTGGTAGGCGATCTCGGTCACGCTCAACCGGGTCTGGAGCAGCAGGTGCTTGGCCTTGAACACCCGGATGGCGGACAGGAACCGGCCGGGCGAGGCACCGGTCATGGACCGGAAGACCCGGGGGAAGCAGAACTCGTTCATGATCGCGGAGTCGGCGATCTCCGCCAGCGACAACGGTTCGTCATACCGGTTCCACATCGTGGCTATGGCTTGTTCGATCGCTAGCTGTGTCAGGTCCACCGTCTCAGGTCTCCCGTGCTCCGTGCCAGGCGAGAACTCGTATCAGGGCACCACCGCGGGCTCGCGCAGTCCCGCCTCGATGATCGGCGCCGGGCCGCCGCCACCGCCGGCGACCGGTCGTTCGGCAGCCGGCCGCACGGCCATCGCGGCCGCCCGCCGGCACGCGGGCGGGTCGTGGCCGCGGTGGTCGGCGACGGCTCCCGGATGGTCCGACGACCCCGGCTCAGCGAGCGTGCCGCCGGTTCGGCCTGTGAACTCATGTGTTCCCCTCCGTCGCGGGCCTGCCGATTGAGCATGATCCGGGCCTTCCAGGCTTTCTCCGGCAAAACTCCACCCAGGCTTACTGTGAGTATCAGCGGACTGACGAACAAGTGACTTCTCCGCGCTTGCCCGGAGCGCCGCGGAATATGCCGAATCGCACACTCTCGGCGAGGCGCACGCAACCACCGATATCGTTGCCGAGCCGCTGTTCGGGGCGTCGCCGGCGACAGCGTCGCAATGTCGGATTTCGAATGACTGGACGAGTGGCCCCGGCATCGCACGGAGATCAACCAAAGGCAGCGCGGGTTATCGCCTTCGAATAATGCTGGACTATTCCATGCGGCGGCCGAAATCCTATCTTTCCGCCCCTGGACGCGGTGCGTTTCGCCCGGGGCGGACGGGTGTTCATATCCGCCGGCGGATCGCCTGCGCCGCCGGCGGGAGGTCCGGCCGACAAGTGCGGACATCCCGGTCACCGGCCGCGGTACCAGGCCGATTCCCACCCGGGAGTGACGAAGCCGCCACAGCGCGGTGAGTTTTCGCGCCGGTTCTGGTCTTTACAGATGAACCTGTGAGGCGAGTTCGCGGGCACCGGCCGTTCGCCGTGTGGGCGGCTCTCTCTTCGCCGTGTGTACTTGAACGGAGGAACTGCCGTGGAACGCGGTAGCTATCTAGTGAGATATCGGGGTGTGGCGCCGGCCATGTCCACCGCCGTCACCGGCCGGGGGTGGCGACGATGAGCGCCCCGGGGGTCGCCGACGCCGGCGGCCGGCAGCGGATCGGGGCGACGCTGGTCCTGGCCTCGATCGGAACGTTCCTCACGTCGCTGGACATCGTGGTGGTGTCCACGGCGCTGCCGACGCTCCAGTCGCACCTGCACGCCGACCTGGCCGACCTCGAGTGGACGATCAACGCCTACAACCTGTCGTTCGCCTCGTTGATGTTGACCGCCTCGGCGCTGGGCGACCGGTTCGGCCGTCGGAACCTCTACGTGATCGGCCTGCTGCTGTTCGCCGCGGCGTCGATCGGTTGCGCGACGGCCGATTCGGCCGGGCAGCTGATCGGGTGGCGGGCGGTCCAGGGCGCGGGCGCGGCAATTGTGCTGCCCCTGTCGCTGACCCTGATCAGTGAGGCGTTCCCGCTGGAGAAACGCGGGATGGCCATCGGGATCTGGGGCGGCATCACGGGCCTGGGGGTGGCGCTGGCGCCCCTGGTCGGCGGCGCGATCCTGCAGGGGATCAACTGGCAGTGGATCTTCTGGATCAACGTGCCGTTCGCCCTGGTGGCCGCGGTGCTGTCGCGGTTCCTGCTGACCGAGAGCCGTGGTCCACGGCCGCGGCTGGACCTGGTGGGCCTGCCGCTGATCGGGCTGGGGCTGCTGGCCCTGGTCTGGGCGCCGGTCAAGGCTCCGGAGGTGGGCTGGGGCAGCGCCCAGGTGATCGGCGGGCTGGTCGTGGGTGCGGTGCTGATCACGGCGTTCCTGTGGTGGGAGAGCCGCACCGAGATGCCGATGATGCCGCTGGAGTACTTCAAGCTGCGTTCGTTCAACTCGGCCGGTGCGGTGGCGTTCCTGTTCTGGTTCGCCCTGATCGGCACGGTGTTCTGGATCGCGCAGATGCTCCAGCAGGGCATGGGGTACTCGCCGCTGGCATCGGGCACCAGGATGCTGGTGTTCACGCTGCCGCCGATGGTCTTCGCCCCGATCGGCGGGCTGTGGTCGGACCGCATCGGCACCCGCCCGGTGATGTCGCTGGGCCTGCTGATGATGGCCGGCGGCTACCTGTGGCTGGGAGAGACGATCACGGCCGGGGTGTCCTACACCTCGCTGATCGCCCCGTTCCTGGTGGCCGGCACCGGAATCGCCCTGGTGTTCCCGACCATGGCGAACGCCTCGATCGCCGCGGTGCCGCTACGCGACTCCGGAGTGGCCTCGGGCTCGAACAACACACTGCGGGAAGCCGGCGGCCTGTTCGGGATCGCGGCGTCGTCCGCGGTGTTCACGGCCAACGGCAGCTTCGCCTCGCACGCCGACTTCATGCACGGCGTGAAGTACACGATTCTGGTGGCGGCCGCGGTGGGCCTGGTGGCACTGGTCCCGTCGCTGCTGGGTCAGTCCCGGGCCCAGATGCAGGCCAGCGCCGAACAAGCGAACCGACTGCCGGAAGCCGCGCCGGTGCCGACCGCGGTCGCCGACTGAGCAGGGGCGCGCGACGGGCGCCGCCGGCCGGCGGCGCCGTCATCGCCACCCCGTGCGTCAACAGGACTCGGTAGCCGTGCCGGGCCGCCGAGTAATCAGGGCTCTGTCAGCGGACGGTTTCCGTCACGCTGGCAGAGTCCTGGTTCACTTCCCGCCCACGACCCCCGTGCCGCGATCGCTCCTCGTGCGCGATCGTCCCTCGTGCCGCGATCGCCCGATCGCCCTTCCGGCTCGGCAAACTCCGAGAAGTCGTGGCGCCCCGGCAGCGGCGAGCATGCTACGGAAAGCGGGGCAAACCCGAAGCACTCTCGCCGAAAGGGATTCCGCAGTGACCGGTATGTGGGCGGCGTCGCGACGCCGCATTCTGACACCCAGCACCTCGCAGACGAAACTGAAACGGCGCGGCTTCCACGAGAAGAACCCGGAGGCGAAGGAACAACTGGAGACCGCCGGTGCCATGTTCCTGGCCGGTTACGCCCTCGCGGCGCAGGCCGGACCGGCCTGGGAGGCCGAGAGCGGGCTGGCGACGCTGCCGCGGGACTACCGCGGCTTCGCCTACGAGGGCGCCGGAATGGGGTTCGCCGTCCGGGACGCCATCGCCCCCCGGCGCCGGCACATGACAGCCGACCTCATCGACGGCCGGGGCGCGGACCACGTGTACATGATCTATGTCGGCGTCGGATGGGCCCTGGCCCGCCTGCCCCGCGCATTCTGGGGCCGGATGACCGACAGCCTGACCGATCCGGTCCTACGCTGGCTGATCCTGGACGGATACGGCTTCCACCAGGCCTACTTCCACACCGACAAGTACGTGAACCGACAGTTCACCCGGGCCGATTTCCCCTGGCCGCAAGCCGGACCCGCGGCATACGCCAACCGGGTCGTCGACCAGGGCATCGGCCGGGCCATGTGGTTCGTACACGGCGCCGACCCACAGCGGCTCGCCGACGCCATCGACTCCTTCCCCCAGACACGGCGGGCGGACCTGTACGCGGGCTCCGCCCTGGCCGTCACCTACGCCGGCGGGCTGGACGAGTCCGAGCTGCGGGTGTTCAAGCAGCGGTCCCGGCACTACGCACCGCAGGTCGCCCAGGCCAGCGCGTTCGCCGCCACGGCGAGGGTGCGGGCTGGGAATCAGACGCCGCACACGGCGCTGGCGACCGGACTGCTGGCCGGGGTCACGCCCGACGAGGCGGCGCGGGTGTGTCTGGGGGCGTTCCCCGATCCGTCCGAGCGGACCGCGGCTGGGGAGCCGGCGTTCGAGGTGTGGCGGGAGCGGATCGCTGCGGCGCTGGCTGTGGCGTCGGCGGCTTAGTGCGGCTGGCGGTGTGGTGCTGCTGACGGTGTGGTGCTGCTGACGGTGTGGTGCTGCTGACGACGTGGTGGCGCTGACGATTACTGAGGTAACGCTGCGGGGACTCTATTTTGGGCTGGGGTTTGCAGGCCGGGTTGCGGTTGGTCTGTGAGTTTTAAATGCTTTTACGGCCTTCGGTCATAGTTGTGCCGGTTCGGGGTTCGGGTCGGCGGGTGTGTTTGTCGGCTGCCGGTTCGCGCGTTCACAACCCCGCCGCACCTCAGGCCTCTTCAACTCCAGCAAGTCAGAGCAAGGGGCACAGGCCAGATCAAGAGCAAGATCAACGACACAAGCAAGATCAACAGCAAGATCAAGGTCAAACCCATGGTGAAGAGCCGGGCCTCCGGCGGGCCTCGGCAACCTCAGGGAAACTAGCGCGAGTCCATCGGGTGGCCGAGCCAGTCTCAGCGGCGGCGGTTCCTGAGATGGTTGCGGTCCGTTCCCCACGCTCGCGTCGTCAGCCCGGGGGGTACAGCACCGGTGTCCGGGGGTAAAGTCCGCGCGCGGCGGTTGACCATTTGACCTGCGGTTTCGTACGGCGCGAACTTGACCCCCGGCCACCGGCACTGTAGGCGAAGCCCTGCCGACGCGACCGAGGGGAACGAACCGAAAACCAGCCGGAGAAATACAAAACGGGGGGTGCGGGTACCGGCGGCTCGGCGAGCTCAGCTGCCGGTACCGGTGCTGGCCAGCGCGCCGGTATCCGAGGTGCGCGCTCCGGGTTGGCGGGCGCCGGATCGGCACGGCGGCAACAAACAACCGATACCACCACCGGTATAGCAGGTTGCTGAGACAGATCGGCGGAAATCGGCTGCAGTAGTCGCCGAGCTGGGTCTTGTCCGGGTCTTCGCCCCTCATCGCGGGCACGACCGTCCAGCACCGCACACGGGCCTGTCAACTGCACTACACCCGGGCATGTCGTCGACCACCCAACCAGCGACCCGCCGCCACGCCCTCACCGGCAGCCGCAGCAGCCAACCGGTGTCCTCGTTCCCGGCGTTTTGTATTTCTCCGGCTGGTTTTCGGTTCGTTCCCCTCGGTCGCGTCGGCAGGGCTTCGCCTACAGTGCCGGTGGCCGGGGGTCAAGTTCGCGCTGCACGAAACCGCAGGTCACACGTCCAACCGCCGCGCGCGGACTTTACCCCCGGACACCGGTGCTGTACCCCCCGGGCTGACGACGCGACCGAGGGGAACGGACCGCACCACCTCACAGGCCGCAGCCGCTGAGACTCACCCGGCCACCCGAGGGAACCGCGCTAGTTTCCCTGAGGTTGCCGAGGCCCGCCGGAGGCCCGGCCCTTCACCACAGCCCTTGACCTTGACCTTGACCTTCAGCCCTTGATCTTGGAGCCTGTTGTCTTTCCGAACGTTGTGGATGGCAGGCCATGCTTTGGGGTGGTTCGTGGTTGATCGGTGCATGAGAACAGGGCCTTCCGTGTAGCTCGATGGGTGTCGAAGTCCTCGAGCGGGAAGGCCCTGTTGCTCCTTGTTCTACGCTTCTGTGCCCGGTCGGGGCAACGGTGAAGGCTTTCCCGGCGTTTCGTGCGATTGTCTGGCCCACCGATACGGCAACGCCGGTGATCAGCCGCAGCGCAGGCCGGTGTATCCCACCGATCTGACCGATGCGCAGTGGGCGCAGGTGCTGCCGTTGATCCCGGTGCCGGCCTGGATGGGCGGGCGCGGTGGCCGGCCGGAGGGCTACTGCCACCGGGTCATGATCGATGCGATGTTGTATGTGGTGGACAACGGCATCAAGTGGCGGGCGATGCCCGCCGATTTCCCGCCCTGGGATGCGGTCTACCGGTTCTTTCGCCGCTGGCGTGACCAGCAGCTGCTCACGGTGTTGCATGACCGGCTGCGCCGGGCATGCCGGGTCCGGGCCGGACGTGGCCCGGAGCCGACAGGGGCGGTGATCGATTCGCAGTCGGTGAAGGCCGCAGAGACTGTGGCCGCCGCCGATCGCGGGTTCGACGCCGGCAAAAAGGTCAACGGCACCAAACGGCACATCGCCGTAGACACCCAGGGGCTGTTGCTGACGGTCCTGGTCACCGGCGCCTCAGCGCAGGACCGCGACGAGGCGGTACCGCTGCTGGCCCGGTTGTGCCAGGCCTGCCCGACCGTGTCGAAGGTCTGGGCCGATGGCGGCTACGCCGGGGCGCTGGTGGCGATCGTGGCCACGACACTGCACCTGGTGTTGGAGATCGTCAGACGCCCGGCCGGCGCACGGGGCCTGGTGGTCCTGCCCCGCCGGTGGGTGGTGGAACGCACCCTGGCCTGGATCACCCGCCGACGCCGGCTGGCCCGGGACTACGAGCGCAGACCGGAAACCCACGAGACTATGGTGCGCTGGGCGATGCTGCCGGTCATGACCCGCCGCCTGGCGCAAACGCCCCCGACGCCAACTCGGTGAGCCAACCCGCGGCCACCAGACGCTTAAGCCGGTAACGCAGCCCCTCCACCACCGTCCGGTCCGTCCCCCACCCCAGCGCTGCGGCCACCTGCCCGGCCCGCAACGGCACACCGGCATCGCAGACCGCCTGCCACACCGGCCGATACTTCACCGGAAGATCCACCCCACCCAACCCGGCCCGCCACACCGACACCCGACGGACACCACCAGCACCAGCAGCGGCAGCGGCAGCGGCAGCGGCACCAGCTTCGCCGGCAGCAGCACCGGCCGCCGCCAGCACATCAACAGCCTGCGGCGACACACCGACGCAGCCACCCTCGGCCAACACCGCAGCCAACGTCGCCTTGGTGATCACCACACGCTCCAGCGCCGACTCCGCCTCGGCCAACTCCACAGCCACCCGCCCGGCCTGCTCCCGCAAACCCTCCACCCGCGCCCGCACCGCCACCTCACGCGCATCAAGCAACTGATCCACCGAGACCACGAACCCCTCCTACCGCATCGGACCAACCCGCACCCCGACACTGCCACCAACAACGAACCCTTACACACCCAAAACGCGACTATCTTCCCAGCCCAAGAACCCCGTTCGGAAAGACAACAGGCTCTTGCCTGTGCCGTTGATCTTGCCTGTGCCCCTTGCTCTGACTTGCTGGAGTTGAAGAGGCCTGAGGTGCGGCGGGGTCGTGAACGCGGAAACCGGCAGCCGACAAACACACCCACCACCCCGAACCCCGAACCGGCACAACCATGACCGAAGGCCGTAAAAAGCTTTGAAACCCGCACCCCAACCGCAACCCGCCCCGCAAACTCCAACCCCAAAAAAGATCCGAACCCGAAACCCTAAACGTTGAAAACGATCTGACGTGATCGTCGCCATCAATCTCCCCCACCTGGCCCCACTCAGCCATCCGCCAAGTCTGATACACCCACCCCGTCAGCAGGACTCACCAACACCGTCCCGCGGTGAAGCGCTCGGCTGGTCGAACCAGCCGAGCGCTTCACCGCGGGACGGGTCAGGCGGCTGCCGGGAGGCCGGCGGCGTCGGCGGTGGCCGTCGCGGTGCGGGTCGTGGCGGAGGCCTTGCGCTTGCGGTAGAAGTGCACGGCCCACCAGCCCAGACCGCGGGCTGCGCAGACGATCGCTGTGGCGAAGAACAGTGTGTAGACGACGTTGAGCAGCATCAGCACTCCGTAGACCGTCGCGACTGAGCCGCCGAAGATGAACTGGGCTCGGCCCTTGGAGGGTGTGGTGCCCGGGTCGGAGATCATGTAGTTGCTGAACAGGACGAAGGGGACGCCGGTCATCACGCCCAGGGCCGAGAAGAGCGAGACGTGCCAGATCCAGTGGCGGATGAACGCTTGGATGGCGAAGCCGCCGAGCCAGCCGACGATCAGCATTGTGCGCTTGGTCAGGGCGGTGTTCAGGACTGTGCCGGCGGTGGCGATGATCAGGGCGATCATGATGCGGAAGTAGGTGTTGGCGTTCTCGGTGAACTCGTACGGCTGGGCCACCGCGACCCAGCGGCTGAACAGCAGCAGCGTCATCGAGATGCCGAAGTTCGACGGGTTCATGTAGTGGCGGACCCGGCCTGCGATCGGGGCCTGCAGGATGTACTTGCCGCTGACGCCGACCATCACGCCGAAGATCACCGGGCCGACGTTGTCGTTGGTGTAGATCAGCATGTTGACGGCCAGGGCGGTGATGTGCGCCGGCAGCAGGAACTCGTAGACGCCGCGCATCCCCCGACCCCGGTAGCGGGGCGTCCGGCGTTGGGCCCAGGCCTGGATGGTCTCCAGCGTCAGCTCGGTGGTGTAGGCGACCAGGACCGCGGTGATCGGGAAGATCCAGGCTTGTTCGAAGCCGAGCAGGGTGTAGCCGAAGATGTTGAAGACGCTGATGGACATCGCGAAGTTGCGCAGGGCGATGTAGTGGACGTCTTTCGGCTTGGCCGCCGGGGCGGCGGATGCCTGGCCCACCGGTCGCGGACCGGGCGTGCCGGCCGCTCGGGGGTCGGAGACGGTGGCGGTCATGACTGCGGGACCTCCTTGATGGTGTCGGTCAGCATCAGGTTGTGGGTGCCGGTGGTCAGGGTGATGTCCTGCGAGTGCAGGGCACCGCTGGTGTCGTGCCACTGGACCGTGACGTCTTGCGGCCCCATGTTCATCCCGAGGCCGAAGCGGACCTGGAAGCTGCGGTAGCCGTCGTGGCCGCTGCCGCCGTCCAGCTGCGCGATCTGCGGGTGGCCGGGGGTGTGGATGGTGACCGTGGTGCCGTAGGCCGGGCTGCCCGGACCCTCCAGGCCGGTGTTGGCCTGGCCGTCGGTGGAGGGCCGGTAGAGGTTCAGGGTCATCTGGTCGCCGACGTCGGCGGTGTTGGCGTAGAACTCCGGTGCGCCCCACTGGCGGGCCACCGCGAAGTCCAGGTGGCCGCTGCCGGTGGTGTCGGCCAGCGCCATGCCGCGGCTCGGGGTGTCGTTGGTGAAGCCGAGCTCCTTGCCGATGTTGACGTACTTGCCCTGGGAGTTCTTGGCGAAGAACGCGAACGGCTGGTGGCCGGACACGTCGTCGCCGGGCTGGAAGTTCGGCCACATCGCCGGGTTGGACAGCAGGTCGTCGTTCATGGTGGCCATCTCCTGCATCCACGGCCACCGGTTGACGGTGCCGTTGATGAAACCCAGCGCCTGCACCACGTCCTGCTGGCCGTCGTTGAGGAAGTCGCCCATCTTCACGTCCCAGGCCCAGCCGCTCCAGGCCAGCCCGTCGCCCTGCGCCTCCTGGGTGAACGGCGCGACGCCGGATGCCAGCTTGGACGCCATCTGGGCATCGGAGCTGGTGTCGTTGCGGAAGACGAAGTTGCTCTCCTCCAGGCCCCAGGGCTGCGTGATATCGCTGACCATGAAGTCGAAGTGGCCCTTGTCGCTCATGTCCGCGAAGTCCACGCCCATGCCCTTGAAGGAGCCGTTGCCCAGGACGAAGGACTTCGGGGTGCCCGGGGTGCGCTGGCCGTAGGCTTCGGTGAACTTCAGCTGGGTCGGTGTGGACTCGTTGTAGAGCAGGTGGCCGTGGCCGAAGTCGTTGCCGTCGTACAGCTCGGGCTTGCCCGAGCCGGTCAGGTCGGCGGTGGCCAGGGCCAGGGTCCAGCCGGTGCTGTCATGGAACGGAACGGCGTCGCGGTCCTCGATGTACTGCACGGAGGGCTGGTCGCCGCCAGTGGCGCCGAGCCAGCGCAGGAAGTGCAGGCCGCCGCCGTTGTTGGCGCTGGACAGCGAGTTCGGCATCTGCATGTTGTTCTGGCCGTGGGTGTCCAGGATGCCGCTGTCCGGGAAGTAGTTGCCGACGACGATCGAGGGGTGGCCGGTGCCGTTCAGGTCGGCGATCGCGACCGCGTCGGTGTTCCACAGCGGCCCGGTGTAGCGGCCGTCGACGTCGACGCCGCTGACGAGCTCCTGGGGCTGGTAGGCCTGCGGCGAGACGCTGGTGGCGCCGGCCTTGGGCAGGAACAGGATCGGGGTGCGGCCCCAGTAGAAGACCAGCAGGCCCATCCGGCCGTCGCCGGTGAAGTCGCCGACCGCGCAGCCGGTCGGGGCCATGGTGGCGTCCACCGGCAGCGGCGCGGGGTTCAGCACGAACGGGGTGAACCGGTCGGCCGGCACGGCCGTCGGGGTGTAGGTGACGATGACGTCGTTGGTGCGGGTGTCGACCAGGCACATGCCGTCGGAGCGGCCGTGACCGGTCAGGTCGTTGATCGCCACGCTCGCCCCGACCGCCGACATCCAGGAGCGGATCTTGTAGTAGGCGGGGTTCACCTGGCGGATCGTGTTCATCTGCTGATCGTCATAGCCCGGCGGCATGGCGATCGGCAGCTGCTTGAACGAGTACTTCGCAGCGGTCTGCGAAGCCTCGCCGGCCGCGGCCGGGTTCCCCACCGCCACGTAGACGGTGAGCAGAGACAGGATGGCGATGAGGGCCGGGACCAGCGTTCTCAATCTTCCACGCAGCACGGATGCACTCTCCAGGTTTCGATTCCGATACCTGACAAACATGACGGGACGTGCGGTGGGGTCGCTTCTTTAGCGTTGCCTGGCGGGATTCGCGCGATTCACGCGCCCCGCACCGCCTGCGCCATCGGGACCGAGCGGCGCATGGATTCCCAGGCGTTCTCGCTGTCGTCGCCGTTGCCCACGATCAGGCCGTGCACCTGGGCTTCGAAGCACCGGTCGGCGTCGTAGGGGGCGAACAGGTAGCCGCCGAGCTCCAGGGTGACCATGCCGTGCAGCGCGGTCCAGAACAGGTGCGCCACCAACTCCGGATCGCCGTCGGCGAACCGCCCGGCGGCCATGCACCGCCGCACCGAGGCGACCAGGATGTCCAGCACGTAGCGGCCGTGCCGGCGGTCCTCGTCGGTGAGGGAGAACCCCGCGATGTTCAGCGCGCCGAGCATGACCTGGTACAGGTCAGCGTTCTGATGCGCGTTCCAGCGGTAGACCCGGCCGTGCGCCACGACGTCCGCCACCGGATCGGCGGAGTCGCCGATCGCCACCATGGCGGTGTTCAGCCGGGCGAACCCCTCGCGCACGACGGCCCGCACCAGGTCGTCCATGCTGCCGAAGTGGGTGTACACGGCCATCGTCGAGCTGCCCACCTCCTTGGCCAGGCGGCGGGTGCTCAGCCCGACCGAGCCGTCCCGCGCCAGGATGCGGGCGGCGGCTTCCAAGAGGGCGTCGCGCAGATCGGTCCGCACCCGGCGAGGACTCACCCTGGACATGCTCCATCACTGGCGGCGTTATGGGAAGAACACTGTTACGTAACACCGATATACGCCCGATGGGCAGTCGCGGCGGCGAGCGAGCCGGCGCGCGGGGCCCGGCGCCGGCCGGAGGAATCCGGTCAGGGCAGTTCCGCGGCAGGCTCCTGATCGTACTCGGGCCATCCGAAGTCGGGTTCGCAGTCCACGTCGTCGACCGCGCGCAGCCCGGCGAACAGGTCGGCTTCGAAGCCGTCGTCCACGGGGCCCGGGGTGCCGCGCAGCAGCTGGAAGTGCTCCATGCCGAAGCCGCCGTCGCCGATCGCCGCGAGCTTGAAGAACCAGCCGTCGGCCGGCATCTGGGAACGGTGCGCGCGCATGGCTGCGGTCTTGGAGTCCAGCCAGTCGCGGGCGTCTATCCGGGCGGTCACCAGATGGTCGGGGACGCCGTAGGGGATGTCGATGCGGTCCGGCGGCACCCCGTCGGCCAAGGCCTCGGCGAGCGCGGCGAAGGGACTGCCGCCGCCGGTGCCCAGCCGGCGGGCGACCGCGCGCACGACGCTGAAGGGGACGACGGCCGCGTAGACCTTCGCCACGCTCCAGGCCGGCGCGGCCTCGGCACCGGACTCAGTGCCGGCATCGGCATTGAGCTCGGCAATCGCTTCGACATCAGCCTCGGCACCGGCCGCGAACCCGGCATCGGACTCGGCATCGGACTCGGCCGCGCGGTCGACGGCGGCCAGACTCAGCTCATGCGCGCGGATGTGGTCGGGGTGCCCGTAGCCGCCGCGCGAGTCGTACGTGACCAGAACCTGCGGCCGCACCTCGCGGATCACCGCGGCCAGCGCGTCCACCTGCTCCCGGCGGTCCCCGGCCACGAGCGAGCGCGGATCGGCGTTGGTATCCGCGCCCGCCACCCCCGAGTCCCACCAACGGCCCGGGCCGCCGAGGAAGCGTGACCCCTTGATCCCCAGCTTCTCCACGGCCACGGCGAGTTCCCGCACGCGCAGTTCGCCCAACGCCTGTTCGCGGTCGGCGGCGGCGTCCACGGCGCGCCGGACCTCCGGGTCCAGGATCTCGCCGCGCTCACCCCGGGTACAGGTCACCAGGTGCACGTCGATGGTCTCGGCGGCGTAGAGCGCGGCGGTGGCGCCGGTGGTGGTGGTCTCGTCATCCGGGTGCGCGTGCACCATCAGCAGCCTGAGAGGGTTGCCGAGACGGTCGCCGAGGCGGGCGAACGGCATGTCCAACAGGTCGGGGGGCAAGGTCATCGGCGTGCCTTCTTCTACGGTTCGGATATGGCCCCGGGCCGCACGCCGATGGGGCGGCGGCGCGCGGCCCGCCCGAGCACCTTCGTAAGGGGTTACCAGCATCTCCAAGCGGCGCTGCCCCACGTTTCTTTGAGGTTGCTGACTTGCCCGGCCCCGGTCACGGGCGGCGCCGGTTTCTCTGCCGTTGCCCGTATCGCCGCCGGCCCGCCCTGCGATTCCCAGCGGGCGGTGAAGGCGTAATCATGGTCGACGTGAGCCCTCGCCCCGCACAGCCCGATATCCGTCGCGCGCTCATCGACGCGGCCGCGACGATCCTGGCCGAGTCCGGACCCGACGGGTTGTCCACCCGCCAACTGGCCAGGGAGGTGGGGGTCTCCACGTCGGCCGTGTACACGTACTTCGGCGGCATGGACGACCTGGTCCGCGCGATGGCGTACGAGGGTTTCGCCCGCTTGAACAGTGCCCTGACCGCCTCGGCGGGCTCGGCGGACCCGGTGGCCGATGTGGTGCGCCTGGGCCGGATCTACCGCGAGAACGCCCTGCGGCACCGGCACCTGTACGCCGTGATGTTCGGCGGGTCGGCACTGGCCGGGTTCTCCCTGACCGACGAGGACCGCGCACACGGCCTGTACACCCTGGACCTCCTGGTCAAGGCGGTCGAGCGGTGTGTGCGGGCCGGACGGTTCCGCGACGGGGACGCGACGTTGGTGGCGCACGAGCTGTGGATGTCGATCCACGGAATCGTCACGCTGGAGATCGGCGGGTACCTGTTCCAGCCCTATGACGCGGACACCTGCTTCGACGCCCAGGTGTGCACCTTGCTGGTGGGCTCGGGCGACGACCTGGACCTGGCGCGGGCGTCGATCGCGCTGGCCGGCGCCGGGCCGGCGGCCGAAGAGCCCGCGGCGTAGCATCGCCGAACTCAACGCCGTCGGAACTGCCCGGGGCCGCGGCCCGCTCCGGCCGGGCCCGGATAGGACTGCGCGATGCCCAGCCAGCGATCCGCCTCCCGTCCGGCCGCCTTGACGTCCACGTCGTCGCGGTGCCGACGGCAGGTGACCAGCAGGCAGAAGTCCACCGCCGGGGCGATGACCCGCTGATCGGCGTCGTCGGGCCCGAAGCCCCACAGGGCGCCGGACGGTGCGGTGATCTCAAAGCGGAACCGCGTCTCGGGCGGCTCCAAGCCGTGCGCCCGGTAGCCGAAGTCGCGCGTGCGCACCCCGAACCACACCACGTGCCCGATCCGATCGGTGTGCGTGCGCCCCCGCCCCACGGTGTCGACGATGTCCTGCCCGTGCCCGAACACCTCCATGGCCAAGGCGGCGGCGATCAGCGACGGTCCCGCCGTGCCGCCCAGCCAGGGCAGATCGCGCTCCTGCTCCGCCGCGCCCAGAGCCCGCGCGGCGGCCGCACGCTCAGTGCGCCAGCGGCGCACCGTCGGCTCGGGACCCTCGATCAACTCCAGCGGTCGCCGGGGGGTGCCGTTCGCGTCCGGTCCGGTCCGGGCCGCCGCGGCCCGCGCCATCGCCGCGACGTCGGCCAGATGGGCGACCTGGCGGCCGACGGTCCACCCGGGCGCCGGGGTCTGGGAGTACCACTGTTCGTCAAGGGGGACGAGCGCATCCAGTTCGTCCCCGTCGTCCATCAGGTCCGTGTACACACTGCTGACCACGGCTGATTCCGCCTCTCTGGGTCCTTGGCGATGATGACATCGAGTATCGGCCGGACGCCGGGGCGGCTGCTTCTTTGACGGTGCTGAGGGTGCCGCCCCTTGACATGGCCCGGCGCCGCGCCGATAGTCGAAGAACACTGTTATGTAACACTGATATGCTCGGACGGTGAGCTCCGATGGCACTACCGGACCCGCGCACTGCCGCCGACACCGGACGCGGTGACATCAAGGGCAGCGGCAGCGAACGCGGCGACATCACATGCGGTGACATCGACTGCTCGGCGTTGCCCGTCAAGGGAGCCGTGCCGCCGGAGCTGGACGGCACCCTGTTCCGGATCGGCCCGCAGGACGGCCAGCCGTATGTGTCGGCGCTCCGGCTGCGGCACGGCGGCGCCGAGTGGTTCCGGGCCCGGCGGATCCGCACCGACGAGGTCTGCCGGCAGACCGGCGAGCTCCCCAGCCCGGGCCCGCGGCGGTGCGCCTCGGACGTCACCGCCGCCGCGGTCATCCGCCACAACCGCCGCACGCTCGCGCTCGGCGACGGCGCCCTGCCCTACGAGCTGGCTCCGGACCTGCGCACCCGGGCCCGGTGGGATTTCGACGGCACCCTGCCGTCCGGGTTCACGTCCCAGGCGGTCCACGATCCGCTGACCGGCGAGCTGTTCGCCGCGGTCGCCGGCCCGCGGACCCTGGACTACGTCGTGATCGACGTCCACGGGAGCGTGCGCGGGTACGAGCCGATCCCCACGCCCTGCGATCCGCGGCGATACGTGTTCGCCCTGACCGACCGGCACGCGGTGTTCGCCGGGCCGGCCGGCGTCGGGATCATGCCGCGCGAGGGCGGCGCGCGGGACGTCGTCTGGGTCGGCACGCCGGGTACCGGCCGGGGGCCCGGGCCGGCGCACCGTCCGGTGAACGCGTTCGACCTGCGGGGCGGCGGCGTGGCCGTCGACACCGTGGGAGCCGACACCGTAGGAGTCGACACCGTGGGAGTCGACACCGTGGGAGCCGCCGGTTCCGCCTCGGCGCCGGGACTGTGGCGGTGGCGGGTGGAACCCGGCGCCGGCGGCGGCGTCCGGGGGGAATGCCTCAGCCGGCCGGCCCAGGACCTGGCGGGCTTCGACGAGCGGTACCGGGGCTCCGACCACCGGTACGCCCTCACCCGGCGGCTGGACGCCGGTCGCGGGCGGCGGCCCGGCGGCATCGGCCTGCTCCGCCACGACCTCGCGGCCGGCACCACCGAACAGCACGGCGCCAAACCGGGCCGGCTGTTCGGCGCCCCGGTGTTCGTCCCGTACTCCCCGACCGCTCCCGAGGGACACGGCTGGGTCCTGGTGTCCGTCCGGGACATCGGCCAGGAACGCGACGAGGTGATAGTCATCGACACCGCCGACTTCGCCGGTCCCCCGGTGGCCACCGTGGAACTGCCCGGCACCGGGCCGCGGGAGGCGTCCGCGTGCTGGCAGGTCGCGGACCCCTGGTGAGGTGATCCGCCGGATCTCAGTCCCCTGGTCCTCGGCAGCGGACCGGCGGCGCAACCACGGAGATGCCCGCCCCGCCCCGGCCTGGCCACACTGGCCGACAAGGGCCGCCGCGGTCGCGGCGCCGCCCGCCGTCGAGGAAGGAGACCCGGCGATGGCGATCTCCCGCGCCGTCCTGATCACCGGCTGCTCCAGCGGGATCGGCCGTGCCACGGCCCTGCTGCTGCACCAGGCCGGCCTGCCGGTCTGGGCCACGGCCCGGGACACCGGCACCCTGGCCGAGCTGGCCGGCCGAGGTATTCGAACCCTGCGACTGGATGTGACCGACGAGGAATCGGCGGTCGCGGCGGTCAAGGAGGTCGTCGACGCGCACGGCGCGGTCGGCGTCCTGGTCAACAACGCCGGATCCGGGGTGCACGGCGCGGTCGAGGACGTGCCGCTGGACACCGTTCGCGGCTCGTTCGAGACGAACCTGTTCGGCGCGCTGCGCCTGACCCAGCTCGTCCTGCCCGGGATGCGGCAACAAGGCGCCGGCCGCGTCGTGAACATCTCCTCGATCCTCGGCCGCCTCTCGCCGCCCGGCGGCGGCCTGTATCAGGCCACGAAGTACGCCACCGAGGCCTACGCGGACGCCCTGCGCCTGGAGGTGGCCCAGTTCGGCGTCCACGTGTCGCTGATCGAGCCCGCCACGGTCCACACCCGCTTCTACGAGACCGCGATCATGCAGTTCGCCGGCGGCTCGGACAGTGCCTACCAGGCGTTCTACGAACGGCTGGCGACCTGGGCGATCGACGTCCACGAAGGCCGCACCCGCGCCGGCCGGCTCGCGGTGTCGCCGGAGAAGGTCGCCGCGGCCGTCGAGCGCGCGGTCCTGGCCCGCCGGCCCAAGGCCCGCTACCCGGTCGGATCACTGGCGCGGGGGGCACTGGGACTGCGGCGGGTGCTGCCCGACGGGCTGTTCGACCGGTTCGTGGCCAGGGAGTTCCCCACGCCTTAATACCGCAGCCGTCACACCGTAAGCCGCGGCGACCAGAAGGTCGCCGCGGCTTCGCGGTCCCGCTCACCGCCGCCCGATGGCCGCGATGATCTTCGGTCGTAGTTCGGCGGCTTTGATGACTTCGTCTACTGAGCCGACCTCAACTGCGCGTTGGATGCTGTGGACGCGGTCGAATTCGGCGGCGACTTCGCCGAGTTTTTCGGCGCGGACGGAGGCGCGGAGTTCGTCGAGTTCCGCGGTGAGTGCTGCGCGGTCGGTGCCGGCGGCGGTGGTGATGCGGGTTTCCAGGTCGCGGATGCGGGGGTCGTTGGCGGTGCGGGAGTTGACGTCGCCGGCGAAGACGACTGCGGCGGCGGGGGCGCCGCCCAGGACGGAGGCGAAGGAGCCTTCCAGGGCCAGGACGGT
>NZ_JAAFYZ010000114.1 GCF_018274385.1 Catenulispora pinistramenti | reverse complement strand
GGAGCCACCGAGTCCAAGGCCAAGCGCACCCGCCGCCGCGCCGCCTCGTCCCCGGCCGGCCCGCCGCGCCCCCACGAGAAGGCCGCCGCGCCCGCGGACCAGGCGCAGGCCAAGACCAAGGGCAAGGCCAACGCGCCCGCCAAGGCCAACGCCAACGCCGCAACCACCGACGCCGAGCCAGAAGCCGCGGAAGAGCAGCCCACCGCCCCCGCCGTCGACCTCGACAGCCTCTCCCCGGCCGAACGCGCCCGCGCGATCATCGCCGCCCGCGCCGCGGCCCCGGCCGCCGGCGTCCCCCTGTTCCAGGCCCCCGACCTGACCACCGCCGCCGCGCAGAAGGCAGCGGCGAAGGCGGCGGCCAAGGCCGAGGCGCAGGACACCGAGGCCGAAGCCGAGCCGGAGCCGGAGGCCGAGGAGGAGCAGGCCCCGACCCGTCGCACCCGCACGCGGAACCGCAACCGCAACCGCGCGGAGCAGTCGGAGGCGGCCGCCGAGAGCGCCGAGGCCGAGAGCGACGACGAAGACGAGGACGACGACGAGGGCGGCACGTCCTCCAGCCGTCGCCGTCGGCGCCGGCGTCGCCGGGCCGGTGGCGAGGCCGTCGAGGCCAGCCCGGACGACCCGCCGAACACCGTGGTCAAGGTCCGGGAGTCCCGGGTCCGCAGCCGCGACCGCAAGGGCGGCGGCGTGGCCACGGACGACGACGTCCAGGGTGTGCGCGGCTCGACCCGGCTGGAGGCCAAGAAGCAGCGCCGCCGCGAGGGCCGGGACACCGGCCGCCGCCGGGCGCCGCTGATCACCGAGGCCGAGTTCCTGGCCCGCCGGGAGAGCGTCGAGCGGGTCATGGTGGTGCGCCAGAGCGGCGACCGGACCCAGATCGGCGTGCTGGAGGACGGTGTGCTGGTCGAGCACTACGTCAACCGCGCGCAGTCCGCCTCCTACGTCGGCAACGTGTACCTGGGCAAGGTGCAGAACGTGCTGCCGTCGATGGAGGCCGCGTTCGTCGACATCGGCAAGGGCCGCAACGCCGTGCTGTACGCCGGCGAGGTCAACTTCGAGGCCGCCGGCGTGACCGGTTCGGCCAAGCGCATCGAGAGCGTGCTCAAGAGCGGCCAGGCGGTCCTGACCCAGGTCACCAAGGACCCGATCGGGCACAAGGGCGCCCGGCTGACCAGCCAGATCTCGCTGCCCGGCCGGTACCTGGTCTACGTGCCCGAGGGCACCATGACCGGGATCAGCCGCAAGCTGCCGGAGAACGAGCGCAACCGGCTCAAGGCGATCCTGAAGGCCGTGGTCCCGGAGCACGCCGGGGTCATCGTCCGCACCGCCGCCGAGGGCGCGACCGAGGACGAGCTGCGCCGCGACGTCGAGCGGCTGTCCGCGCAGTGGGAGGAGATCCAGCGCCGGGCGGCCTCCTCGGCCAGTTCGGCCCCGACTCTGCTGTACGGGGAGCCGGACCTGACCGTGCGCGTGGTGCGCGACATCTTCAACGAGGACTTCAGCAAGCTGATCGTCTCCGGCGACCAGGCCTGGGACACCATCCGCGAGTACGTCGGCGGCGTGGCCCCCGACCTGGCGCCGCGGCTGGAGCGCTGGACCTCCGAGCAGGACGTCTTCGCCGTGCACCGGGTCGACGAGCAGCTGGCCAAGGGGCTGGACCGCAAGGTCTGGCTGCCCTCCGGCGGCTCGCTGGTCATCGACCGCACCGAGGCGATGGTCGTGATCGACGTCAACACCGGCAAGTTCACCGGCTCCGGGGGCAACCTGGAGGAGACGGTCACCCGCAACAACATCGAGGCGGCCGAGGAGATCGTCCGCCAGCTGCGGCTGCGCGACCTCGGCGGCATCATCGTCATCGACTTCATCGACATGGTCCTGGAGTCCAACCGCGACCTGGTGATGCGCCGGCTGCTGGAGTGCCTGGGCCGGGACCGGACCAAGCACCAGGTGGCCGAGGTCACCTCGCTGGGCCTGATCCAGATGACCCGCAAGCGGGTCGGTCAGGGCCTGCTGGAGGCCTTCTCCGAGACCTGCGACAAGTGCAACGGCCGTGGCGTGCTGGTGCACATGGAGCCGGTGCCGGTCAGCCACGCTCACCTGCACGAGGACGACCGCGACGGCCGCAACCAGGGCCGGGGCGCCAAGCAGGGCGGTTCGGGGCAGTCCGACGGCGGCGGCGAGGACGAGCACGAGGGCGGCCGCGGCCGGCGCAAGCGGCGCAAGTCGCACGGCCACGCCGACCGCCAACAGCAGTTCGACCCGCAGTACGACGTGGACGGGGTGCCGGAGGAGTTCCAGGACTTCGCCGACGGCGAGCAGGCCGCGGCCGGCCCGGTCACCGTGACCAAGGTGACGAAGGTCGCGGCGGACACCGACCGGGAGCCGGCCGAGGACGAGGCCACCGAGCTGTCCGAGCACAGCGAGGTGGAGCAGGTCCCGAGCCGCGCCCACGTGGTGGCCCCGGTGCTGACCCCGGCCGACGTGGTCGCCGCCGAGGAGGCCGACGTCACCGAGCGGCTGGCCGCCGGGGACGCTCAGGCGCACACCGTCTACGTCCCGCACGCGGGCGCCGACGTGAGCGCCGCCGGGGCCGACGCGCGGGAGACCGAGGCGGAGCCGGTGGCGGTGGCGGTCGCGGCCTCCGGCGCCGAGGCGGACCCGCAGCCGGCCGAGGACGCGCCCAAGCGGCGTGGCCTGCGGGTCCGGCGCGCGGCCAAGCGCCCGGCCGGCCCGCCGACCGCGCACAGCTGACGGGCGGGTCCGGCCGGGCCGCTCGGCCCGGCCGGACCGCTCCGGCGCCAGTTTGACCCGCAGGTGGGGACTTCCGTACCCTTGAGCTTCGGCATGCGATACGTGTGCCCGGCATCTTGGGGCCCTCGCGCAAGCGCTAGGCGGCCTCCGATGATGATCGGCTCGATGGGTCGTCAGTCCGCACCTCGTCAGAAGTGCCGGACGCTCGTGGCCAGCAACTGAGTTGGTCAAGAAGAGTTTGATTGCAGACCTGATCGACCCACAGTCGACGAGAAGAGAGTGAGTTTCGCGGTGTACGCGATCGTCAAGAGCGGCGGACGGCAGCACAAGGTGGCTGTCGGCGACGTCGTCGAGGTGGACCGCCTCCCGGGCGCCCCGGCCGGCAAGGAAGTGGAGCTGTCCGCGATCCTGCTCGTCGACGGGGACGCCGTCACTTCCGACCCGTGGGTCCTGGAGGGCGTGAAGGTCAAGGCCGAGGTGGTCGAGGAGACCAAGGGTCCGAAGATCCACATCCTCAAGTACCGCAACAAGACCGGCTACCGCGTGCGCCAGGGCCACCGCCAGAAGCACACCCAGATCAAGATCACCGCTATCGACAGCGGCAAGAAGTAAGAAGAGGGGCGCTGAACCATGGCACACAAGAAGGGCGCATCGTCCTCCAAGAACGGCCGCGACTCCAACGCCCAACGCCTCGGCGTGAAGCGCTTCGGCGGCCAGAACGTCAACGCCGGCGAGATCATCATTCGCCAGCGCGGCACCCACTTCCACCCCGGCCTGAACATGGGCCGTGGCAAGGACGACACCCTGTTCGCGCTCGTCGAGGGCAAGGTGGAGTTCGGCACGCTGCGCGGTCGGCGCGTGATCTCGATCGTTCCGGCGCTGGCTGAGTAACTCGGCTTCACGGAGCGGGCCGGGGGAAATCCCCGGCCCGCTTCTTCGTGTTGTAGGACCTATACAGATTGCAAGGAGGCGCTGACCATGGCGACTTTCGTCGACCGCGTGAAGCTGCATGTCACGGCCGGGAACGGCGGCCACGGCTGCGCCTCGGTCAAGCGCGAGAAGTTCAAACCGCTGGGCGGCCCGGACGGGGCCAACGGCGGCCGCGGCGGGGACATCGTCCTGGTGGTGGACGGCAACACCACCTCGCTGCTGGACTACCACTTCGCCCCGCACCGCAAGGCCGGCAACGGCAAGCCCGGCGGCGGCGACTTCCAGACCGGGGCCAACGGTGCCGACCTGGTGCTGCCGGTGCCCTCCGGGACCGTGGTCAAGGACGGCTTCGGCGAGGTGATCGCGGACCTGGTCGGCGGCGGCACCCGATTCGTCGTCGCGCACGGCGGCACCGGCGGCCTGGGCAACGCCGCGCTGGCCACCTCCAAGCGCAAGGCCCCCGGCTTCGCGCTGCTCGGCGAGCCCGGCGAGGACGGCGAGTTCTCGCTGGAGCTGAAGTCGGTCGCCGACGTCGCCCTGGTCGGCTACCCCAGTGCCGGCAAGTCCTCGCTGATCGCCGCGATGTCCGCGGCCAAGCCGAAGATCGCCGACTACCCGTTCACCACCCTGGTCCCGAACCTGGGCGTGGTCAGCGCCGGGGAGTCGGTCTACACCATCGCCGACGTGCCCGGCCTGATCCCCGGCGCCTCCGACGGCAAGGGCCTGGGCCACGAGTTCCTGCGGCACATCGAGCGCTGCGCGGTGCTGGTGCACGTCCTGGACTGCGCCACCTTGGAGAGCGACCGCGACCCGATCTCCGACCTGGATGTCATTGAGGCCGAACTGGCCGCCTACGAGGCCTCCCGCGACGACAGCGAGTGGGGCCTGTACGGCAAGCTGTCCGACCGGCCGCGGCTGGTCGTGCTGAACAAGACCGACATCCCCGAGGGCCAGGACCTGGCCGACATCGTGCGGCCGGAGCTGGCGGCTCGCGGCTTGAACGTGTTCGAGGTCTCCGCGGTGTCCCGGGCCGGGCTGCGCGAGCTGTCCTTCGCGCTGGCGAAGATCGTGAACGAGGCCCGGGCGAACCGGGTCGAGCCGGAGCCCGAGCGCATCGTCATCCGCCCCAAGGCGGTCGACGAGGTCGGCTTCACCATCAGCTACGACGAGGCCGAGGACGCCTACTTCGTGCGCGGCGGCAAGCCCGAGCGCTGGGTGCGCCAGACCGACTTCAACAACGAGGAGGCGGTCGGTTACCTGGCCGACCGGCTCAACAAGCTCGGCGTCGAGGTCCAACTGGTCAAGATGGGCGCGCACGAGGGCGACACCGTGGTCATCGGCGAGGGCCCGCGGGCCGTGGTCTTCGACTGGCAGCCCTCGATCCCGACCGGCGCGCTCGGCGTCACCGCCACCGGCGGCCGCCGCGGCGAGGACCCGCGCCTGCACCTGCACGAGGAGCAGCCCACATCGCGAGACGCCGAGTACCGCAAGGCGCACCGCCGCCGCGCGAATGGGACGATCGACCTGTTCGCCCCCGAGGACGACGAAGAGTAAGGGTTCTGAGCTACGGTGTCCGGCCAGCTGCGTACTGAGTTGCATCGAGAAGCAGTGACCGCCGCCCGGCGGATCGTGGTCAAGGTCGGCTCCTCGTCGCTGACCACGGCCGTCGGCGGCCTGTCCGGAGAGCGGGTCGACGCCCTGGTCGACGCGCTCGCCGCCCGGCTGGGCGTCCCGGGCACCCAGCTGGTCCTGGTGTCCTCCGGCGCCATCGCCGCCGGCCTGGCGCCGCTGGGGCTGCGCAAGCGCCCCAAGGACCTGCCGACCCAGCAGGCCGCCGCCTCAGTCGGCCAGGGCCTGCTGGTCGGCCGGTACACGGCCTCCTTCGCCCGCTACGGCCGCACGGTCGGCCAGGTGCTGCTCACGGTCGACGACACCACCCGGCGCTCGCACTACCGCAACGCGCACCAGACGATGGCGCGGCTGCTGGACATGAACGTGCTGCCGATCGTGAACGAGAACGACACGGTCGCCACCCACGAGATCCGGTTCGGCGACAACGACCGGCTGGCGGCGCTGGTGGCCCACCTGGTGCACGCCGACCTGCTGGTGCTGCTCTCGGACGTGGACGCGCTGTACGACGGCGACCCGGCCAAACCCGGCACGTCGCAGATCCCCGACGTCCGAGGCCCGCAGGACCTGGCCGGGATCGCCATCGGCGGCGCGGGCAAGGCCGGGGTCGGGACCGGCGGGATGGCCACGAAGGTCGAGGCGGCCCGGATCGCCACCGAGGCCGGGATCCCGGTGGTGCTGACGTCGGCCGCGCACGCGGCCCGGGCGCTGCGCGGCGAGGTCGTCGGGACCCTGTTCCACCGCACCGGTTCGCGGACCCCCACGCGGCTGCTGTGGCTGGCCCACGCCGCCGATACGCGCGGGTCGCTGCGCCTGGACCCCGGAGCGGTGCGCGCGGTCGTCGAGCGGCGGCTGTCGCTGCTGCCGGCCGGGGTGACCGGCGTCGAAGGGTCCTTCAACGCCGGGGACCCGGTGGATCTGGTGGACGACGCCGGCGTGGCCGTGGCGCGCGGGCTGGTCAACTACGACGCGAGCGAGCTGCCGGAGCTGCTGGGCCGCTCGACGCGGGAGTTGGCGGCGGCGCTGGGGCCGCAGTACGAGCGGGAGCTGGTGCACCGGGACGACTTGGTCGTTCTGCGCTGAGGCGAGCGGGGACCGCGGAGACGAGCCTCGGTGGTCCCCGCTGCCGTTCAGTGTCTGGAAGCTGGAGCTACTGGAGCACGTCGGTCGTCCAGTTCGCGGGGTCGTTGCCCAGCGATGTGATCCCTGCCAGCAAAGCCTTCGCCCCGCCGATCGCGGCCAAGGAAGTCGGCTCGGGGACGGGAGAGTTGACGCAGATGGTCAGGCCGTTGGAGTTCTCGCAGACGTTCTCGGCCCCAGGAAGGCCCTCAGCCTGGTCCGGTGCGCTGCCGATCTTGAACGCCATGATCCGGAACTCGCCCTTCGCTTCCCGCTCCGGACCGGCGTCGAAGGTCAGTATGCTCATGACGCTCCCGGTCTTCATACTGACGGCGCCGCTGTTGAAGTGCAGGCTCTTGGCCCGGGTGACACTGAACGGCATGGGCAGCGACCGATCTGCCTTCTTCACCTGCGCGGCCACTTCGAGCATCTGCGCCTGCCAGTCCGTGCGCTTGCTCACCTTGTAGACGTGCATCAACATCCACTGTCCGTCCGATCGCTGCCAGGCCAGAGTCGCGCTGTCGTGCGCGACGACCGAGCCGTGGCCGTAGTCGTACCAGAATGCCTGCTTCGCTCCCTGGACCTGGGCTGGGACTGTCTGCGTGATGGACGAGAGCTCGCCGGAGCGCTGGGCGACGTCGAACTCGAAACCCGTCGGGTCGGTCGCCTCGACCGCACCGGCTTCGGGCACCCCCGGGGTGTACGTCCCGCCGAACGCCGTCATCCCCGGCGGCAGATAGCCGGGCTGCCAGTTCGTCATCACCGGGTCACGGGGGTCCAGGACATAAGCCTCCTTGACCGCATCGGACCGCGACGTCGTCGGCGCCGGCACGGCGCTCGTGCTGGCGGCCGGCGCGGGGCCCGGGACGTCGCGGTGTCCCGCGCTCCCGGCCGGCGCCAGCACCCCGACCGCCAGCCCGGTCGCGGCCAGCACCGCGGTGCCGCCGCCGAGCGCCGCCATCCGCCGCCGCACGACGCTGTGCTTGCCGGCCCGCAGTACCTTCTCCACATCCATGACGCGCGGCGGGTCGGACTCCGCCAGCTCGTGCAGGGCCATCGGTAGGGCCGTCGGTAGAGCCGTCGGCAGGGTCGTTGTCGGATCCAGATCGTCGGTCATCGGGTGATCCCTTCGAGTTCGATCGCTGACGCGGGTGAGAGCAGCACCCGCAACCTCGTCAGCGCCCGCGCGGTCTGGCTCTTGACGTTGCCCGGAGAGCACCCCAGGACCTCGGCGGTCTGCTCGACCGACAGGTCGCAGTAGTAGCGCAGCACCACCGTCGCCCGCTGCCGCGGCGCCAGCCGCTCCAGCGCGGCCCGCAGATCGAGGGAGGCGTCGGCGTCGAGTGCCGGCGCCTCCCGCTCGATCGTGTCCCGGTGCAGGAAGGTGAAGCGCGACCACGCGGTCCGCTGCTCGTCGAGGTAGACGTTCACCAGCACGCGCCGCGCGTAGCCGTCGATGTTGTCGGCCTGCGAGACCCGGTTCCAGCGCCGGTACAGCCGCACGGCCGCGGCCTGCGCGAGATCGTCGGCGCGGTGCCAGTCACCGCACAGCAGGTACGCGACGCGGCACAGCCACCCTGATCGTGCTCTGAGATACTCCGTGAACTCCGCGTCGCGGTCGGCTCTCGCCATGGGCGTCGCACTCCTTGCACGCTTTGCCGGCCGGTCCAGACGGCTCGGGGATGCGCGGGATCCGGGTGGACCCCGCTCGCTGACACCCACCTGACCGGGACGGCCCGGGGATCGGTTGCATGCGGTGGCGGAGATTCTCTGACAGCCTCGGCCGAGCGGAGTGTGTCAGGCCTCTACCAGGCGTACGGACTTGTACGGATTCCGTGGCCCCGCGGCCGCGGTCTCCTAGGCTCGCTTTCGCGGGCCACGATCATCGAGGCCCGTGAGAACAGCCCAGCAGACGAGGAGTATGTCAATGCGCAGACATCGGACCGTCAAAGCCACCCTGGTGGTCGCCGCTATCGCGGCGGCCGTAGCCGTGCCGGTCGGCACCGCCAGTGCCGCCACCGTCAGGCCGATGGTGCACACCTCGATCGACGAGGGCGCCTACCCCGACCTTTCGGTATGCAACTCCAACGGTGGCGCCTATCTCGCCCAGGGCGCGGACTCGTACAACTGCTTCGCGAACGGCGATGGTACGTACGAACTGTGGACGTACTGGTCCTAGCCCTGGTCCTAGCCGTAGCCCTCGGCCGGTCTCAGTTCCCGACCCGGAACACCGGCCAGCACACCTCCGTCCGCCACTGCGCCACGTCCGCGGTGTCCCGCTGTCCGACGAGGTAGTACTCCCGGATCGGGCCCTGCACGGCTAGAGCGTGGCGCTCGACATAGGCGGCGAGCGCGCCGTAGGCCCGGTCGGACTCGATCGGCGGCCCGGCGTGGTCGATGACCGCCATCTCGGCGGCCGGTACGGTCGCGGGCCGCACCCGGCCCAGCGACCGGACCGGACCGTCGCAGGGGACGAAGATGGTCACCTCGCCGTGGTGCGCGGTGAACACCTCGTCGGTGAACAGGCCGCCGGCCGGTCCGGTCTGCGCCAGGCCCTGTCCGGCGACGGTCGCGTACAACTCGCCCAGCGCGCCCTGCATCCACGCCGCGCCGTCCGCCACCGCGACGCTGTCGGTGATCGCCGCGGCCTGTACGGCCGGTACGTCCCGCAGCGAGATGTCGGGCGCGGCCGTGGCCGGTCCGCTGGTGAGCAGGTCGCGCAATGAGGCCACGGCGCGCTGGGTGCGCCCCAGTTCCTCCTCCAGCCGGTTCAGGTGCGCGCCGATGTGCTGGTTCCGGGTGTCGACGTCGGGGGCGTCCATCACCGTCCGGATCTCCTCCAGCGGCATCCCCAGCTCCCGGAACCGCCGGATCACCTGCGCGGCCGGGATCTGGGCCGTGGTGTAGCGCCGGTAGCCGGTGGCCGGATCGATATCGGCCGGCTCCAGCAGGCCCACGTCGTGGTAGTGCCGCAACGTCTTCACGGTCAGGTGCGTCGCGCGCGAGAAATCGCCGATGGTGAGGAACATGCCCATGGCCCAATTGTGGAGCCTCCCCCTACAGGAGAGTCTCACCGCACCGGTGTCCTTGACCCTCCGGTGACCGGCGGGCCGAGAGTCATGGCCATGACGAACACCACCGGAAACCAGACCACCATCGACCGCTACCTCGCCGTCTGGAGCATCGCCGACCCGGCCGACCGCGCCAAGGCCGTCGCCCAGCTGTGGAGCGACCACGGAATCGAGTACGTCGAGGGCACGCAGTTCATCGGCCACGCCGCGCTCGTCGAGCGGGTCGCCGAAGCGTACGAGGCCTTCGTCGCCAGCGGCACCTACACCCTGGCCGGCGGCGAGGACGCCACCACCCACGGCGACATCGTCGTCCTCACCATCCGCCTGGACCACGCCCAGGGCGAAGAGATCGGCGAGACCGCCTGGTCGGCCCGGGTGTTCCTGAAGCTGGACGCCGAGGGCCGGGTCCAGGAGGACTACCAGCTGACGGTGAAGCCGCTGGCGGTGTGACCGCCGGCGCCGGCCGGGGCGTCTCGAAAGGCGAAATCCCGCTTGAGACGCCCCCGCCCGGCCTACGCTGGACTCATGACGGACCTGCAGACCGAAGTCCTGGACGCCGCCCGCCGAGCCAAGAAGGCCGCGGCCGACCTGGCTCAGCGACCGCGCGGCGAGAAGGACGCGGCGCTGCACGTTGTGGCCGACGCGCTCATCGCCCGCGGTGCGGAGATCGTCGCGGCCAACGCGCGCGACACCGAGCGGGCCCGGGAGGGCGGCTCGCCGGCCGGCTACATCGACCGGCTCACCCTCACCGACGCCCGGGTCGCCGCGATCGCCGAGGCCCTGCGCCAGCTCGCCGCGCTGCCCGATCCGATCGGGGAGACCGTGCGCGGGAGCGTGCTGCCCAACGGGATCGAGCTGCGGCAGGTGCGGGTGCCGCTCGGCGTGGTCGGGATCGTCTACGAGGCCCGGCCCAACGTCACCGTGGACGCCGCCGGGATCTGTCTGAAGTCCGGCAACGCCGCCCTGCTGCGCGGCTCCAGCTCGGCCAAGGACTCCAACACCGTGCTGGTCGCCGTCATGCGCGACGCGCTGGCCGGCGCCGGGTTCCCGGCCGACGCGGTCCAACTGGTGCCCGGCGACTCGCACGAGGCCGTCACCCACCTGATGAACGCCCGCGGGCTGGTGGACGTGCTCATCCCGCGCGGCGGGGCCGCGCTGATCCGCTCCGTCGTGGACAACTCGCGGGTGCCGGTGATCGAGACCGGGACCGGCAACTGCCACGTCTACGTCGACGCCGCCGCCGACCTGGACCAGGCGCTGGCCATCCTGCTCAACGCCAAGACCCAGCGCTACAGCGTCTGCAACGCCGCCGAGTCGCTGCTGGTGCACGCCGACGTCGCCGAGGCGTTCCTGCCCAAGGCGCTCGCCGCCCTGGCCGGGGCCGGGGTGACCGTGCACGGCGACAAGCGGGTGGCGGCCTTCTCCGCGGCCGTGGTCCCGGCCACCGAGCAGGACTTCGCCGCCGAGTACGAGTCGCTGGACCTGTCCGCGGCCGTCGTGGACTCCCTGGACGCGGCGATCGAACACGTCAACGCCTACAACACCGGGCACACCGACGTGATCGTCACCCGTGATCTGAATGCCGCCCGCGCCTTCCAGCTGCGAGTGGATGCCGCCGCGGTCGGGGTGAACGTCTCCACCCGGTTCACCGACGGCGCCGAGTTCGGATTCGGCGCCGAGATCGGCATCTCCACCCAGAAGACCCATGCTCGCGGCCCGATGGGGCTGCCGGAGCTCACCTCGACGAAGTACCTGATGGTCGGCGACGGCCAGATCCGGCGGTGACCGGCGGCGGGTGCGGGCGCCGAACCAGGTGTGCGAGCCGCCCGCATCAAGTAGCCTTTCGCCCATCATGTCCGTGTCGCGGCCCGGGGGAGTGGGGCCGTGCCTGATCAGGGTGGGAAAGGCCGTCCGTGGCCGAGGACAAGCACCAGATGAACGCCGACGAGCCCGGCGACGCGCCCATACTCTCCGAGCGGGAGTGGGCGGCGTTCGAACGCTCCTTCACCAAGGAGTCGACCAAGACCGCGACCTTCAAGGAGCCGTCGGCCCGGCAGCGTGAGCTGGGCCAGAAGTGGCGCCGGGCGCACCCCCGGGACACCGGCTGGCGCACCGACGGCACCCCGGCCGACCTCGACGCCGTCCCGGTCCCCGCCGACGACCACGGCGGCGCCGTGAGCTACGGCACCGAGCGCCGCCGCCGCTGGCGCCGCAACGTCGCCTGGGTGGTGCTGGCGGCGCTGATCACCTCGGCCGTCATCGGCGTGCCCCGGCTGTTCTCCTCCTCGAAGGGCGGCAACGAGCGCAATCCGAACGTCCCCCCGGCCTCCGGCACCCCCGACGGCTCCGGGACCACCGCCAGCGCGTCGGCCTCGGTCTCCGCGGCCGGGCAGGACGCGGTGCGGTTCTCGGTGGCGGGGTTGGATTATCAGTTGGTGGGGCTGGACTATCAGTCGGCGATGGTGGCTCCGGGGCGCAGCGTCTCGCTCTGATACGGGTCGCCGGGTCGCCCGCATCCTGCGCTGCTCCAGTAGCCGAACAGCAAACGGCCCCGACTCCCACAGGGGCCGGGGCCGTTCACTCGACACCTTAAATTCCGTCCTCGTCGCCGTCCTCGTCCGGCACGCCGTCCGGACCCCGGTTCGGCCCCCACTTCCGGTACATCGTCTCCCCGATCCGGCTGCCGACCCCGGCCACCTCGTCGGCGAAGCCGCGGACCTTCGTCAGCAGCGGGTCGGTGGTCTTCTCGAAGTTCTCCTTGTACTGGTTCGCCGCCGCCTTGGCCTCCTCGCGCACGCTGGCCTGCGGGTCGTCCTCGCGCCGCGGGTAGGTGCCGCCGAGGATCCGCTGGTAGTCGCCGGACTCGACCCAGCGGGTCAGCTCCAGGGCGCGGATCGAGGTGTAGGGGTGGGTGCGCTCCCGAAGGCTCATGATCTTCAGGATCGACTCGCGCAGGCCGCCGCCGCCCTCGTGCTCGCGGGCCTGGTCCAGGAACGCGATCGGGTTCATCTCGGCCAGGTGGGAGCCGCCGGCCAGCTTCATCAGGGAGCGCATGGCGGCGTCCAGGTCCTGCTCGACCAGCAGGCCGGCCCGGTCGCAGGACAGCTCGGCCTTGCGGAACCACTCCAGCAGGGCGTTGATGAACATGTCGATGCCCCACTTGCCGATGGGCATCCAGGACAGCTTGGTGGCGAAGTTCGTCAGCCAGAACAGCATCGTGCGGTAGACGGCGTGGCCGGAGAGCACGTGGCCGGCCTCGTGGCCGACGACGAAGCGCATCTCCTCCTCGTCCATCAGCTCGTACAGCCCGGTCGTCAGCACGATCGTCGGGCGTTCCATGCCGATCGTGAAGGCGTTCGGGATCGGGTTCTGGACCACGTACATCTCCGGCATGAAGCCGATGTCCAGCACGTCCACCGCGTCCTGGAGCATCGTCTGCAGCCGCGGGAACTGCAGGTCGCCGACCTTGACCCCGTCGGCCAGCAGCGAGAGCCGGATCTTGCGCTCGTCGATGAAGCCGGACAGCTTGCGCAGCAGCATGTCGAAGCCGTCGATCTTGCGCAGCGCGACCAGGGCGGTGCGGTCCGCGGGATGCTCGTAAGCCCGGGAGCTGATTCCGGGGAACCGCTGTCGGCTCCGCTCCGGCGTGTTCTCAGATCCATCGCGTTCCGGCATACAGGAACCCCCTTGTAGACGTCTCTATAGCTCACAGTAGACCCGGCGCGGCCCTCATGTGGGCGCTCTGGTGGCCGCCGGTGGAGCTCTCAAGGTAGGGACGCGCGGACCTGCCGGGGAGTTCCCTATAAGCGCGGCGTACTGTGGTCGCCATGCATGTAGTTCACTCGATCTTGATGGGCACCCCGAGCCCGTTCCCCCAGGACAACGCGCCGCACACCGCGGGCTGGCTGCGCTGGTTCATCCTGGGTGCCATCATCCTGGTCGCGCTGCTCGCGTGGGCGTGTCTGCGCGGCTATCGGAACCACGACTCCGAGGGCGAATAGCCCGCGCGGCTGACGGCGTCCGCCAAGCGGGTACCCTGCCGGGATTCCGGTACCCGGCACCCCCTATGCTGACCTCCATGTCCGCAATCTCCACCGCCACGCAGGCCGCGCACGTCCTCCTCGCTGAGGGGACGGCGCCCGAGAAGACGCACAGTGGGATCAACCCGCCGCTCAACGGCGCGATCGTGCTCGTCGTCCTGCTGATCCTGCTGTTCGTGACCACCCGTCTGAACAAGGATCGGTAGTCCCACTACCGGTCCCTGACCGGGTAGGGTGGCGCGCCATGACCACTCATCCGACGCCCGAGCCGCAGGCCGCCGGGGCGGCCGGTGCCGCCCGCCGGCGCCGGACGCGGCTGGGCGTGATGGGCGGCACCTTCGACCCCGTGCACCACGGCCACCTGGTCGCGGCCAGCGAGGTCGCGAGCCTGTTCGGGCTCGACGAGGTGGTGTTCGTCCCGACCGGTCAGCCGTGGCAGAAGACCGATCACCGGGTCTCCCCCGCGGAGGACCGGTACCTGATGACCGTGATCGCCACCGCCTCGAATCCCCGGTTCTCCGTGAGCCGGGTCGACATCGACCGCGGCGGGCCCACGTACACCATCGACACCCTGCGCGAGTTGTCGGCCGAACGCGGCCCGGACACCGACCTGTTCTTCATCACCGGCGCCGACGTCCTGGAGCAGATCTTCTCCTGGCAGGACGCCGAGGGTCTGTTCGACCTCGCGCACTTCATCGGCGTCACCCGCCCCGGCCACCAGCTGGCCGACCCGGGCCTGCCGCCGGGGAAGGCCTCGCTGGTGGAAGTGCCGGCCATGGCGATCTCCTCCACCGGCTGCCGTGAACGGGTCCGGCACGGGGAACCGGTCTGGTACCTGGTGCCCGACGGCATCGTTCAGTACATCAACAAGCGGGGGCTGTACCGGGACACCCCTGGGACAGGGACGACATGAGCTGGCCGGGGGAGAACGGTCCGCCCACGAGTGGGGGCGCCGGAGGACGCGGCCGGCGACGGCGCACCGACAGCCCTCCTGAGGATCCGTATGAGGCCCCTCAGGGCCAGGGAGCCTCCGGGAGACACGGCTCGGGGGAGTACGAGCGGCCGGCGGAGTACGTGGCGCAGGCGGAGCAAGAGGCCGCGGCGTACGACCAGTACAACGGGTACGCGGATCCGGCCTATTACCAGGGCGGCGCGTATCAACAGCAGCCGCAGGACCCGTATTACGGACAGGGCTACGCCCAACCGGAGCAATACCAGTCCCAGGACTCTTACCAGCCTCAGGACCAGTACCAGTCCCCGGACCCGTATCAGGGGCAGTCATACGGATACGGGAACGCCGGCTATCCCGAGGCACCCGCGCAGTACCGGAACCTTGATTCCTCGGGCTTCTACCAGCCTACGCAGCAGCCTTCACAGCAGCCCGCGTACCAGGAACCGCAGCAGCCCGCGTACCAGGAACCGCAGCAGCCCGCGTACCAGGAACCGCAACAGCCTTCCTATGAGTACGACCCCTATAGCGGCGGCCAGGCACAGCAACCGGCGGCCTACGAACCGTTCCCCCAGCAGCCTTCCTATCAGGAACCGACTGGCTACATAGAGCAAGGCCCCTATGTAGAGCAAGATCCCTATGCGGAACCAGCTGCTCCGCGCATCTCGGCCTTCCCGAACATGCCGGAGCCGGTCGCGGCCTACGCGCCGGACCCCGAGCCGGTGCCCGCGCAGCAGCAGCCCTTCGAGCCGGCGGCCACACAGCAGCAGTTCGAGCCGGCGGCGCGCGCGGTCACCACGGAGACCGCGGCCGAGGCCGCCGAGTCCGGTACCAACACCGGCGAACCCGAGGCCGAGCTGACCAACTGGCTCCAGTTCGTCGGCGGCGACGACCGCCGCGCCGAGCGGGCCCGGCGCCGCCGGATCCAGCTCATCTCGCTGGCGACCGTCATCGTGCTGTTGGCGGTCGGGGGCGGCCTGTGGTTCGTCCTCAAGGGCGGCGGCGGGACGAAGGCGACGCAGACCACGGTCCTGCTCCAGGTGAAGGACTCCAACGGCAACGCCGTCGGCAACGTGGTGCTGGTCGCCGACAAGAACGAGGTGGCTGGCAAGTCCGATCCGTCGGGCCGGGGCGCGGCGCTGCTGATCCCCTCCGAGCTGAGCGTGGAGTCCGCGGCGCTGGACAGTCAGCCGTTCGGCGGTGCCATGCCGAGTTCGGCACCGGCCGGCAAGGACGCGCTGACCACGCTGCTCGGGGTGGACGTGGACGGTGTCTGGTCGATGGACGAGCTGACCTTCGCCGCCTTGCTGAACAACCTGATCGGCGTGTCGGTCAACGTGGACCCGGCCTCGGCCGCCGCGGTGGTCGACCCGCAGACCGGCAAGCCGCTGTTCCAGGCCGGGACCCAGGACCTGACCGGCGACAAGGCCGCCTTCTACGCGGTCGACCGGCCCAAGGGCGAGCCGCCCTCGGCCCAGCTGGCCCGGTTCGGCCAGGTGGTGCAGGGGATGCTGGCGAAGATCCCGCACACGGCGTCGACCACCGCGGCGGTGCTGAACAGCCTGGCCGCGGTCCCGGACCCGGCGCTGCCGAACGCCAAGCTGGCCTCGATCCTCACCGCGCTCGGCGCCGAGGAGCAGGGCAACCGGTTCGCCGAGCAGTCGCTGCCGGTGCAGGCCGACGGCTCCGGGGTGATGGACCTCGACAAGGCCTCCACGGTGGTCGCGAACCTTCTGAACGGCGCGTCGAAGGCGAAGGACAACGGCGGTCTGACCCGGGTGTCGGTGGCCGACGGCACCGGCCGTTCGGACACCGTCTCCAGCCGCGCGATGGCCGAGTCCAAGCTGGTCGGCGGCGGGTACACCCCGCTGGACCAGGGCGTGACCCAGCAGACGCCGAACACGTACGTGATCGTGCCGAACCAGGGCGCGATGTCGCTCGGCCACCAGGTGGCCCTGGCGCTGGGGCTGCCGGACAGCGCGGTGCGGGTGACGCCGTTCGACACCACGCTCACCGACGCCCGGGTGGTGCTCGGGACGGACTGGACGCAGATCGGGCAGGTGCCGGCGGACCAGCCGACCGGTGCGCCGGGGTCGACCGCTTCGGGATCGGGGAACACGTCGGGCCCGGGGACGGACGGCGGGACCGGGACCGGCTCCGGTACCGCGTCGGGCTCGGCCCCGTCCGGCGGCTGACCGCCTATCCTCGCACTCCGCCCCGGCGCGCATGAGATCCTGGTAACCGCCCAGCAAGTGACCACGAACGGAAGAACTCCATGACCGCAACCGACCGTGCCCGGGAGCTCGCCATCGCGGCGGCCCAGGCGGCGTCCGACAAGGTGGCCGACGACATCGTCGCGTACGACGTCAGCGACGTGTTCGTGATCACCGACGCCTTCGTCCTGGCCTCCGCCAACAGCGACCGCCAGGTGCGCGCGATCGTCGACGGCATCGAGGAGCGACTGCTGGAGCTCGGCGCCAAGCCGGCCCGGCGCGAGGGGGAGCAGGAGGGCCGCTGGGTCCTGCTGGACTACATCGACATCGTGGTGCACGTGCAGCACGCCGAGGAGCGGACGTACTACTCGCTTGAGCGGCTGTGGAAGGACTGCCCGCTGATCGAGCTGCCGGACTCGGTGACCAACGGCCGCAGCGAGCGGCCGGCCGGCGCCGAGACGGTCGCCGGTGCGGAGTCCGTGGTCGCGGCGCAGGACGACGGTCTTGAGGACGACGACTTCCAGGACGAGGACTTCGAGGGCGAGGACTTCCAGGACGACGGCGAGCCGGCCGGCGGTCCGGGCGCGTGAGCGGGAACCAGGACGGAGGCATAGGGGCCGGCACCGCGCCGGCCCCGGTCGCCCAGATGCGCGACTACGAGCCCACCGAGGCCGCCGCACTGGACCGCGCCACGCAGGTCAACGGCGCCCGCAACGTCGTGCTCTGGCGCCACGGCCGCACCGCCTGGAACCTGGAGCGCCGCTTCCAGGGCCAGACCGACATCCCGCTGGACGAGGTCGGCCTGGCCCAGGCCGAACGCGCCGCCCGGGTGCTGGCGGGCCTGGGCCCGAGCGTCATCATCGCCTCCGACCTGATCCGCGCCACCCGCACCGCCGAGACCCTGGCCCACCTCACCGACCTGCCGATCACCCTGGACGAGGGCCTGCGCGAGACCTACGCCGGCCGCTGGCAGGGCCTGAACGACGACGAGATCATCGCCCGCTACCCGGAGGAGTTCGAGGCCTTCCGCCACGGCGAGCCGATCCGCAGGGGCGGCGGCGAACTGGAGACCGAGGTCGCCGACCGCGTCGTCCCGGCCATCCTGCGCGGCCTGGAGAAGGTCCCGCCCGGCGGCACCCTGGTGGTCGCCACCCACGGCGGCGCGGCCCGCGTGGCCCTCGGCCGCATGATGGGCCTGCACTACGACCTGTGGGGCGCCCTCGGCGGCCTGTCGAACTGCTGCTGGTCCATCCTCGGCGAGGCCCGCCGCGGCTGGCGGCTGCTGGAGCACAACGCCGGGACGCTGCTGGAGCCGGTGATCGGGGACGACGAGTAGGCAGTGCTTTGGGGCGCGCCTGCGTTGTGTGGAGATGGCGAGCCTTGTGCGGGCGGAATGCGGCAGGCGTCGGCGGTCGGGCTAGCCGGCGCGGCTTGAGTCCGGAGCGGCGCGGCTTGAGTCCGGAGGCGGCTGAGCGGTTCTCCTGGGTCCTCGCCCTGTCGTGCGGGCAGTCCGGATAGCAGTCAGTGAAAGCGTCACCGTCCAGCTCGCACCTAGCCTCATCCCCATGCCGGCTCCCGAACTCCGCCCCGCGATCGCCACCGACCTCCCCGCCGTCCTCGCCTTCTGGCGCCTCGCCGCCGAGGACGCGCACCGCCCCGCCGACAGCGCCGCCCTTCTCGAAGCCCTGCTGGCCCGCGACCCCGAGGCACTGCTCCTCGCCGTCGATCCGGCCACCGCCGAGCTGGTCGGCACGGTGATCGCCGGGTGGGACGGCTGGCGCTGCCACCTCTACCGCCTCGCCGTCCACCCCGACCGCCGCCGCGCCGGCATCGGCCGCCTGCTGGTCGACGCCGCCGAGGCCCGGTTCCGTGCCGTCGGCGGCGCCCGCGCCGACGCCATGGTCCTGGATGACAACGACCTCGCCCACCGCGCCTGGCGCGCCGGCGGCTACGTGCCGCAGGCCGAGTGGTCCCGGTGGGTCAAGGCCCTGTGACCTGGGCCCTGTACTCGCCGACATCTGGGCTCTTCCACCCCGCCGGCTCCTGGCGCTCTTCCGCCCCGCCGCCCTATTGCGGCACGCTGGAACCGTGACGGCCGAGATCTTCCACCCCGCGACCTACGCCCAAGCCGTCCCCTACGACCGCTTCGCCGAACTGCGCCGCACCACGCCGGTCTGCTGGATCGAGGAGCCGGCGGTCGGGGCGTGGCCGGCGGGGTCCGGCTACTGGGGTGTGTTCGCCCACGCCGACGTCAAGCGCGTGCTGCGCGACCCCGACACCTTCTCCTCCCACCTCGGCGGCACCCAGATCCGCGACCCGGAGACCTCCAGCGACCTGGACTTCGTCCGCGCGATGATGCTGAACCAGGACCCGCCGGCGCAGTCCCGGCTCCGGCGCATCGTGGCGGCCGCCTTCACCCCGCGCGCGATCCGCCGGCTGGAGGAGACCATCGCCGACCGGGCCCGGACGCTCGTGGACGCCGTCCTGCCCGCCGGCCACGCCGACTTCGTAGAGGTCGCCGCCGACCTCCCGGTATGGACCCTGGCCCGCATCATGGGCGTCCCGGACCGGGACCGCCGGCTGCTCTACGACTGGGCCAACCGGGTGATCGGATATCAGGACGCGGACTACGCCGGCCTGAGCACTGCCGACGCCGCGGCGCTGAGCCCGCTCGGCCGCGCGGCGCTCGCCGAACGTCCCGCGTCGATGACCCGCCCCGACGGCCGCCCGCTCAATCCGCGGTCGCGGGTCGGTCTGGCCGACATGTACGCGTACGCACACGGCCTCGCCGCAGCGGCTACCGGCCTCGCAGCCACTACCGACCTCGCCGCCACTGACAGCAGCGCCGCCACCGACAACAGCGCCGCCGCCGATCGCGACACCGGCATCGTCGGCCGCCTCCTCGCCGAAGGCCTGACCGACGCCGAGTTCGAGAACATGTTCTTCCTCTTCGCCGTCGCCGGAAACGAAACCCTCCGCAACGGCATCCCCGGCGCCCTGCTGACCCTCCTCCAGCACCCCGACCAGCTCGGAACCCTCCGCCGCGACCCCGAGACGCTGCTCGGCCCGGCCGTCGACGAACTGCTCCGCTACTGGCCGCCGGTCATGCAGTTCCGCCGCACCGCCACCCGCGACGTCACCCTCGGCGGACGAGACCTCCGCGCGGGTGACAAGGTCGTCGTCTACCACGCCTCGGCGAACCGGGACGAGACAGTCTTCCCCGACCCCGACCGCTTCGACATCACGCGCAGCCCGAACGACTACGTCAGCTTCGGCTTCGGCCCGCACTACTGCCTCGGCGCGCACCTGGCCAAGACCCAGATGCGCGCGATGCTCGGCCAGGTCCTCACTCGGATGCCGCACGTCCGGCCGGCCGGCGACCCGGTCCGCCTGACCTCCAACTTCCAGAACGGGCTCAAGCACCTGCCGATCCGTTGGGACTAGCTGATGCGGCAGCGGCAGTGGCAGCCCCGCCCCCGACCTCGCCGCTAGAGCGCCGTCCCCGCGCTACCCCTCCCGCTCCGCGAGCAAAGCCTCCAACCGATCGATGAACGCCGCCTGCGCACTGTTGATCTTCTCCCGTGCCGCCTCCGGCCCGAACCACTCACCGCGGTCCACCTCCGGGTACTCGCGAATCACTCCGGACCGCGGCGGCCATTCGAGCTCGAACAGGTTGCTCACCAGCGTCGTCACATCGAAGTCCGCCTCCGCGGCCCACGCCGTGACCACCTTCCCGCTCTTCTGCCGTACCGACCCGAGTTCCACCAGCCCCGAGGCCTCGACCTCGGCCCCGGTCTCCTCGCGCAACTCGCGTACGGCCGCCGCCACCGCGACCTCGTCGCCGGTGTACTCGCCCTTCGGGATCGACCACCAGCCCGCGTCGCGCTTCGTGAACAGCGGCCCGCCGGGATGCACCAGCAGCACCCGCAACTTCCCGTCCTCGACCTGGTACATCAGGATTCCGGCACTCTGCTTCACCGCGGCACCTGCCCGAACGCGATCTCGCTGCCGTCCGGGTCCACATACGTGACCTTGCGGACGCCGTTCGGATACGTCTCCTGCTTCGCCGGCTCCACCCCGCGCTCTGCGGTACCGGACAACACGGCGTCCAAGTCCTCGACGATGAGCGTCTGCAGGGCATGGCCGGCGTTCTCGGGCCGCTGGACGATGTAGAGCAGGCGGCCCTCGTCCAACTGCCACACCGCCTCGGTCTCGTGGGGGAAGAAGGAAGGCTCGGCGCCGAGCAGCTTCTGATACCAGGCCAGTGACGTTCGGAAGTCGTCGACGGCGACTCCCGCGAACAGGTTGAGGCTCATTGCCTCAGTCTCCCGCCTGCGCCGAGGTGCGCGCGATCAACGGCGCGGCGAGTAGGGCGGGAACTTGACCGGATCAGTCAGGTCCAGGTCCGTGTCGGGCCAGCGACGGCGCAGAGCCTCGGCCGCGCGCCGGAACCAGCCGGCGAGGTGGGGCAGCGCAGCGTGGGCTTCGGCGGTGCGGGCGGTCGCCTCCAGCGTCTCCACGAGTTGGAGCCGGCTGTCATCGCCCGGCGGACGTGCGTCGAGCATGGCGAACCGTTGCAGCCGGAGCAGCGCCCACGACGCGCAAGCCGCCGCCAACCCGAATCCGTATCGCCGATCGTCCCGCGCCTCAGGCACTCCCCGGGCCAACGCGTGCCGGTAGTGGTCGGCGAGACCGTTGGCGACCGGGTCCCCGACGGACATCCAGCGCGGCCCGGGCACGTGGAGGCACACCGCGTCGAGCAGCGCGTGGCCGTAGCCCGCGGCTTCGAAGTCGATCAACCGGGCGTCGGCGGGGCCGGGGCCCGACGGGTGAATCAGGATGTTGTTGGACTCCGCATCCCCGTTGCTCAGCGCGTGGAACGCCCCGGGCTCGCTCAGTTCGGCGAGCCCAGCCGTCAGTTCGGACGCGGCCGACCCGCCGATCGGCGTTTCCAGAGCCGCAGCGGCATCGTGCCCACGTTTCCACAGCCCGGCGCAGCGATCCTGCACGCCCGTGCCCGGCGAACTTACTGAACTGACTGCGCTACGTCGCACGCGATACAACTCCTCGCGCCCGGCAGTACCGGCGCCCAACTCGCCCAACGTGCGTGCGAAGACGGCCAGCCGCTCGTGATGTGCCGCCGCACCATCGCGGCAGATGAGCAGATCGAGCGCGACGCGGGGCGCGAGGTCCTCCAGCACGAGGAAACCGGCGTCCGCATCCTCGGCGAGCACCCGCGGCGTGATCGCGAGTCCCAGATCGTCAGACAGGAACCGCAACGCGGCCGCCTCGGTACCCAGTCGCCAACGCTCGGTGCGGGCCCGGCCCACGCCGGCCCGCACCCACTTCACGATCACCGTCAGATCAGCACCGCCCAAACTGTCCCCGCCCCCTGAGACCCGCGCCCGCGCGATCGCCCACGGCTCGATCCGATCCCACCGCTCGACGGCCACGGGCATCCCGTGCACCGCCGTCAAACGGGCTTCAAGCGCGGCCGGGCCTGGGATCTCTGCGGAAGTGGGCATCCGCACAACATAACCGGCGACGACCGGCACTGCGTCGAATGCCTCCCGGCCCTGGTCGCGACCTAGGATCCGGATATGTCCGTCGAGATCGAGGTCCTGCAGACCCCCACCGCCGAGATTGTCGAGGCGTTCGCCCGCCTCCTTCCGCAACTGTCGACCAGCGCCACCCCGCTGGACGCGGACGCCCTCAGCCAACTGGCCGACTGGCCCGGGCTGACCACCCTGCTCGCCCGCCACGACACCGCCATCGTCGGCACCCTCACCCTGGTCACCTTCCCCACCCCCACCGGCCTGCGCGCCTGGATCGAGGACGTGGTCGTGGACGAGTCGGCCCGCGGCCTCGGCGTCGGCGCCGCCCTGACGAACGACGCGATCCGGCGCGCGCAGGAGGCCGGCGCCCGCTCCCTCGACCTGACCTCCCGCGCGTCCCGCGCCGCGGCCAACCGGCTCTACGAACGGCTCGGCTTCGCCGTGCGCGACTCGAAGCTCTACCGGTTCGCGGGGTAGTCCGTTATTCGATGCCTGACGCCTTGGTGAACTGAGTCACCAGGGAGATGAACCGGCCGGAGTCCTGGACGAGCATCGCGTGGCCGGCGTCGGGGAACATGACCAGCTTGGCGTGCTTGGCCCGCGCGGCGATGATGCTCGCGTTTCCGGGCGGGGTGATCTTGTCGAGGGAGCCGTTGGTGATCAGCATCGGGATGGTGCTGTCGGGCAGCTTGTCCCAGGTGCCCTCGAAGGACCCGTACGCCTGTCCGGCCTGGTATTGACGCAGCAGCGTCTCGTCGCTGACCTTCTCCGGCGGGATCAGACCGAGTTGCTGGATGTACGCGGTCCGCGCGGCGGTGGCGTCGGCGGGGAAGAGCAGGTCCATCATCTGCGGCCCCGTGGTCTTGGGGCTGTTGAGCTCCTCGGCCACGGCGGGCGGCGTGTTGACGGCCTGGCTGCCGCCGAGGTCGCCGCCGGTGCTCACGAGCGCGCTGATCGCACCCGGGTGGAGCGCGGCGACGGTCAGGCCGATCTCGCCGCCCATCGACCAGCCGAGCAGCGCTGGGTGCCGCAGACCCAGCGCTTTGATCAGACCGGCGGTGTCGTCCGCCATGAGCGCGATGGTGTCGGGGACCGAGGTGTCGTCGGTGGTGTAGCCGACGCCGCGGTTGTCGAAGATCGTGACGTGGTAGTGCTGGCCGAGCTGGCTCAGCAGGTTGACTGTCCAGTCGCTCATGGTGCCGGTGTCGCCCATGACCATGATGAGTTCGGGGCCGGAGCCGAACTGGCGGTAGCCCATCTTGATACCGCCGACCGGGATCAGACGCACCGGCCCGAGGAACGCGCCCGGCCCGCTCAGGGCGGTGTTCGGGACGATGGTCGACGCCGCCGGGGTAGCGGTCGTCGCCGTGGCCTGCGTGCTCGGCTTGCTGCCCGGCTTACTGATCGGAGCGCTGGTCGCGGACCCGCCGCCGGACGAACAGGCGACCGCTCCGAGGGCCACCGTGGCGACGGCCACGGCCAGCCGAGGCAGGGTGGTGAGGGCACGCGGCGTGTGGTGCGATGCGGACATGGGGGACCTCCGTGCTGAACATGTGCGGGTGGGGCGTCGAGCAAGACGAGCTGTGGGCTGTTCCGCCGCTCAGACGTGGGCGCCCGGGCGGTAGCCGTTGTCGACTAGTCGGTCGTTGTCACGTCTAAGAGCATCCGCCGATGCGCCCCGCACTACTTCAACCCGGGGGTGGAACCAGGGTTGAAGTCCGCTTCAACCCGGTGTGACGTGACTCGACAGGCGGCGCCTGTGTCCCGTCTCAAATGATCTTTCCCATGGCTATGGCCCTGAGCCGCGGCGACCAAGTGGGTTGAGATAGCAAGAGGACGGCTTTCGCTGTCTACGTCGTCGGCATCACGAGTTCGGGTCCGCACAGCTCGGCGATCTCTGATGCGAGGGCCGTGAACGGAAGGGGCCGAATCGCCTGTTGAACAACGGTTCCCAGCAGGTAGGACAGTAAGGCGTGGGCGCGGGGGGCCGCGTGCGCGATCGGGATGTCAGTCAGGAGTGAAGCCAGCAGCTCGGTGGCCGCGTGATGCATGCTGTCGATGGGACCGGTCCGGGACCGTTCGCCGGCGTCTACCCAGTAGGCGAACCACAGCCGTGCCGTGCCCGGCTGGTGGGTGAAGATCTCAAGATAGGTGCGCACCGCGGCCCAGAAACGCTCGGAGGGATCGGCATAGCGGTCCGCGGCGGCTCGGACCAGGCTCAGAAACGCGGCCAGGTGCGCGGCCATCGCCGCGTCGACGATCTCGTCCATGTCCTGGAAGTAGTAGTGGATCGCGCTCTTGGTCAGCGGGCTCTCGTCGGCCACCGCGCGGGCGGTGCACGCCGCCAGACCGTCGCGAGCCAGGATCCGCTGGGCCGCCTCGATGATCTGCCGCCTCTTGGCGGCGTGCTTGGGCGAGAGCGGCTCGGGCTCGGATGCGGTCACGACCACCAGACTAACGGTTCGGCTTGCATAGTCAGGACACTCGTCCTAAGTTTTCAGGACGGACGTCCTGAAAATCTCGACGCCCGACACGCTACGGACCCGCGAACGGAGCCACGCACCGTGACACCGCCTTTCGTCTTCATGGACCTGCGAACCGCCGACATCGAAACCTCGCGCGACTTCTACACCCGGATGTTCGACTGGACGGTGAACGAGCTCTCCGCCGGCGGGGCGGCAGTGCCACTGTTCGGCGACGCCGACCAGCCGTGGGGCGGCTTCACCACGCTGACCGCGGACGACCGACGAGCACCACAGTGGGTCCCCTACGCCCCGGTCGACAATCTGGACGATGCCCTCTCACGCGCCATCGACCTCGGCGCGACACTGATACGGCCGCGCACAGATCTGCCCGCCGGCTCCGTCGCCGTCATCCAGGACCCGGGCGGCGCGACCATAGCCCTGTGGCAGGCGGCGGCCACCGGAGCAACGACGTGACCGACCGACCCGCCCTCTCCTGCGCTCTGGCACCGACCGCAGATGTCGTCGCCCAGGCCCGGCTCGCCGAACAGCTCGGCTACCGCCGCGTCTGGCTGACCGATGCTCCCGCCCTGTACGGAGACCTATGGGTGGCGATGGGCCGCATCGCCACCGGCACCGAACACATCGGCATCGGTGCCGGCGTGACAGTCCCAGGCCTGCGCCACCCGATGGTCACCGCCTCGGCGATCGCATCCGTCGAAGAGCTGGCGCCCGGCCGCCTCATCATGGGGCTCGGCACCGGCTACTCCGCACTGAACACCCTCGGACGCAAAGCCTCCACCTGGGCGCAAACCGCTGCCTACTACCGCCAAGTCCGCGCGCTGCTGGACGGACAGACCGTCGACATCGACGGCCGAGCATGCCGGATGATGCAGCTCCCCGAACTCGGCGCGCGACGCCCGATCAAAGTCCCGCTATGGCTCGCCGTGTCCGGCCCGAAAGGCATTGCGACAGCCAGAGAGCTCGCCGTCCCCGGAGTCATCTGGACCAGCACCCCGACGGAGCACGGCGACTGGCCCGACTCGGCACTGCTGCGATTCGGCACCGTGCTCGACCCCGGCGAGGACCACACCCACCCCCGAGTCCTCGAGGCCGCCGGACCCGGCTACACCGCAATGGTGGTGCACGCCGCCTGGCAGCACTCCCCAACCGCGGTCGACCGCCTTCCCGGGGGCACGAAATGGCGCGAGCAGGTGGAACAGGAACAGCCCACAGAGCGCAGGCACACCATCGTTCACGAGGGCCACATCGTCCGCCTCGTAGACCGTGACCGAGACGTCGCCACCGCCGCCGGGCCGACACTGCTGGACATCGGTTGGACCGGCAACGCCGCCTCGATACGGGACCGATTCACTCAAGCCGCTGATTCAGGCGTCACCGAAGTCATCTACATCCCCGCAGGCCCCGACATCGCACGGGAGCTGACAGCGTTCGCCTCCGCGGCGAGCTTCTCCGCGTAACCGAAACGAGGCCCCCGCCTGTCACCAGATGCCCGGCCAGCAGGAAGCGGGTCGAGAAGCACGGCCGACCGACGAACCAGATCATCCGACGCGACGAGCACATCGGACCAGATCACCTGACACCGGGGCCAGGCCTACTGAGACGGGACAGCCTGGTCACGGTCTCGACCTGGGTCTCCTTGCGGTCAGTGATTCCATGGTCGGCACCGGTCGGCCAACCTACTCGGCACCGACGCACCCGTGGCCGCTCACACTTCACCCCTGCCGACGACCGGGTCCAGGTGCCGACTATCGAGTCCAGTCACACGGATACGGATTCCAGCTCTCCCGGCCCCGCCCCTTGATGCGAAAATATGTTCGAGTAGGATCCGGAGGCGTGGAACCCCTCATCCCCTTAGCTCGTGCCGTGGCCTCCGAGGTCGACCGTCTCGGTGGCTTCCCGGCCGCCGTCCACATCGACGGGCGCCGGTCGGTGGTCGTCGTCGAAGGCCTGGCCGGCCCGGAGACCGCTGCCCGGATCCAGCATGCGCTCGGGCGGGTGCGATTGCGGGTGGAGGCCGACGGCGTCGGTCGGCTGCGCGTCTACCCGAGTTGAGTGGGGGAGGGGGTGCGGCGGGGCCTTGGCGGGATGCCCGCCGGCTGCCGCGTCCGCCGCGGGACGCACGCCGCGTGGAGCCGCGGCAGAACGCGATCTGGGTGCGGGTCGGCGGGCGCTGGTTTCCCGGCCACATCCAGTGCTGGTTCACGCACCGGGGACGCTGGGCGTGCTGGCTGTCCTACCAAGCCGATCCGGCGCACCCGACGGTCGCGGCGGTGTGGGGGCTGTTCGCCTACGAGCCGGCGGCGATCGTCAGCCGGGCCGTCCACCCGACGCCGCCCGAGTCCTGATCCGGGCCCATCCTGATCCGGGCCCAGATCCTGATCGGGCCCGCACCAAAGCGCGAGTCCGAATCAAACCACCGTGCTCAGCCGCCGCGCTTCTGAAGCGCCGCGCCCGAAACCGCGGGCAGCTGCCAGACCGTGGCATCCTGCGTCCCCTGCACGATCCCGGCCACCAACCCGTTGTCGTTCAACTGCTCCGGCTCGCTGTACTGCCCGCTGGTCGGCGCCAGCGTCGTGACCTGACCCTGGTACCAGACCACCCCGAGCCCATAGGAATCCGCCGCGGTGTTGCCGAGCACCTGCCCGACGTTGTTCACCGCCGTCGGGAAGAACGCCGCCCCGAGGTCGGTGAGCTGCCCGTTCTGCCACACGAACCCGTGCGCGGTCGTGGACCCGGCCGGCAGGAACGTCCCGACTACCTGCCCCGCGTTGTTGAGGCCGGTCACCGTCTGCACCCCGGTGCCGAACGTCGTCTCGACCCCGTTCGTCCACAGGAACGGAGTGCCCTTGCCCTGTGCGCTCGCGACCAGCACCTGCCCCTGCGCGTTCAGCCCGGCGGCCGTCCCGATCCCGAGGTCGGTGAGCTTTCCGCCGATCCACACCACCGCGTGCTGGTCCCCGGACGGGGTCAGGCTGTAGCCGGCCGCCGTGCCCGCATCGTTCAGATACATCGGGGCCGTGTAGCTGCCGCCGAGGTCCGGGAGCACGGTCGGCACCCCGCTGTTCAGCAGCGCCCCGACGGTGACGCTCAAAGAAGTCTGCGACTGTCCGGCGATCTCCCCGGCGGTGTTGACGGCGTTCGCGAAGCTGTTGCCGTACAGGGCGCCGAAGTCGGTGCCGTTCGGACTGCCGCCCTTCCACTCGTAGGCGTGCACGTATCCGAACCCGTAGTTCCCCCCGGTCCCGACCACGTCACCGCCGGCGTTCACCGCGTTGGCGATGCTGTAGTCCTGGTTGGCTCCCGGCGGCAGGTCCACGAGTGTCCCGCCGTGCCACACGAAGCCGTGGATCTGGCCGCTGACGCTGTGCGCGCCGGTGACGTCCCCGTTGTCGCCGACCGCGGTGGTCCACGAATTGGCCCCGGCGTTCAGGTCGGTTCCCGGCACCGAGGTCGAGTCCGACGCCGGCGCCGAGTCCGACCCCGACGGCACCCCCGATGACGCCGACACTGCCGAAGCCGACGACCCAGAAGCCGCCGACAACCCCGCAGCGCACACGGCGGCGACGACAGTGAGTGTTCTGCGCTTGATCATGTGCTACCCCGTCTACTAGCACGCGACCCCGGAACACCGAGGTGTCCGGGGTCGCGCGGTCTAACCGATCAGATTACGGAAGCGTCCATTTCTGGGCGTTGGTGCCGTTGCAGTCATAGATCTGAACCTGCGTGCTCCACGTAGTGGTCGCCCCGGGCACGTCCAAGCACTTGTTGGACTGTGGGTTCAGGAGCGATCCGTTGGACTGTGGAATGAAGACCTGCGACCCGGTGCCGTTGCAGTCGTACAGGTCCACCTTGGTCCCGTCGGCGGTGCCGGCGGCGTCGACGTCCAGGCACTTGCCCAGGACATGCAGAGTACTGCCGGCCTGTACCACGGACCACTGCTGTGCAACTGAGCCGTTGCAGCCGTAGATCTGTACCGGGTTGTAGTCCGCGGTGCTCGAGTTCTGGTCGTCCAGGCAGATGTTGGAGCCGACGCCGGAGTAGATCGGGCCGCTGCCGGGCGGCGGCGGGGGCGTGCCGCCGCCGCCGGAGGTGGTGTAGGCCGCGACGTAGTCGACCTGCATCGTGCCGCCGGAGGAGGTGGCGCCGGTCGGTGTGGTGCAGCCGCACACACCGTTCGGGAAGGCGCCGCCCATCGCCAGGTCGAGGATGATCGACAGGTTGTGGTCGTAGGCCTGCTGCCAGGTGGCGGTGCCGACCTGGCCCTCGCTGACCGAGAAGTACTGGTTCCCGTCGAGGTAGAAGGTGATGGACTCGTTCGAGGTGTTCGTGCGGTCCAGCACCATGGTGTAGGTGTGGAAGCCGGACTGGCAGCCGCCGCAGGCCTGCAGGCCGCTGCCGATGCCGTTGCCCTCGTTGCACGGCCCGCCCGGGTCGGTGCCGCAGTGGATGGTGCCGGCGACCTCGGACAGGGCGTTGACGTCCTCCATGATGTCGATCTCGCCGTTCTCCGGCCACTGGCCCGGCCCCAGCATCCAGAACGCGGGCCAGTAGCCCAGACCGCCGCTGGGCTGCTGGATCGAGGCGGTCACCATCAGCTTGCCGCCGGCCGGCGCGCCGACGTTGGCCGAGGTGGTCTGCACGCGGCCGGAGGTCCAGTTGCTCCCGCTGCCCTGTGCGGTGATGTCGAGGTTGCCGTTGCCGTCCAGGTGGACGTTGGCGGTCGAGTTGGTCATGGTCTCGATCTCACCGGTGCCGAAACTGGAACCCGGTCCGGTGTCGTACATCCACTGTCCGTCGATGCCGCTGCCGGCCGCACCGCCGAAGTCGTCGAGGAACACCTGGCTCCAGCCCGACGGCGGTGGGGGCGCCGAGGCCTGGACCGCGCCGCCGGGCACGGCGGCCCAGGCGACGAGGGCGACGGCCAGCGGTGCGGCCAGGGCGGCCAGGCGCCGGAAGCGTTTGCGGGCGGAGCGGGGGGCTTGCGGTGGGGATGGTGTCATGGGGTCTCTCCTGAGTTGACGCACCACGAAAGCCCGCGGCGTCGGAACCCGGATCCGCGACTCACACAGCCGGTCATCCCGCGTCCGCGAGGTCTATACCATTGCGCGCGCATGCATTATGAAAGCGCTCTCACGGGGGGCTGTCCAGCACAAGCGGCGAAGAATTTTGAGAGTCCGTCAGATCGGGCCTTACCGCGAGACCCCGGGCTGGGACATCACCGGTGGGTGGCGCCGATCGATGCTTGGAAACGTCCGAACGGGCATCTATCAATGGCCTGAGAGTGCACGGGGGAACCGGTGTCGGACAACAGACAAATACCCGCCAACCGCGCGGTGCCAAGGACTGTATATCGAGCTCAGGGCCGGTGAACCTCGCATGTTTGTACCGGAACTGTCACGATGAGGCTCTCTGCGGGTTTCGCCAGCAACCTCAGGGCAGGCCTTGACGTCTAGGTGGGTGTACGGAATCCTGCCGAGTCCGGCCCGCCACACGCTGTGCCGGACTTGTCACGCGACGTACTCATAAGCCATCGAACGCTTCACTGGCTACGGATTTTTGCTCATTCAAGGAGGGGCTTGTGGCACGTCAGCACGGCCGGGGTGGGTCGGCCGGCGTCGCCGGCGACGTCCGGCGCGTCACCGTCCGGCCCGCATGGCGCCGCGCCGCCCAGCTGACCGCGGTCGCCGCCGCGGCGACGCTGTTGGCGGCCGGCTGCGGCAGTTCGTCGGGTTCCAAGCCGTCGGCGATGAACCCGGTCGCCCACGGCGGTTCCGCGCCCGGCGCGGCCGGCGGCACCAGCGCGACGGCCACCACGCCGTCCGCGCCGGCGACGCCGCTGGTGCTCAGCGCCAAGCCGGCCGACGGTGCCACGAACGTCGACCCGGCGCAGGGCATCCAGATCAGTGCCGCCGGGGGGAAGATCGAGTCGGTGTCGGCGCAGGACGCCAAGGGGGACAAGGTGGCCGGCACGCTGGCCGCCGACGGCTCCTCCTGGGCCTCCACCGGCACGCTGGCGATCTCCAGCAGCTACACGGTGACCGGAAAGGCGCTGGACTCCACCGGTACCGAGAAGGACATCTCGGCGAAGTTCACGACGCTGACCCCGCAGAAGCGGCTCGGTCTGGACAGCTATTTCCCGAACGACGGGGAGACGGTCGGCGTCGGGCAGCCGGTGTCGGTGACCTTCACCAACCCGCCGAACGAGAAGGACCGCGCGAACGTCGAGAAGGCGATGGTGGTCACCACCACGCCGCACGTCGACGGCGCGTGGAGCTGGATCACCGCCACCCAGGTCGACTGGCGTCCGCAGAGCTTCTGGGCCTCGGGCACCAAGGTCCAGGTCGCGATGAACCTGAACGGCGTCAAGGCCGGTGACATAACGTACGGCTCGTTCACCAAGAGCTTCGGCTTCACCATCGGCCGCGACCAGCGCGCCATCGTGGACACGAAGAACTACACCATGCACGTCTACCAGGACGGCAAGGACATCAAGGAGATCCCCACGGACACCGGCATGTCCGGCTACAGCACGTGGGGCGGCACGATGGTGGTGCTCGACAAGCAGCCGCTGATCGAGATGAAGTCCTGCTCGGTCCCCGGCTTCAGCTGCACCCCGGGGGTCGGCAACTACTACGACCTCAAGGTCTACAACGACGTGCACCTGACGCCGTCGGGGACCTACATCCACCAGGCGGAGTGGGACAACTCGATCGGCACGGACAACACCTCGCACGGCTGCGTGCACTTGAAGCCGGCCGACGCGACGTGGTTCTACAACTTCATCAACGTCGGCGACCCGGTCACCATCAACGGCGAGCCCGACCAGGTGCACAACGGCAACGGGTACACCGACTGGAACGAGAGCTGGAAGACCTGGCTCGCCGGGTCGGCCGCCGGGCTCTCGACCGCCGGACAGTGACGCGGGGCTGAGTCTTCAGGACAACAGGAAGC
>NZ_JAAFYZ010000113.1 GCF_018274385.1 Catenulispora pinistramenti | reverse complement strand
CCTGAGGTTGCCGAGGCCCGCCGGAGGCCCGGCCCTTCACCACAGCCCTTGACCTTGCACTGGCTTACTGGAGTTGAAGAGGCCTGAGGTGAGGCGGGGTTGTGAACGCGAAAACCGGCAGCCGACATACAAGCTCGCCGACCCGAACCCCGAACCGGCTCAACTATGACCGAAGGCCGTAAAAAGCTTTGAAACCCACAGCCCAACAGCGACTCGCGCTCCCGAACCCGAGCTCAAGCCCGAACCCGAGCTCAAGCCCGAACCCGAACCCGAACATCCTCTAGCTAGATAGGCATGTCCAACCTGCCCGCAGCCAGCTCGGACCGAACCAGCTCCAGCAACCTGCCCATCCAGTTCCGCCCATCACGGCCGTGCTGGCCCCAGAAGCTCGAGCCGCCTTCGTGGTAGATCAGGCGGGTGGCGCCAGTGGCCAGCAGTATCTCGGCGTAGTCGGGGTGCTGCTGGAACTTCGCGCGCAGGAGGCGGGTCATGATGGCGACGCGTGCCTGGGGCCAGTTCTCGTGGCGGGCAGAGTCCTCGGCGATCTTGCGGGCGTCGTAGGTTCGGTCGGCGGCGCGGATTTCGGCGCGGCGTTGCTCGTCGGTGACTGCCAGGGCCCAGTAGGCGTGGGTGACCGTGGGGTAGGTGCGGTCGCCGATGAGGATCGGTGCCGGGCACTCGTTGCGGAGGGCCATTTTGCCGGGGTCCTCGGGCCAGCCCCGGGGGAAGACTCGCTCCTCGATGACGATGCTGGTCTCGACCGGTTCGGTGGGGCCGTCTGCGGGCTTCTTGTCCGCGTAGTCCTGGCGTGCTTGTTCGCGTTTTGCGAAGTACTCCAGGGCCCAGGCGAGGGTCTCCTCGGTGACGTCCAGTGCCTCCCCGTTCCACAGTTCGATCTGGCTGCCCGGCCCGTATACGAGTGCCTTCAGCGGATGGTCCTTGTTGTCCATGTCGCCGAGGGCGTAGTGGCGTAGGTGCTCGGGGATGGCCTCGTAGGCTTCGCGGGCGGCGGCTCTGTTCGGTTCGGTGGGTTCCGCGAGGAAGATGTCGAGGGCGGCGAGGCAGCGGGCGGTGGAGTTCGGGCGGTGGTTGAGGTCGTCGACTGTGTCGCGGACCTCGCCGAGCAGCATTTCGGGGGTCAGGTAGAAGTGCGGCTCGGCCGCCTTCCAGGAGCCCAGGTGGTGGGCCGATACGCGGGTGCCCTCCGGCACGTCGGTCACGACCCATTTGGACGCCAGCTTGTCGGCGAAGCCCTCCAGCGTCTCCAGACCCCAGCAGTCGACCATGCCGTCGGCGTAGATCAGCAGGTCGGTGAGGAAGTAGCTGCCGCCGTTGCGGATGAACGCGGGGCGCCAGGTGCCCACGATGCGCTCGCCGTCCACGTCGCGCCAGGTTGCATTGTGTATCGCCACGGGCGTCAGGCTACTGAGCGGGGTCGGTGTGGGGCGACTGGGTTAGTGGTGGGTGTCATCGCTCGTTCTGTTGGCGCGCCTCCTCGAATACCTGCACCGCGATCTGGTGGCCCTCGAACGCGCGGGCGGCGCCGGCGTAGGCCTCGATGTGGATGAACGTCTCGACGAGCTCCTCGGGGCTGACCCCGTTGTTCAGAGCGATGCGCAGCTGGCCGCGCAGTGGTTCCAAAGTGCCCAGGACGGCGGCGATCGTCACCGAGACCAGGGCCCGGGTGCGGACGTCGAGCACGTCGGTGCGGGTCCAGGCGTCGCCGAAGGTGTGCAGGGTCGCCAGGCGGGTGAAGTCCGCGCTGTTGGCGGGTTCGGCGGGGCCGGGTTCCAGGAACGGCTCCAGGCGCCGGCCTAGTAGCTGCGCGGCGGTTTCCAGGGCGGTGGAGTAGTCGTGGTCGGGCATAGCCGTTTCCTTTCGAGTATCAGGCTCGCGGGCTGTGCTGCAGGTCAGGAACAACGGGGCCGGGCCCTATGGGGCCGGGGCGACGCCGCCTTCTGGGATTGCGCCTGACGGGAAAAGGGTTTGAGCAGGGTGGCGTACCGCTGTTAGCGTCACCACCGGCCGTGAAGTCGTCGTAAGGAGGTGAGACCCGTGAACACAGTCACCCACGGGTGCTCCCCCCGTCGTCCACGGTCCGGCGGCTGACGTTCGGCGTCGCCGGGAGCGCCTGAGAATCAGGACTCCCGGAAGGAGACTCCGATGAAGAACAAGAACGGCATCGAAGTCGAGGGCAAAGTCATCGAGTGCCTGCGCAGCGCCATGTTCACCGTGGAGCTGGAGAACGGGCACCGGGTCCTCGCGCACATCAGCGGCAAGGTCCGCAAGAACTACATCCGGATCAACCTGGAAGACCGGGTGCTGGTGGAGCTGACGCCGTACGACCTGACGCGCGGGCGCATCGTGTTCCGCTACCGGAACTAGCGCGGTCGGTGCGTGTCGCGGTAGCTGAGGGTGAGCCTCGGTCACGACGTCCGGTGTGACCGGGGCTTGTCCGTGGTTGTGGCTGTGGTTGTAGCCGTGTCCGTGGCTGCGGACCGTGCGCCGCGCCGCCGTCCCCGACGCTCCGCCGCGAGCTCCGCCTTGACCTGCTTGGCGCGGTCGGGGGCGCGGCGCGAGGTGATGATCCGGCGGGCGCTGAGACTGTACTTGGCGGTCTTCACCATCGGGCCGCCGGCGACCGCGCCGGCGGTGGCGGCGACGGCCGAGACGTCGTCGGTGAGCGCCTGGATGTTGTCGGTGATGGCGGCGACCTTCACCATGCCCTCGTTGCCGGTCTTCGCGGCCTGCTCCGCCTGTTCGAGCAGCGGGAGCGCGGCGGCGGTCAGCGTGGTCAGCGTGCCCTTGACGGTCAGCAGCAGCTCGGTGACCCGCACCAGGACCAGCGCCAGGAAGCAGGCGCCGACCACCACGGAGACCGCGAAGACCAGGCCGACGACCTGGGAACCGGACATCTCGAAACTCCCGTCACCGCCAGCCGCCGAAAGGGCTTGGGACTGTAGAGGCTAGCGTCTGAACGGCTCGTGGACTGCCAACCTCTGGATGATCGGCGTGTCGGGGCGGCGGGGTGCCGCCGTGGTGGCCCGGCAAGCCGTCACTCTTCCGTAAGACCGATATGCCGGATTTCGGCGCGCCCGGAGCGACCGCGCTCCCTAGCCTGGCACTCATGAAGGCGTTCCCCTCCAAACTCCGGAGTCCCAGGTTGACCAGCCAGCTCGGGGTCTGGCTGGGCGCCATGTTCGGGGTCTGTTTCCTCACCGGCTTCATCAGCCACGAGATCCAGCACCCCGCCTCGTGGTTCTGGTGGCCGGCCAGTCCGGTGTGGCTGTACCGGGTCACCCAGGGCACGCACATCGCGACCGGCCTGGCCTCGATCCCGCTGCTGGCGGCCAAGCTCTGGTCGGTCTTCCCGCGGCTGCTGAACCTGCCGACGGTCAAGAAGTGGACGCGGGTCAAGGACTGGGCCCAGCTGATCGAGCGGATCAGCGTCGTCGTCCTGGTGGCGGCGGCCATCGTGCAGGTCGCCTCCGGCGTGCTGAACATCGCCCGCTGGTACTCGGCGATGGGCTTCTTCTTCACCGACCTGCACTACTGGACCGCCTGGATCGCGGTCGGCGCGCTGCTGGTGCACATCGGCGTGAAGCTGCCGGTGGCCCGGCGCGCGCTGTCGGCCCCGGTGCGTCCGCTGCGCCAGCCGCCGACCGGCCTGACCCGCCGCGGCCTGCTCGGCGCGGTCGCCGCGACGTCGGCGGTGGTGACGGTGGCGACCGTGGGGGAGACGCTGCGTCCGCTGGCCGGGGTCTCAGTGCTCGCCGACCGAGACCCGCGGGTCGGGCCGCAGGGGCTGCCGGTGAACGCCTCGGCCACCGAGGCCGGCGTCCGGACCGTGGCCGCGGATCCCGGCTGGCGGCTGGAAGTGGTCGGGCCGGCGCGGACCGTTCAGCTGAGCATGGCGGATCTGGCCGCGATGACGCAGACCACTGCCACGCTGCCGATCGCCTGCGTCGAAGGCTGGAGCTCGGCCGCCTCCTGGACCGGGGTGCCGCTGCGTGACCTGGTGAAGATGGTCGGCGGCGACAGCGGTAGCCAGGTCACGGTCGTCTCGCTGCAACAGGGCAGCCGGTACGCCAGTTCGGTCGTCGATCCGCCGCACGCGCACCACCCCCACACGCTGATCGCCCTGCGGCTGCGCGGCGAACCGCTGCACATCGACCACGGCTATCCGTGCCGCCTGATCGCCCCCGACCGGCCCGGGGTCCTGCAGACCAAGTGGCTGGGCCGCCTGGTCGTCGGGAGCGCCGCGTGAACGACGTGAACGACGTGAACGACATGAAGGGCACGAAGGGCGTGAAGACTGCGAAGGGCATGAAGACCGAGAAGGGCTTGAAGGGCTGGAAGGGCTTGAAGAACAAGCCTGATATGAGCGGCACCGCCTGGGCCCGACGCGGGTTCGTCCTCGCCGGGCTGGCGATGATCGGGTTCGCGCTGTTCGGCGGGGGAGCGCCGGAGCTGAGCACGTCGCCGTACCTGAAGTTCGTGGCCGAGGTGACGCTCGGCGTCCTGGTGCTGGTCCTGCCGCTGTCGCTGGCCGTCGGGTGGCTGATCGGCAAGGTCGTGCCGGTCGTCGTGCGGCCGATCGTGCAGGGCGCCTGCCTGGCGACCGCGCTGATCGTGATGATCGCGCTGCCCTCGGTCCTGGGCTACGGCCGCGACGCCACCTTGCCCTCGGCCCTGCCCCGTAACTACGCCACCGGCCTGTGGACCGTGCTCGCCGTCGTCTGGGCGGGCGCGGCCACGCTGATCGTCGTACGGATCGTGCGACGCCGAACCCCGAAGGAGCCCACGAGATGAGCGAACAGCAGCCTGTCGACGTCTTCGCCGCCGACGAACTCGGCGACGGTGACGCCAAGACGATCCCGGCGAAGGCCGCCGGATGGTCGGATGCCATCACCGTCTTCCGCGACGGCGATGCCTACTACGCCCTGGACGACACCTGCCCGCATGAGAAGGCCTCGCTGGGCGAGGGGTGGTTGGAGGACGGCGAGATCGAGTGCCCGCTGCACCAGAGCCGGTTCAGTCTGAAGACCGGGGCCGTCACCTGCCTGCCGGCGACCCGGAACGCGCGGACGCATCAGGTCGAGGTGATTGACGGCCGGGTGTGGCTGACGCCGGGGCAGTCGCCGGTCGACGCCGGATGAGCGGCGTGAGCTCTGAGTCGGGGCCCGTGCCCAATCACGTGGCGGTCATCGGTGCGGGCCTGGCGGCGGTCAGCCTGTGCGCGGCACTGCGCGCCGGCGGCTTCACCGGTCGGCTGACCATGGTCGGCGACGAACCCTGCCACCCCTACGACCGGCCGCCGCTGAGCAAGCAGTTCCTGGCCGGGGAGAGCGACGCGGCCCAGATCTCGTTGCAGCCGGCCGAGTGGTATCTGGCGCAGGGGATCGACGTGCGGTTGGGCGTCCCGGTCGCGGCGTTCGACGCCGGGACCGGACGCGTGGAACTCGCCAACGGCTCGGCGCTCGTCGCCGACGTGCTCGTGCTGGCCACCGGCGGCCGGGCCCGGCGGCTGACGGTACCGGGCGGGCAGAGCGCCACGGTGCTGCGCACCCGCGCCGACGCCGAGGCGCTGCGCGACCGGCTGTCGCCCGGCGTCCGGGTCCTGATCGCCGGGGCCGGGCTGATCGGCGCGGAAGTCGCGGCCACGGCGACGCGGCACGGCTGCCACGTGACGCTCGTGGATCCGAGCCCGCTGCCGATGGAACATGCGATCGGGCCGCATGCCGCTCGTGCGCTGCACGCTCAGCATGCGGCGCACGGGGTCACGGTCGTGTCCGGCGGGGTCCGCGCCATCGAGCCGGGCCGGGTGGCGCTGTCCACCGGTGCGAGCGTGTCCGCGGATACGGATACGGATGCGGATGCGGTTGTGGACGGGGACCGGGATGTGGATGTGGACGTGGTCGTCGCGGGCATCGGCATCGTGCCGAACGTCGAGCTGGCCGAGGACGCCGGGCTCGACGTCGACAACGGGGTCCTGGTCGACAGCGAGATGCGGACCACCAGCGCACCCAACGTCTACGCCATCGGCGATATCGCGCGCGTCTCGGGCACTCCGCACCGCTCAGAACACTGGGACAACGCCCGCCGCACCGCCGAGAGTGCGGCGCGCGCCATCCTCGGTCAGCCCCCGGAACCGCGCCGCGCGCCGTGGTTCTGGACCGACCGCTACGGCACGCACCTGGAGATGGCAGGGCTCTACGATCCGGACGCCGAGGCCGTGGCGCGCGGCGACATCGAGGGCGGCGCCGGGTCGGTGTTCTACGTCCGCGACCGGCTCTGCGTCGGTGCCGTCTCGCTGGACCGGCCGCTCGACATCCGGGCCGCGCAGCGCCTGATCGACCGCCGGATTCCGCTCGATACGGCGAGGTTGGCGGATGAGGGGGTGGATCTGCACAGGTTGCTGGTCGCCCGCGCGTAGCGGCGGTGAGTTCGTAACTCAGTATTCGAACACATGCCGGCTTGGTCCGCCGGTCCTCTCCTGTTCTCCAATCATTCAACCGTTGCGACGCCCGGAGGCCACGTGCCGGGCCTAGGCTCCTGAACCGCCACATGAGCGTTGGCTGAAAGAGGAGCGCATGGAGAACGCCGTCGCGGTGCGGGGTCTGGGGATCACGAAGACCTTCGGTGACATCGTCGCCCTCGACCAGGTCGATCTGAACGTCGCCCGGGGTCGGATCCACGGCCTGGTCGGGCCGAACGGGGCCGGCAAGACCACCCTGCTCGGGCTGCTGCTGGGCCTGGCGGTGGCCGATTCAGGGTCTCTGGAAATACTTGGGGACCCAGTGGGCCGCACGCTGGCCGCGCCGGACGGCGTGTCGGGGTTCGTCGACGGCCCGGGCCTGTACCCCACGCTCACCGCGAAGCAGAACCTTGCGGCGCTCGCCGGGCTGCGTCCTCGCGGCGCGCGCACCGCTGGCATCGGCGAAGTCCTCGAAGAAGTCGGGCTGGCCATGGTCGCCGACGACAAGGTACGGGGTTTCTCGCTCGGCATGCGGCAGCGGCTGGGCCTGGCCGCGGCGTTGCTGACCAGGCCGAGGCTGCTGGTGCTGGACGAGCCGGCCAACGGCCTGGACCCGTCCGGCAAGAAGCAGGTACACGGTGTGCTGAACCGGCTGGTGGCCGACGGCGCGACGGTGATCTTGTCCAGCCACCGGATGGACGACCTGGAAGCGCTGTGCTCGGAGGTCACGATCCTGGCGACCGGCCGCGTGGTCTTCTCCGGGCCGCTGAACAAGCTCTCCGCCGAGGACCGCGAACTGGACTACCGGCTGCGCACCTCGGACCCGGAGGCGGCGCGAAAGGTCGCGCGAGAGACGCCGGGCGTGGAGGTCATCGAGGGCTCCGACGCCGTGGCCCGCGGCGACGACCTGCTCGTGTTCCGCGCGCAGGTGGCGGCATTGGACGCGCTGATCGCGCGGGTCGTACGCGCGGACATCGCGGTGCGGGAGCTGGCGCCGGTGGTGTCGCCGCTGGAAGCGGCGTTCCTGGCGCTGACCGAGCAGCCAGCCGAAGGCCAATCCGAGCCCTCCCACCGACCAAAGCACAACCTCCAGGAGGCCGGCCGATGACCGCCACCCTCGCCGAAGCCCCCGCATCCGAAGCCGCGCCCCCGGTCGCGCGGCCGGTCCCGGTCGGGCGGGTCCTGCGCTTCGAGCTGGTCAAGCAGTTCTCGGCGTGGCGGGTGCGGTTGCTGATCCTGCTGTGCTGGCTGGGCCCGGCGGTGCTGGTCTTCGCCATCGACCAGCAGAGCACGCTGCCCTCGGACACCCTGTTCGGCCGCTGGATGTATGCCACCGGGTGGGCCGGGTCGCTGGTGGCGCTCGGGTTCGCCGGGACGTGGGCGCTGCCGCTGCTCACGTCGGTCGTCGCCGGGGATGTGTTCGCCTCCGAAGACCGGCTCGGGACCTGGCGCCACCTGATCATCGCGATCCGGTCGCAGCGGCGGATCTTCGCTGCCAAGGCCTTGGCCAGCCTCATCGTGATCCTGTTGCTGGTCACCGGGCTGGCCGTCTCCAGTATCGTCGGCGGGCTGCTGGCCAAGGGGGACAAGCCCTTGATCGGCCTGGACGGCCATACGCTCGCCCCCGGGGACGCGGCCGGGAAGGTGGTGCTGGCCTGGGTGTGCGTGCTGGCGCCGACGCTGGCGCTGGTCGCCATCGGGTTGCTCGGTTCGATCGCGCTGGGCCGGTCGCCGATGGGCCTGCTGCTGCCGATGCTGGTGGCGCTGGGCATGCAGTTGGCGCAGATGCTGCCGCTGCCGGTGGCGTTGCGGCTGGCGCTGCCCGGCTACGCCTTCATCTCCTGGAACGGGCTGTTCACCGATCCGCGGCAACTCAAGCCCCTGCTGATCGGGATCGTCGTCAGTCTGGTGTGGGCCGTCGTCGCCACGGTCCTGGCCTACCTGCTGTTCCTGCGCCGGGACTTCACCAACCTGACCAACGACGGCGCCGGCCGCCGCGTGGTGTCCCTCGGTGTGCTGCCGCTGGCCGGGCTGCTCGCCGTCACCACCGGGGTGGTCGCCGCGGCCGGCGGGGCCGGGGGTTCGGGCATCGAGCAGGACAAGGTCCAGCAGTCGGTGGCCACCGCGTTCGCCCACTTGTACCGCCTGCAGGAAGCGCAGATGCACCGGCCGCCGGTCACCGAGGCGCAGCTGCGGGCCGCCGCGTCGTGTCTGAAGACCGAGGGGCACGGGGCCCAGGAGGGCGCGGGTAACGACTGGCGGTGCACCGTGACCTGGCACGTTCCCGGGGTCACGCTCACCGGCACGTCCTACTACCAACTCGATGTGACTGCGAACGGGCGCTACATCGCCGACGGCGATGGGCCGCAGGAAGTAAACGGCTACTTCCTCATTGCCACCCCAGGTGGGGATGTGCCGAATCCGCTGTGGCAGTTCGACGGCAATGTCGATCTGCTTCCCACTCACTGAAGGACTCACTCGATGCAAGTAGCGCGCCGCAAGGTGCACAAGCCGAACGCCTTCCAGCGTTCGGTCGGCCTGGACCGCGGTCGGCTGTCGAAGGCCGCCGTGCTGGCGGTCGGCCTGGTGGTCACCACCGCCGGGGTCGGTGCCGCCTCGACCTCGCAGCTCGGCCATCAGCAGGTCGGCCAGCTGACCAACAAGGGCGAGGTCATCGCCTCCGACCAGTACATCAACCCGATCGGCACCCGCCTGGTGGTGAACCAGGGCAAGATCATGGGCGCCACGGCCAGCCCGGACGGCACGCACGTGGCCGCCACCGTCACCGACGGCACCGGCGCGCTGGTCATCATCGACCTGCGCAGCTACCAGGTGCAGCAGGTGGTCGGCAAGGGTTCCGGGGTGAACCTGGCGATCAGCGGCAACGACATCGGTCAGACCTCGCCGACGTACTCCCCGGACGGCAAGTCGCTGTGGATGGGCCGGGCCAACGGCTACACCAAGTTCACGGTGAACGCCGACGGCACCCTGGCCAACCCGGTCGACGTCGCCATCCCGGCGGCCGGCCAGCAGCAGGCGCTGTCGGCCAAGGCCGTGTTCTCCGCCGACGGCTCGACCGTGTACGCGGCGGTCAACGGCCAGAACAAGGTCGTCGCGATCAACGCCGCGACCGGCGCGATCACCCAGACCTGGACCACCGGCACCGCCCCGCGCGGCATGGTGCTCGTCGGCGGCAAGCTGTATGTGAGCAACGAGGGCGGCCGCGCCGCCGAGCCCGGCGACACCACCATGAACTCCTACGGCACCCAGGTCCCGGCCGACCCGGCGACCGGCGCCTCGACCACCGGCACCGTGAGCGTCATCGACACCGCGAACCCGGCGGCGAAGGTCGGCAGCATCACCGTCGGCACCCACCCGACCGCGGTCTACGCCTCCGGCGACACGGTGTTCGTGGCGAACACCACCGCCAACTCGGTGTCCGTGATCGACGCTAAGAAGGACAAGGTCGTCCAGACCATCGCGACCCAGCCGTGGCCGGAAGCGTCGGTGGGCTACGAGCCGGACGCGATCTCCCTGACCAAGGACGGCCACCTGCTGGTCAGTCTGGGCCGGGCCAACGCGGTCGCGGTCTACCGCTTCACCTCCGCCAAGCAGTCGGCCAGCTACGTCGGCCTGCTGCCGACCGACTACTTCCCGGCCGAGGTGGCCACGGTCGGCAACCAGATCGTGGTGGCCAACACCCGCGGCGTGGACGCCCTGCGCCCGACCGTCGCGGCCGGCCACAACACCCACGACACCACCAGCAGCCTGACCCGCTTCACGCTGCCCAGCGACCAGCAGATCCGCGCCTACACCGGCAAGGTCTTCCAGTACAACGGCTGGACCCCGGGCTCGGTGAAGTACGCCGCGGACAACAAGAGCGCCCAGAACAAGAAGCCGGTGGCGATCCCGGCGAAGATCGGCGACCCGTCGACGATCAAGCACGTGTTCCTGATCGTCAAGGAGAACCGGACCTACGACCAGTTGTTCGGCGACATGTCGCAGGGCAACGGCGACCCGACGCTGACCCAGTTCGGCCAGGCCGTCACCCCGAACCAGCACGCGCTGGCCGCGCAGTTCGGGCTGTACGACAACTTCTACGACACCGCGACGAACTCCGCCGAGGGGCACAACTGGCTGATGCAGTCGGACGACCCGGAGTACACCGAGTCCTCGGCCGGCGAGTACACCCGCAGCTACGACACCGAGAACGACGTCCTGGGCCACCAGGAGTCGGGCTTCATCTGGACCGGGGCCCAGGCCGTCGGCAAGAGCGTCAAGGACTACGGCGAGTTCCAGTCGATCGAGAACAAGCCGGCCGGCGCGACGTGGCAGGACTACTACTGCGACGCCCAGACCATGGCCGCCACCGGCGCCCCGAGCCAGTACCCGATCCAGACCGGCTCGGCGATCCCGTCGCTGAACAGCGTCTCGGTGCCCGGCTTCCCGCTGTTCGACCTGTCGGTGCCGGACGTGTACAAGGCCGAGGTCTGGAAGCAGGACTTCGAGAAGAACGGCCCGGCCAACCTGAACATGTTCTGGCTGTCCGACGACCACACCGGCGGCCCGCCGAGCCCGGCCGCCGAGGTCGCCGACAACGACCTCGCGGTGGGCCAGATCGTCGACACCATCTCGCACAGCCCGTACTGGAAGGACTCGGCCATCTTCGTGGTCGAGGACGACTCGCAGGCCGGGCTGGACCACGTGGACGGGCACCGCGCGCCGGTCCAGGTGATCAGCCCCTACGCCAACCACGACACCGTGGACTCGCACTACTACTCGCAGGTCACCATGGTCCGCACCATCGAGCAGATCCTCGGGATCCACCCGATGAACCAGATGGACTCCGCGGCCACCCCGATGACCACCGCGTTCACCGACAAGCCGAACCTCGCGCCGTTCAACGCGGTGCCGAACCAGACGTCGCTGACCCTGGGGTTGAAGCAGCAGCCGGCTTGCGGCTCGAACGTGCCCGGCGGTCAGACCACCGCGTCCGTCGCGCAGGCCAGCGCCGCGGCGTCGGCGGTTCCGGCCTCCCAGGCCGCCGTCGCGGCGCAGTGGAAGTCGTGGGCCTCGGTGCAGCGGTTCACCGGTCCGAACGCCGAGCCCGACTTCGCGAATCCGGAGCAGATGAACCGGTACACGTACTACCAGACCACCGGCTGGACCAAGCCGTACCCGGGCGACAGCAAGATCTTCGCGCCGAACGACGTCCCCGGTGCCTTCCTGCCGGGTGCGGACAACGACTGATCCGCCTGTGAACAGGTAGCTCCGCGCAGTACGAGGCGCCCGGCCGGTTCTTCCGGCCGGGCGCCTTCATCGTTCCTTCTTGCGGGGTGCGTACGAGTTTTTTGCGCAACTTCATCAGAGTCTTGCGGTGGGCTCGTAGCGTCTATACGGTGGCCCACGCATGGATTCCCGTGTCGAGGAGTTCCGATGAGACAACGTCCCGCCACCGCAAGAGGCCTTCTGCCGCGTCTGCTCCCGTTCGCTCTCGTGCTGGCGCCGGTGACCGCTTTCGCGGCGCCCCGGTCGCACGACGCCGTCGCGAATGCCGGCACCGCCGCCAGCGCTGCCGTCGTCAAGCCCGCCGCGGCTTCGGTCGGAGCGAATCAGGGCTTCACCAGTCTGGAGGCCGAAGCCGGCACGCTGCTCGGCGGCGCCTCGACCGTGAGCCTGACCGCACCGCCGACGACCGAGTACTCCAGCGCGGCGCTGGAGGCGTCCGGCCACGCCTACGTGCACCTGGCCGCCTCCGGGGCCGGGGTGCAGTGGACGAACACCACGGGGGCGCCGATCAGCTTCCTGAACGTGCGGGCCAGCATCCCGGACGCGCCGGGCGGCGGCGGCATCACCTCCACCCTCGACCTCTATGTGAACGGCGTCTTCCGCCAGGCGCTGAACCTCAACTCCAAGCAGACCTACATCTACGAAGGCACCAACTACAACAACAGCGACGACAAGAACCCCGCCGACGGCGACCCGCGCGACTTCTGGGACGAGTCCCACACCTTCGTCACCGGCGCCCCGATCGCCGCCGGCAGCACCTTCTCGCTGGTGAAGGACTCGGCGAACAACGCCTCGTACTACGACGTGGACGTCGCGGACGTGGAGAACCCGCCGGCCCCGATCGCCCAGCCGGCGAACTCGATCTCGATCACCAGCTGCGGCGCGGTCGCCGATGACGCCCCGACCAACGGCGGCGCCGATCCGGCCGCGCAGGACAGCACCGCCGCGATCCAGAACTGCATCAACCAGGCGCAGTCGCAGAACAAGACGCTGTGGATCCCGCAGGGCACGTTCTACCTGAAGGGGACCACCGGCCTGCAGGCCACCGGCATCACCATCGCCGGGGCCGGCATGTGGTACAGCACGATCTACCGGGACGTCCCGCTGCCGAACAGCCAGCCGTTGGCCGCGGTGTTCTCCGTGACCTCGTGCACCGTCGAGGACTTCCACGTCGACTCCGACGCCACCAGCCGCGGCACGGTCGGCGGTGACGGCGGCGCGATGGACACCACCGGCACCGACTGGGTCGCCGACGGGATGTGGAACCAGCACACCGAATCAGGGTTCTGGGCCTCCGGCACCGGCGGCACGGTGAAGAACAGCCGGGTCACCGCCGAGTGGGCCGACGGGATCAACCTGAACAACGTCTCGCTGACCGGCACCGTCGGGAACGACCTGACCGCCACCAACGACTTCGTGCGCGGTACGGGCGACGACGCGATGGCGATCAACTCCGTCGCCTACAACGGCTCCACGACCTACACCGCCATGTCGAATGTGACGCTGACTGACAACAGCCTGATCGCACCGTGGGGCGGCAAGGGCATCGGCATCTACGGCGGCAGCGGACACCACGTCGAGGACAACTACATCAGCGACACCGCCCGCTACATCGGCCTCGGCGCCGGCCGATTCGGCGTCAACGGCAGTGACCTGCACGGCGCGACGGTGTCCGGCAACGTGGTCGTGCGCTCCGGCGGCAACGCCTACAACCAGGGCCAGCCCGCCTTCCACATCGGCAACGGCGGCGACGGCCAGAACACCGGCGTGGTGGACAGCGTGGACGCCACCGGCAATACGATCAGCAACTCGCTCTATGACGGCGCCGGCTTCTCGCAGTCCACGAACAGCACCTTCGCCGACAACACCATCACCTCGCCGTGGCGCAACGGCGTCGTGATCCAGCCGCCCTTCTACCCGGCCCCGACCGGTTCGGCGTCCATCACCGGTAACACGGTGACCGGGCTCGGCAGCGGGTTCCAGCCGTATATCAACAACTCCAGCGGGTTCACCGCCTCGGTCAGCGGCAACAGCTGGCAGGGCGGCGGCGGGACGCCGGAGGGCCCGTACGGCGGCACCCCGGCCGCGGTGCCCGGCACGATCCAGGCCGAGAACTACGACACCGGCGGTGAGGGCGTCGGGTACCACGTGACCTCGACCAACGGCAACGCGAACTCCTACCGTTCCGACGGCGTGGACCTGGAAGCCACCTCGGACACCGGCGGCGGCGATGACCTCGGCTGGACCTCGGCCGGGCAGTGGTTCCGGTACACGGTGAACGTGGCGAGCGCCGGCAGCTACACGGTCAGCTTCCGGGTGTCGGCACCGTCGGCCGTCACCGGCGCGCTGCACCTGTCGAACGCCTCCGGGGCGAACCTGTCCGGCGCGGTGAACCTCCCGGCCAGCGGCGGCTGGCAGACCTGGGAGACGGTGACGGCCACCGTCACGTTGCCCGCCGGGCAGCAGGTGCTGACGCTGAACCAGGACACCGGCGGTTGGAATGTCAACTACCTGACGCTGGCGGCGTCCTCCGGCGGGAACCCGGACCCGAACCTGGCACTGAACCGGCCGGCCACGGCTAGCGGCTCCAACCAGGGCTACGTGCCGGGCAACGCGGTCGACGGGAACACCTCGACGTACTGGGAGAGCACGAACAACGCGTTCCCGCAGTGGTTCCAGGTCGACCTGGGCTCGGCGCAGAGCGTGGGGCGGGTGGTCATGGACCTGCCGCCGCCGAGCTCGTGGAGTGCCCGGACCCAGACCATCCTGATCCAGGGCAGCACCGACGGGACGAACTACACCACGCTCGTCCCGGCGCAGGGCTACGCCTTCGACCCGGCGAGCGGGAACACGGCGAGCGCCACCTTCGCCGCCGCCGGCGTGCGCTACCTGAAGCTCACGTTCACAGCCAATACCGGCTGGCCCGCGGGCCAGCTTTCCGAACTGCAGGTATACGCCAGCTGAGGGGCAGCGTTCTGCAGTGGGGCGAGGGGCCGGTTGATCCGCAGTCACGGACCGGCCCCTCGCCGTTTCCCTGTGTACGGTGAAGGCGTGAACGAGGCTCACCCATGACCACGCGGCTGTGCGCCGACGCCGCCGAGGCCGTGGCCGGGATCCAGGACGGCGCCACGGTCCTGGTCGGCGGCTTCGGGATGGCCGGGATGCCGGTCGCGCTGATCGACGCGCTGATCCGGCAGGGCGCCGAGGACCTGACGATCGTGTCCAACAACGCGGGCAACGGCGACACCGGCCTGGCGGCGCTGCTCGCCGAGCGCCGGGTCCGCAAGGTGATCTGCTCCTTCCCCCGGCAGTCCGACTCCTACGTCTTCGACGCGCTCTACCGGGCCGGTGAGATCGAGCTGGAGGTGGTGCCGCAGGGGACGCTGGCCGAGCGGATGCGGGCCGCCGGTGCCGGGATCGGGGCGTTCTACTGCCCCACCGGGGTCGGGACGCCGCTGGCCGAGGGCAAGGAGACACGGGTCATCGACGGCCGGGCGCACGTGCTCGAATACCCGATCCGCGGCGACGTCGCGCTGATCGGCGCCCACCGGGCCGACCGGATGGGCAACCTGGTCTACCGCAAGACCGCGCGCAACTTCGGGCCGGTGATGGCCACGGCCGCGACGCTGGTGGTCGCGCAGGTGCGGGAGGTCGTCGAGATCGGTGGCATCGATCCGGAGACCGTGGTGACGCCGGGGATCTATGTGGATCGGGTATTCGTGGATCAGGTTCTGGAGGATCGGGTGTCGCAGGAGGCGCGCGCGTGCTGACCAAGCACCAGATGGCCGCGCTGGTCGCCGCCGACATCCCGCGCGGGGCGTTCGTCAACCTGGGCATCGGCCTGCCGACGCTGGTCGCCGACCACCTGGCCGCCGATTCCGGCGTGGTGCTGCACACCGAGAACGGGATGCTCAACATGGGCCCGGCCGCACACGGCGAGCAGATCGACCCCGACCTCACCAACGCCGGCAAGGTGCCGGTGACCGAACTGCCCGGGGCGTCGTACTTCCACCACGCCGACTCGTTCGCCATGATGCGGGGCGGCCACCTGGACATCTGCGTGCTGGGCGGGTTCCAGGTCTCCGCGGCCGGGGACCTGGCGAACTGGCACACCGGGGAGCCGGACGCCATCCCGGCCGTGGGCGGCGCGATGGACCTGGCGATCGGGGCCCGGCGCGTGTTCGTCATGATGACGCTGTTCACCAAGACCGGCGAGCCCAAGCTGGTGCCCCGGTGCACGTACCCGTTGACCGGGCTGGCCTGCGTCGACCGGGTCTACACCGACCACGCGGTGTTCGAACTCGGCGCACGGGGCGTCGTGGTCCGTGAGACGTTCGGCATGGGAGTCGAGGAGTTGGCGGAGCGTCTGGAGGTCCCGCTGAGCGGGTTCGCCAGCGCCGAGCCGGGGAGGGATGAGGCATGAGCGTTGAGGAGCCGGGCGGCGACCGGGAGCAGGCCGTCACCGACGAGGTGCTGGCCAGTTTCGCCAAGACCGCCGACCCGCGGCTGCGCCAGATCATGGACAGCCTGGTGCTGCACCTGCACGCCTTCGCCCGCGACGTCCGCCTCAGCCAGCAGGAGTGGGACGCCGGCATCGACTTCCTGACCCGCGCCGGCCACCTCACCGACGACCGCCGACAGGAGTTCATCCTGCTCTCCGACGTCCTCGGCCTGTCGATGCTGACCGTCGCGATCAACGAGCCGAAGACCCCCGGTGCCACCGAGGCGACCGTCTTCGGGCCCTTCTTCGTCGACGGAGCCCCCGAAGTCCCGCTCGGCGGCGACCTCGGCCACGGCGCGGCCGGCACACCCTGCTACGTCTCGGGCCAGGTACTCTCACCCGACGGCGGCCCGGTACCCGGCGCGCGCCTGGACATCTGGGGCGCCGACGAGGACGGCTTCTACGACGTCCAGTACCCGGACGGCCACACCGCGGGCCGCGGCTGGCTGCGCGCGGGCGAGCACGGCGACTACCGCTTCTGGACGGTGCTGCCGACCCCCTACCCGATCCCGCACGACGGCCCGGTCGGCGACCTCCTCACCGCGACCAGCCGCGGCCCCATGCGCCCGGCCCACCTGCACTTCAAGGTGACCGCACCGGGCTACCGGACGCTGATCACGCACATCTTCGTCGCGGGCGACCCGTACCTGGCGAACGACGCGGTGTTCGGGGTGAAGGACAGCTTGGTGGTCGACGTCGGGCACTATCGGGACACGCCCGCGCCGGATGGGTCGCACGGCGCGGGGCCTTGGACGCGGATGGGGTTCGATCTGGTATTGGCTCCGGAGGAGGCTGGTTTTCGGGCTGGCGCTTGAGCCGGTCTCTGAGTCGGTCCCTGAGTCGGTTCTTGAGCTGATACGCGGCGCTTGGTCCCGATGGGGGCGTGGTGGAAAACCTGTGGAGACGCACCCCGTAGATCGCTACCGTCCCGGCCATGACCAACCCTCCAGGCTTCGGTTCCGGCAGTCGCCTCACCTTCATGTCACCCCTGTCCGACCGCCGCGCCGATCGGCTCGCCGCCGAACTGGCCGCCCATGAACCGGCGACGGTGTTCGACATCGGCTGCGGCTGGGGCGAACTGCTGCTCCGAGTACTGGACGCCGCGCCGCGGGCTCGCGGCATCGGCGTCGACGCGTTCGGCCCGGATGTGGAACGGGCACGCGGCAACGCCGCGGACCGCGGCCTGGCCGACCGGGTCACCTTCCTCGAAGGCCAGGCCAAGGACCACCTGTCGGCGGCGGATCTGGTCATCAACTCCGGGGCGTACCAGGCCTTCGGCAGCATCCCGGACGCGTTGCGGGCCATCAGGCCGCTGGTGAACCCCGGCGGCCGTGTGCTATTCGCCTGCGAGATCTGGGACCGCACCCCGACGGCCGAGGAACTGGCTGAAATGTGGCCGGGCACCACAACCGACACCTGCCTGCACCTTCCGGACCTCGTAGATCAGGCCGTGGCCGCCGGATTCCGCCCGCTGAACGTAGAGATGTCCACCCGCGGCGAATGGGACTGGTTCGAAGCAGGATTCGCAGCAAGCTCGGAGGAATGGCTGCTGGCCAACGGCGACCACGACGAGGCCGACGCGCTGCGCGCCAGACTCGACGCACAACGCAGGAGATGGCTGCGGGGATCACGCGACACGATGGGCTATGCCTACCTGACACTCGGCGTTCCAACCCACCCGACTGCGATCTGAAATCGATCGCCCGTGGCGCCAGGCTCTGGAGGAGGCCGGCTATGTCCGGATCCGCCAGGCGTGAGGGCCAGTCAGTCGGTCAACGACTTCTTGGGCCGCAGCACACAGAACTCGTTGCCCTCCGGGTCGGCGAGCACCACCCACGTCGCGTCAGGCCCCTGACCCACGTCGATCCGCCGCGCGCCCAGCCCGATGAGGCGCGCCACCTCGGCGTCGCGGTCGTCGGGGACCAGGTCGATGTGCAGCCGGTTCTTGCCCGCCTTCTCCTCCGGCACCGGCAGGAAGCACAGCCCGGGGTATGTGTCAGGGTCGGCGCCGACCACCGTCTCCTCCTCGTCCTCGACCAGCACCCGGTAGTCGAGGGCGGCGGCCCAGAACCGGCCGAGCGCGGCGGGATCGGCGGCGTCGACGCTGATGTGGTAGATGCGGCTGGGCACGTGGCGCGCGCCTTTCGTCAGAGACAGTGCGTAGATATCTGAAGTAGATATCACGTCCCGAAGTAGTGCCCCTCATCCAAATCCGCGATCAGCCCCGGCCGCACCGGCGCCCACCCCAGCGTCTGCCGTGTCAGCGTCGCGGACGCGGGCTGGTCGGTGGCGAGCAGCGGGCCGAGGAAGCCGAAGTCCTCGGGTGGCAGGGCGGCGGTCGGGAGGTTCAGGTGGCGTCCGATGACCGCGGCGATGTCGCCGGTCGGTACGCCTTCGTCGCCGACCGCCTGTAGCACCGAGCCGGCCGTGGCCTTCTCCAGCGCCAGGCGGAACAGGACCGCGGCGTCCTTGACGTGGACCGCCGGCCAGCGGCTGCCGCCGTCGCCGACGTAGCCGGAGGTGCCGCGGTCGCGGGCCAGGCCGATCAGGCGGGCCACGAAGCCGTGCTTGTCGCCCGCGCCGTGGACCGAGCGGGGGAGGCGCACGACCGAGGGCCGGACGCCGCGGGCCGCGAAGTCCAGGGCCACGCGGGCGTTGGCGTCGCGGCCGGCCGCGGGGGTGTCGGGGGCCGCGGAGTCGAGTTCGGTGGCGACGCGGCCCGGGACCGCCGGCGTCCCGGACGTCACGACCAGCGGCTTGCCCGAGCCCTGTAGCGCGCCGCCGAGCGCCTGGATCGCGGTGCGGTCGGCGTCGATGGCGCCTTGGAAGTCGCTGAAGTCGTGGATGAACGCCAGGTGGATCACGCCGTCGCAGCCCTTGGCCGCGGCGGCCAGGGTGTCCGGATCGCCCAACTCGCCGCGCACCGCCTCGGCCCCGGCCGCGGTGAGCGCCGCCTCCGACGCGTCGGAGCGGGCCAGGCCGAGTACTTGGTGCCCGGCCGCCAGCAGTTCCGGGACGACGGCCGAGCCGACCCAGCCGGACGCGCCGGTGACGAACACCCGCATGCGAGACCTCCCGATCGGGACCCCTGTGGACGCGATCAGGCTAAGCACGGCCGGATTGCGCGGGCGCGCCGAGCGCCGCCAGCCGTGCGATGGGCTCTCAGCCTTCGTCCGAGTGACCCGAGTAGTCAGGCGTAGCGGGCAAAGCCTGCCCGGCCCGCAACGCGGCCACCGCCAGCGCCGCCTCGGCAGGCCGGTACTCCTCCCCATACAAAGCCCCCGCGCGCCGCGGCGCCTCCATCGGCCCGGCATCCGCCAGCCCGCCGAGGTCGGCGACGGCGAAGCCGGCGTCGTCGATCAGGCCGGCGACCACCTGCTTCGCCTCGGCGTCGTCCCCGGCCATGAACAGCACCACCCGCTGCTCGGCCGGGCGCCCGGCCTCGCTCGCCTGGAACGCGGCGGTCAGGGTGTTGAACGACTTCACCAACCGGGCGCCGGGCATCCGGCGCTGGTTGAACTCGGCGGCCGTCTGGCCGTCGGGCAGGCTCTGCGCGCCCTCGCGGCCGAACTGGTTGGTCGTGTCGATCACGATCTTCCCGGTCAGTGGACCGGCCTCGGCCAGCGCCGCGTCGACCTGGGTCCACGGCACCGACAGGAACACCACGTCGCCGAACGCCGCGGCCTCGGCGACCGTCCCGGCCCTGGCCCGCTCGCCCAGTTTCGCGGCGTCGGCCTCCAGCCGCGCCTGGTCCCGGCTGAAGGACAACAGCACCTCGTGCCCGGCCGCGACCCACAGCCGCGCCGCGTTGCCGCCGATCCGGCCCGCTCCGATGACACCGATCTTCATGACGCCTCCACCCGTTCGGAAACAGCCTGCGTATTAGCTTGGGCCCAAGCTAATACACTAAGCGGTATCGGGGGTAGAGTCAGGCTGTGGGTACGAAACCGAGGCCTAGGCCCAGGCCGGGGCTGGATTCGGGGCCGGATCCGGATCCGAGCCGGTCGGCGGCGCGCGGCGAGGCCGCCGCGGACTCCGTGGACCGCCTCCTCGCCTCCTGGCACGAGACCAGGCCCGACCTCGACCTGTCCCCGGTGGCGATCTTCGCCCGGGTCAACCGGCTGAACCGCACCTTCGACGCCGAACTTGAGACCACTTTCACCGAGCACGGCCTGAACGCCGCCGAGTTCTACAGCCTCGTCACCCTGCGCCGCCTCGGCGAGCCCGACGGCGTCTCGCAACGCCGCCTGATGCGGGCCCTGAACCTCAGTTCCGGCACCATCAGCACCCGGGTGGACCGCCTCGTGGAACGAGGACTCCTCACCCGCGACGTGGATCCGGCCGACCGCCGCAACAGCCGCGTCGCCCTCACCGCCCAGGGCATCGCGCTGTTCGAACGCGTCACCCCCGCGCACATCGCCACCGAGAACCGGCTGCTGGCCGCCCTGGACCCGGCGCAACGCGATCAGCTCATTGATCTTCTCCGCGTGCTGCTGGTGTCGCTGGAAGGCACGAACCCTGAGCCCACCTTCCCGCGCCTGGGCTTCACCCTGGCCCCCGCGCACGTCACCATGGCCATCCGCCGGGCCGCCGGCCTGCCGGAGACCGTGGGCCTGATCGTCCGCGCCGTCGAGCCCGGCGGCCGGGCCGAGCAGGCCGGGACGATGGTCGGGGACGTGCTCACCAGCGCCGACGAACAGCCGCTGCGCTCGATCGCCAGCCTGTACGCGGCCATCAACAACGCCGCCGAGAAGGGCGTCCTGGCCCTCGGCGTGCTGCGCGGGGAGAAGACGCCGGCCACCCTGCGGCTCGACGTCGGCCCGCGCCCCGGCGACCAGCCGCAGCCCACCGACATCGCGCCTTCCCCGCGAGTGCAGCAACATCAGCTGTAAGCGCGGGAAAGGTTCCCACCCGGACGATTGACCGGCTGCCACCCCGGCCCGCCGAACCAAGTTCGCCGACGGGCGATCGGGATGGGGGATTCCGGTCATTCGTTCGGCAGGGGTCCGTTCGACCCGCCGGATGCCCGAAGGTGGGGTCACCAACACGGTCGTTCGTCCGAGAGGCGGTCCTCCCATGCCCGGTTCCCCGCAGTGGCCCCACCACGAATCCGTCGTCATCAGCAGCGGCGCGCGCACCGGCCTGCCGGTCATCATCGCCGTCCACTCCTCGGTGCTCGGGCCGGCCGCCGGCGGCTGTCGGATCTGGCGCTATCCGCGCTGGCAGGACGGGCTGGAGGACGCGTTGCGGCTGTCGGCCGCGATGACCGCCAAGTTCGCTGCCGCCGGGTTGGCGTGCGGCGGCGGCAAGACGGTCGTCGCGCTGCCGGAGGGGTACGACCTCACACCGGATCGCAGGCACGACCTCCTGTCCGACATCGGCGACGCCGTCGAGGCGCTGGACGGCCGGTACGCCACCGCACCCGATGTCGGCACCTCGACCCTGGACATGGTGGTGATCGGCGAGCGCACCAGCCACGTCTTCTGCAAGCCGACCGAGCACGGCGGCAGCGGCGACTCCTCCCCGGCCACCGCCGACGGGACCCTCGCCGCGCTCCGGGCGGTCGGCGCCCGGCTGGGCGGCGGCGCGGCGGACGGGACCGGGCCGCTGCGCGGTCTGCGGCTGGCGGTCGTCGGGCTGGGGAACGTCGGATCGCGGCTCGCTGAACTGCTTTCCGAAGCCGGCGCAGAACTCGTGCTCAGCGACATCGACGCGGGCAAGCGCGAGCTGGCCGATCGGCTCGGCGCGACGTGGGCCGAGCCGCACGAGGCACTGACCGCCGAGGTCGACATCGTCGTCCCGGCCGCGCTCGGCGGGGTGCTGACCGAGCAGATCGTGCCGGAGTTGCGATGCCGCGCCGTGGTGGGGCCGGCCAACAACCAGCTGGCGGTTCCGCAGGTCGCTGATTCACTCCAGACGCGCGGCATCGTGTGGGTCCCGGACCACATCGCCAGCGCCGGCGGCGTGATCCACGCCGTCACCGTGGAGCTCGACAAGCGCCCGGAAGACGAGGCGCGGCAACGGGTTCGCGGAATCGAGCACACGGTGGCCGGGCTGTTGCAGGACGCGGACAGCGGCGGGGTGACGGTCGCGGCGGTGACGGAGGAATTGGTGCGGGCGCGGCTGGGGACTCCGGATCTCGGCTAGCGGACGACGACAGCAGCAGCCGCCGCCGGGGGGTCGCCGGCGGGCCCCGGCGGCCGAACTTTGCCAGGATCGGACCATGGATCAACTCGATGCGGAGATCGTCCGCCTCCTGCAGGCCGACGCGCGGCAGTCGAACCGGGAACTGGCTCGCGCGCTCGGGGTCGCGCCGTCGACGTGCCTGGAGCGGGTCAGGTCCCTGACTCGGCGCGGCGTCATCCGCGGCTATCACGCCGAGATCGATACCGCGGCGCTCAACCGTGGGGTGCAGGCGCTGGTCGCGGTGCAGATCAGGCCGCTGAGTCGGAGTGTCATCGACGCGTTCTCGGAGTTCGCCTCCGGGCTGCCGGAGGTGCTGAGTACGTTCGTGCTGTCCGGCGGGGATGATTTCGTGCTGCACGTCGGCGTGCCGGATCTGGACCGGCTGCATATGTTCCTGAGCGAGCGGTTGGCCAAGCGGCGTGAGGTCACCGGGTTCCGGACCTCGGTGATCTTCAAGCAGGTGCACAAGGCGGTGCCGGAGCGGCTGCCGGACTGACCGGGGCGTGGTGCGAGTTGATGCGGTGCCGGGGGAGCGGCCGGTCCGCTCCTCAGCCGTCGCTCTCCGCGATGAGGCGCAGCACTTCGCTCTCCGGGAGGTCCTTGGACTCGACGTTCGACATCATCCGCATCCGGCCGTCGACCGGGCACTTCATCAGCCGCCGCGAGCCGAAGTGCAGCGACAGCAGCAGACGCGAGGTCTCGGAGGAGATGAACAGATGTCCGTCGGAGCACCGGAGGATCCGCTTGCCGATGATGCCTTCCATGGGTCCGCTCCCGTCAGTGTCGAGTCCCGGATGGTCAGCCAAGTAGCGCGAACGCCGCCGCGGAGCCGGCCAGCACGATCATCGCGAGGAAGATCAGGGTGATCTCCTTCGCGCCGACATAGCTCATGTTGGCGCTGCTCTGCTGAGCCGGGGCCTTCTTCGACGCCATGGGGTTCATGCCTTTCGCAGGTCGGTATCGCCGGTAACGGTAGCCGGTCGACCTGTGGGCCCCGCACCCGGGGGCTCACCCAGCGCCACCCAGGCTCGCCCCCACCTTACTTAGCTTCGCCCACCTCACCCAGCCTCCCGCGCCGCCTGCCAAGCGGCACTGTCCACGAAGTACGTGTCGAACCGCTCTTGCGAGGCTCGCAGCGTCCCGGCCGGCTCCTGCCCGGCCCGCGTCCGCTGCACCAGCCGGAAGTAGTCGAAGCGCTGGATGCCCGGGGTGATCACGATCAGCGCCTCGGCCGCGGAGCCGGGGTGCGCGGCGAAGGCATGGTCCAGGTGCGGCGGCACGACCAGCAGGTCGCCCGGGTCGGCGGTGTGGACCTCGGTGCCGACCAGGACGTCCAGCCGGCCGTCGAGGATGTAGAAGAGCTCTGATGAGGCGGTGTGGTGATGCGGGACCGCGCCGTTCGCGCCGGTGGCGAGTTCGACGCGGTGTGAGCTCAGCGCCCCGCCGGTGGCGTCGGCGTCGGCCAGCAGGATGTGGCCGATCAGGGGCACGCGCTCGGCTTCGGCGGCGCGGATCAGGACCGGCTGGTGGGGGACAGGGCTGGGAGCGCAGTGGTTCGTCAGGTTCGTCATGGGTCCAGCCTCACTCCGAGCCACATCATCGGTCCAACAGATGTTGCCGCTGATATGCATCGCTAGAATCGATGTATGGAGCTCAGGCAGCTGGAGCAGTTCGTGGCGGTCGCCGAAGAGCGGCACTTCACCAGGGCCGCGGCGCGCGTCCACGTCGGCCAGTCCGGCCTGAGCGCCGCCATCGCCGCGCTGGAACACGAACTCGGCGACGCGCTGTTCGTGCGCGACAACCGCCAGGTGACGCTGACCGCGGCCGGACAGGCGCTGCTGCCCGCGGCCCGGCGCGCACTGGCAGCGGTCCAGGACGGCCGGGACGCGGTGGCCGGTGTGCGGGGCGTGCTGCACGGCCGGCTGCACGTCGGCGCGATCCAGACCTTCGGGGTGGTGGATCTGCCGGCCGCGCTGGCCGGGTTCCGGCGCCGTCATCCGGCGGTGACCGTCCGGCTCACGCACGACGCGGCCGGTGCCCTGGCGCGCGCGGTCGCCGAGGCCGAGCTGGACATCGCCTTCGTCGACGGGCCGGTCGACTCCCGGCTGACCCGGGTCCGGCTGGGGCGCGATCGGCTGGTCTTGGCCGTCCCGGCGGGGGATCCGCTGGCCGACGCCGCCGAGATCGGCTTGGCCGATCCGGCGTTGGCCGATCACGACTTCGTCGCCTACCGGCTTGATTCCGGGATGGAGGCGCAGATCGCCGTCGCCTGCGCCGACTCCGGTCTGGCCCGGCGGATCGTCGCCGAGGTGGTCAACCTCCAGTACCTGGTGGAGTTCGTGCGGCACGGCGCGGGGGCGGCGATTCTGCCGCCGGGAGCGATCCCCGCCGGATCGCCGGGGATCAGGGCCATCCCGATCACGCCGCCGATCCATCGGGACCTGTGCGCGGTCGTGCCCGGCCGCCGACCGCCGACCGGGCTCGCGCGGGCGCTGCTCGATGCGCTCCTTGAAACCCTCCCCGGCGACCCCGGCGACCCCGGCGACCCCGGCGACCCCGGCGACCCCGGCGGCACCCTGCGGGGCGGCCCCGGCCCTACTTCGCCCCCCGGGCCGTGATCAGCCGTTCCCGATCGAACATCGGCGCGATCAGCCGGTAGGCCATCACGTCCAGCAACAGCAGCCCCACCGCGAACAGCACCGCGACCCGGAACGACGGCGTGATCACGTTGAACGCCATCAGCGCCGTGATCGCCAGCGGCGGCAGGCTGGCCAGCGTCCCCAGCTGCTGCGCCACCCGGACGTCGTTGGCCCGCACCGAGACCGCCAGCCCGGCCCAGATCGCCCAGCCGGCCAACAGCGGGATGAACAGCACCTGGGCCAGGATCCGCGGGCCCTCCAGGGTGGCGTCGGCGACTTGCTGGTGCGCGAAGAGCTTCACCATCAGCAGGAAGATGCCGAGCATCGTGTAGGCGATGGCCACCGCCGGGATCAGCGCGGCCAAGGCCTTGCCGATGAGCAGTTCCTCGCTGCGGACCGGGGTGGTCAGCACCGGCTCCAGGGTGCCCTGTTCGCGTTCGTTGACGATCGAGGTGGCCGAGATGGTGGCCGGCAGGATGACCGGGACCAGGAGCATGAACAGCATCGTGGAGCCGACCCGGGCGTCCAGGGCGGTGTGCGAGACGGTGGTCGGCGCGGTGAAGATGTTGATGATCGGGTTGACCAGGAAGAGGATCGGCAGGACCGTCATCGTCCCCAGGACGAACCGGTTGCGGCGGTAGTCCGTCACCTCTTTGCGGAGCACGGCCCGCACTCGGTGGCTGTCGATGCGGCCGGACCGCACCGCCTGGAACGCTCTGATCGCACTCATCGCTGGTTCGCCTCCACGTCCTCGTTGACCAGCTCCAGATAGACGTCTTCCAGCGAGTGCCGGGATTCGCCGACCGACAGCACGTCGGCCTCGGCGTGAACCAGGGCCCTGACGACTTCCGGGGCGGCCACCGCCGGATCGCTGACCGCCAGGCGGTAGCCGCCGGTGGGGTCGGACTCCCAGCTCTGGACGCCGGGCAGCCCGGTGAACACCCGCGCCGGATCGGCCAGCGGGGCCGCGGTGATCACGACCAGGCCCCTGTTGAACAGCTGCTCGCGCAGCTCCGAGGGCCGCCCGATGGTGCGCAGGGTGGTGTTCAGGATGGCCACGCGGTCGCACAGCGCCTCGGCCTCGGCCAGCCGGTGGGTGGTGAAGAAGATCGTGACACCGCGGTCCCGCAGGCCGGTGATCAGGTCGTGCACCCCGCGTGCGGCGACCGGGTCCAGGCCGGAGGTGGGCTCGTCCAGGAACAGGATCTCCGGGTCGTTGAGCAGGGTCCGGGCCAGGCCGACGCGCTGGCGCAGGCCCTTGGACAGGCTGCTGCAGATGTCCTGCGCGCGGTCGGTCAGGTTGACGGCCTCCAGCGCCTTCTTGATCCGCTGCTCGCCGTCGGGGAGATGGTAGAGCCCGACGAAGTACTTCAGGTTCTCGGTGACCGAAAGCCGGCCGTACAGGCCCGGCGCCTCGGTCATGATCGCGATCCGCTTGCGGATCTCGACGGCGTTCTCGGCGTTCAGCGCGAGCCCGGCCACGGTCGCCTTGCCGGACGTCGGCGTGATCAGCGTGCCGAGGCTGCGGACCGTGGTGGTCTTGCCGGCGCCGTTCGGGCCCAGGAAGCCGAAGACCTCGCCGCGGCCCACGCTGAAGGTGACGTCGGAGTAGGCGGTGCGGGAGCTGAAGGTTTTGGTGAGCTTGTCGACGACGAGTACGGGGTCGTCCATCGTGGCGGTCATCGCCCCTCCTCGGGGTCGGTCTGATCGGTCTGGTCGGTTTGATCCGTTCGGTCGGTCTGGTCCGTTCGTTCGGTTCGGTCGGCCTGGTCGGTCTCCTCGGCCGGTCTCGGTGGCCGCCCGCGCCGGGGCATCTTCCCGACGTTCGACGGCAGCCGGCCGGCCTGGGACAGGGCCTGGCGCAACACGTACTCGATCTGGGCGGTCGTGCTGCGCAACTCGTCCCCGGCCCAGCGGGCCAAAGCGTCGTGGACGGCCGGGTCCAGGCGCAGCAGGATCTGCTTGCGGTCGGCCATAGGCGGGCGGTCGCCTTCCTATTGGTAGAGCGTGCCGGTGTTGACCACCGGCTGCGTGGACTGCTCGCTGCACAGCACGACGAGCAGGTTGCTGACCATCACGGCTTTGCGCTCCTCGTCGAGCTCCACGATGTTCTCCTCGCCGAGCGATTCCAGTGCCCCGCGCACCATCCCGACAGCGCCCTGCACCATCCGCTGCCGGGCGGCCACGATCGCCTCGGCCTGCTGCCGGCGCAGCATGACCTGGGCGATCTCGGGGGCGTAGGACAGCCGGGTGATCCGCGACTCGACCACCTCGATCCCGGCCAGCGCCACCCGGGCCGCGATCTCCCGCGACATCTGCGAGGTGATCTCCTCGGCGTGCTCGCGCAGCGAGATCTGGCCCTCGCCGCGGGCGTCGTAGGGGTAGCTGGTGGCGGTGTGCCGGACCGCGGTCTCGGCCTGGATGCCGACGAACCGCACGAAGTCGTCGACGGCGTAGACGGCCTCGGCGGTGTCCCGCACCTGCCAGACCACGACCGCGGCGATCTCCACCGGATTGCCGTCGGCGTCGTTGACCTTCAGCGTGGCCGTCTCGTGGTTGCGGACCCGGGTGGAGACCTGGCGCCGGGTGGTCATCGGGTTGACCCAGCGCAGGCCGGTGGTGCGGACCGTGCCGTCGTAGCGGCCGAACAGCGCGATGACCCGGGCCCGGCCCGGGGCGACCGGGGTGAGCCCGACCAGCAGGATCACGGCGGCGATGATCAGGACGGCGTGCACCGCCGGGGCGGCGCCGCTCGCCGCGATGGTGACGACGATCGCGACGACGGCCAGGATCAGCGGAGCCCAGCCCGGGATGTTCCAGGCGGGGCGCTCCGTCAGGGCCGGTGGTGCCGGCGGTGCCAGTGCGCCGGGCGGCTGCGGAGCGGGGTTGATGGACATGGGGACGACTCCTTGGACCCGTGGCCTCGGTGCTCTTGAGGGAGCTGATGCTCTCGAAGAAAACTCTAGCAAAGTGATATCACTTTTACACCGAAGCAAGTGCTTCGGGGTGGCGCGTGCCCAGCGGTTCGGTGGTTCAGTGGTTCGGTGGTTCAGGCCAGAGCGTCCAGGGTGCGGGCCAGCAGTGCCGGTCCGGTGACGTGGGCGAGGTGGCCCTGGCCCGGCAACACCTGGACCCGCGGCGCGGTCAGGCGCTGCCGTACGTGGTCGAAGGACGTGCCGTAGGGTTCCGTGCCCTGGTCGGCTTCCCCGATGATCAAGTCGATCCGCTCGGCCCGGCGGGCGAGCGCCTCGGGCGGCTGGGACGCGTTGAGCGCCGCCAGTTCCGCGTAGAGCGGTTCGCTGAGGCGGCGCAGGGCCGACCAGCCCTGCCGGTCCGCGCGCAGCGCTTGAACGTGGTCCGGGGCGAAGCCGGAGACCCGGGTGTTCACGATGTCGACGCTGCGGTCCCAATCCCGGCCCTCGGCGGCGGCGCGCAGCGCCGGCAGTTCCGCGCGGGCGAAGGGCGCGATCACCGGTTCGTAGGCGATGACGTGCCGGACCGGCCGTTCGGTCGCGGCCGTCAGGGCGATCAGGCCGCCATAGCTCCAGCCGAACAGCGTCCGCTCGCCGCCGAGGCGGTCCAGGACCGCGAGGAGGTCCTCGACTTCGGTCCGCAGGGTGTGGTCCCGGGGCAACGGGCTCGACGGCGTGCGTCCGCGCCGGTTGAGGACGGCGACCGACGGCCACGCGGTGATCGCGCGAGCGACGTGCCGCCAGGTGTGGGCGTCGCTCATGACGCCGGGGACCACGACCAGGCCCGCGCTGCCGGGGTCGGCGTCGCCGTAGACGTCGACGGTGACCCGGCCGTCGGCCGGCACCGGAATGGTTTTCTGAATCGTTCGCTCCATAATGTGATTATGGAGCGAACGCTCTACAATGCCAAACATGGCCCCAGCGCAGCGCGGCCGTCCCCGCGCCTTCGACCGCGACCAGGCGATCCTGGCCGCCGCCCGCCTGTTCTGGCGGTTCGGCTACTCGGGCACCTCGACCCGGACGCTGACCGAAGCGCTGGGGATCTCCACCTCCAGCCTCTACGGCGCCTTCGGTACCAAGGCGGACCTGTTCCAGGAGGCGGTGCACACCTATGCCGAGCGCTATCGGCAGATCTACGAGCAGGCGATCGCCGAGGACGACATCGGCGTCGTGTTGGAGCAGATCCTGACCCGCTCGGTCCAGGAGTTCACCCAGCCGACCGACCGGCACCCCGGATGCCTGATCAGCAGCGCCGTCATGACCGACGGGCCGCAGACCCTCGACGTCCGCGTCTACCTGGCCGATCTGCACCGGGCGAACGAGCGGGCGCTGCGCGCGCGGATCGAGCGGGCCGTCGGCGAAGGGCAGCTGCCCGCCGCCACTTCGGCGAGCACGCTCGCCGGGCTCGTCCAGGCCGTCTGGCACGGTCTGTCCGTGCAATCCAACCTCGGAGCCACGCGGGCGGAACTGTTGGCGGGCGCGCGCCTGGCGATCGGCTGTTTCGTGGCGTGAATCCGGCTGTCTGGTGTTTCGCGACGCGGCGCCGTGAGCGGTATACCGGTGCTGATCGTTCTATCGAGGGAGCACTGTGAAGATACTCATCGTCGGTGCCGGGATCGGCGGGCTCACCACGGCTTTGAGCCTGCACGCCGCGGGACTCGGGGCCGGGGTCCAGGTCATCGATGCCGCCGCCGAGCTGCTGCCGCTCGGGGTGGGAATCAATCTGCTGCCCCACGCCACCCGCGAGCTGACCGAGCTCGGGCTCGGGCCGGAGCTGGCGCGGATGGCGGTGCCGACCGCCGAGGTCGTCATCATGGACGTGTTCGGGAACCGGATCTGGCACGAGCCGCGCGGGGTGGCGGCCGGGTACAAGTGGCCGCAGTATTCGGTGCACCGCGGCGAGTTGCAGACGATGTTGCTGGGTGCGGTGCGGGAGCGGCTGGGGCCTGACAGTGTTCTGACGTCCAAGGCGTTCGTCGAGCTGTCGCAGGACGCTGATGGGGTGGTGAGCCGGCTGGGCGGCCGGGAGGGGCAGGATCCGGGGACCGTCGAGTCCGACGTCGTCATCGGGGCCGACGGCCTGCGCTCGGCGGTGCGGGCGCAGCTGCACCCGGAGGAGGGGCCGGCGCGGTGGAGCGGCATCACGATGTGGCGCGGGTGCGTCGAGGGCGATCCGTTCCTGACCGGCCGGACGATGATGTGGGCCGGGAGCAACCGGGCCGCCAAGTTCGTGGCGTATCCGGTGTCCCCGCCGCGCGGCGAGCATGGAAGGGTGCTGATCAACTGGGTCGCCGAGGTCCGGGTCGACGCCGAGGACGTGCGGCCGCCGGACTGGAACCGCGCCGGCGAGCTGGTGGACGTCCTGCCGCACTATAAGGGCTGGAACATGGCCGGTGTCGACGTGTGCGAGCTGATGGCCGCCAGCCCGCGGATCCTGGAGTACCCGATGGTCGACCGGGACCCGCTGCCGTCCTGGGGCCGGGGCCGGGTCACGCTGCTCGGGGACGCCGCGCACCCGATGTATCCGATCGGGTCCAACGGCGGCTCGCAGGCGATCCTGGACGCCCGCCACCTGGCATACCTGCTGGCCCGGCACCGGGACGACCCGGTCGCCGGGCTGGCCGGGTATGAGGCGCTGCGGCGGCCGGCCACGGCGGACATCGTGCGGGCCAACCGCTCGTTCCCGATGGACCGGATCCTGAACCTGGTCGCCGACCGGGCTCCGCGCGGGTTCGACGCGATCGAGGACGTGCTGAGCGCGGCGGAGCTGACGGAGATCGGTGCGGCGTTCGGGAGTACGACGGGGACTGATGCTGAGCGGCTGAACGCGCGGGCTTCGTTGTCGGTGGGGGTTGATGGTTGATGGTTGGCGGCTGAGGGCTCGTGGCTACTGGCCAGTGGCCAGTAGCCGGCGGCCACCGGCCTGACGGCCGACGGCCGACTCAGGCCACGCCGACCGGTTGCGCCGGCTCGGCCGCGGCCACCGGTCGCGTGAACTCCCGCAGCTGCGGCGTCTTCACCACGATCAGCGCGAGCGCGGCCAGGCACAGCACGCCGCCGCTCACCAGCGCCACGCTGCCGGACGTCGCGGCGGCGGTCAGGCCGGCCCGCAGGTTGCCCAGCTCCGGCCCGGCCTGCCCGGCGATCTGCTCGGCGGCGGCGACCCGGCCCAGCATCTCGTTGGGCGTGTTCAACTGCACGACCGTGCTGCGCGAGACCACCGCGAGGGTGTCCGCGGCCCCGGCGACCGCCAGGCACCCCAGGCCCAGCCAGGCGTTCGGGACCAGGCCGAGCAGCAGCAGCGAGGCGCCCCAGATCGAGGAGCCGAGCAGCATGACGGCGCCGGGGCGGGGGAGCCGGGTGAAGGCGCCGGAGAAGACCGAGGCGGTGACCCCGCCGACCGCGATCGCTGCCAGGAACAGGCCCAGGGTGCGCGGGTTGCCGCCGAAGCGCTCGGCGTTGATCAGCGGGAACAGGCTGATCGGCATCGTCAGCACGGTCGTGGCCAGGTCGGTGAGCAGCGCCCCGCGCACCGGCGCGGTGTGCATCAGATAGCTGAGCCCGTCGGCCACGGCCCGCAGCCCCGCGCGCGGCGCCTGCTCCGTCCGCATCACCATGCGCGGCAGCCGATACGCGCCGTAGAGGGCGGCAGCGAACGACAGCGCGTCGATCGAATAGCACCCGCCGACCCCCACC
>NZ_JAAFYZ010000112.1 GCF_018274385.1 Catenulispora pinistramenti | reverse complement strand
CCACTGGGCCTGGCCGACTTCGCCGACGGCCGCGACGAAGTCTGGGAGACCGAACTCGCCCCCGACGCCACCCTGCTGCTGATGACCGACGGCGTCACCGAAGCCCGCGACCGCGACGGGACGTTCTACGACCCGATCGCCCGCCTGACCGGCTCCATCTCCACCGCTGCCACCGCCGAGTCCGCCTCGGTCGCGGTCGTTTCGAGCGCTCGGCCGGCGTCTCTAGTCCGACAACTACGCCGGGACATCAAACGCCACACCGCCGGCCGGCCCCGCGACGACATGATGATCGTGGCAGTGAGTCGGGCGCCGGAACCGACGGCCCATCCGGACCGCCGGCCACGTCCCCGCGCCCAGCCCGTGCCGAAGCGCTGGCAATGACCCGAGCGCTGGCAATGACCTGAGCAGTGGCAATGACCCCGAGCAGTGCTAATGACCCCAAGCAGCGCCAATGACCTAAGCGCTGGTGATCACCGCGTCCAGCGCGTCGTTCTTGTCGTCCGACATCCACCACAACTTCTCGACCCGCACCGTCAGCCCCACATCCGTGAAGCTGTCACCGGCCCCGACCAGATGGATCACACATTTGTCCAACTGAGCCCGCGGATCGATCCCGGTGGTGGCGAACGGACAGATCCGCACCTGCATCCGCTTCGGGTTGTCCTGCCGCGAGTCGGGGTCGATCAGCAGCCCGACCTTGGCGCCGCTCGCATCCTTGACCACGAGCGAGGGCACGTCCGGCACCGAGCAGCTGCCCCGGGGACACGGCGCGTGGAACCCGGGCGCGGGCAGAACGCGGTACTCGTTCGGTGCGGTCGCCGAGAAGCTGGGCGGCTGCGAGCCGCCGCCGCTTCCGCCGCTTCCCCCGGTTCCGCCGCCTGCCCCACCGCCAGTGCTCTTAGATGCGCACCCTGACACGGCTATGACCGCCGCGCCGCACAACCCCACGACCGCGAGAATCCTCGCACCCTTGTTCACGACGCCCCCACCACCGGCTCGTCCCGGAAGGCGATGTGCCCCACCGGATCGGAGTAGCCCCTGTCCAAGCCCCCGTCCGAGCCCCCCGCCGGCGCCGCCACCACCTCCGTGATGGTCAGTCGCCGCGACCCGGCCCCGATCACGTCCCCGGGCCGCGCCGTGACCTGGAACTCGGCGAACGCGCCGGTCCCGGACAGGTCCCGCAGGACCAGCCGCACCGCCGGGTGCGCCGGATCCGGATTGATACTGATGATCCCCATTCCGATCCCGTCGCGCACGTACTGCGCACGCTGGGGGAGCAGGTTGTCAGGGGTCTGGGTATGGTTCACCATCGCTGTCACGGCCTCACCGTCGTCACGCCGATCTCCCGGCAGTACGTCTGCCACTCGCCTTCCGTCAGAGTGACCTTCCCGATTGACTGATTGTGATCATTTTGCGCGCCGACACCCCACGGGTTGAGCAGCGTGATGGTCGGCGGGTGGGAGTTCATGTTCACGCTCTCCACCGAGTACTCGTGCCCGCTGACCAGCTTCCCGTTGTCGATGTATTCGCCGTCCCCGCTCCACCACAGGAACCCGCTGTCCTTGCGGGTCCCGGTGGTCACCGCGCGCCCGCTGTGGATCATCTGCGAGATCTGGCCGAGGCTGGAGTCGTCCGGGTCGATGCGCTGCGTGGCCTGGCCGGTCAGCTCGTGCAGGCCCTGGTCGCCCCACCCGCCGTCGATGTTGCCGTAGCCGCCCTTGTACTGCGCGAACGCCTTCTCGTAGATGGCGACCCACTGCGTGTTCGTGGGGTGCGCGTACGCGGTGCCGTTTCCGTTGTCGTAGACCGGGAGCCGGCCGTCGACGGTGACGTGTGTCGGCTGTCCGTTGTTGTAGAAGGTGACGGTGTAGGTGCCGTTCGGGTTCTGGATGATCCGCGACTGGAAGAAGTTCGGATCGCGCTCGGCGATGGCCGCGGCCGAGGACAGGAACCAGCAGTCGCCGTCGTCGCCCTGCTGGAGGTCGTGCTCGATGTCCACGCCGTTCGGCCCGAACAGCGGACCGTTCTGCTGCTCCCAGTGCAGCCCGCTGCCGATGTACTGCGTGTGCCAGTCCGGCTCGACGCTCGGCATGTCCTGCTGCACCAGGGCTATCGTGCTCTGGCTGGAGTCGGCGAGCAGCAGGTTGGCCCACTGCACGCGGTTGTCGTTGCTGCCCTCCCGGCCGATGGCAGCGTCCAGGGCCTGCCGTTCCTGCGGCGTCATCATCGCCAGCAGCGCGTCGACCTCGGCCGGGGTCATGCCGCTGAGCTTCGCGTAGGCCTCCAGACCGCCGAGGGGCAACCCGGGCACGCCCGGCATCGGGCCCGCGGTGCTGTCGTTCAAGTGCTGGTTCAGCCAGGCGATGGCGTCGATGATCTTCTGCGGGTCGACCGTGCTCGGCTTCACGTCGTTGCCCAGGTACTCCAGGCCGCCGAGGTCGGACAGCTGGCCGCCGTTGCCCACGAACGTGGAGTTGAAGTTGGCGTAGCGGGAGTCGGACAGGGCCCGTGCCACCTGCCGCAGGTCGCTCTCAGCGGCCTGGATCACCCCGTCGCACGCCTTCATGGCGTTGTCGTGGCTGGTGGTGGCGTTCTCCGCAGCCGTGGAGAGCTGGATCCGCAGGCCGGTGAACGGAGTGTCGATCTTGGTCGGGTCCTTGATCGCCTGGGCCTGGAGGTCGGCCTGGAGCTTGGCGAAGGCGTCCTTGCCGGTGCGGATCTGGCCGGCGAAGGACCGCACCGCGTCGGCGGACGTCCCATAGGCGTAGATCATCTGGGCCAGCAGGTTCGGCACCGGATCAAGGGTCTGACGGAACGCGTCCCCGCTCGCCCCGAGCCACTGGTTCAGCGCCGGGTCGTCGATCAGGCCCAGAATGCCCGCCCGCACCTGGTTGCTCTGGTTCTCACGATCGGTCAGGCGCGCGGCGATGCCGTCGTAATCAGAGGGCTCCTCGGGCCACGGGTTGTAGCTGGGCAGGGTAGTGGTGCCGTTGCCGGGGGTGGGCTCCCTCATTTGGGCACCGGCCCGCCGTGGACGTTCTTCGCCTGCTGTGCCAACTGCGCGTCGGCCTTCTGGGCCGCGGCTGCCGCGGTGTCCGACAGCGATGCCAGGGTATTGAGATAGTTGGACAGGCCGTCACCGCACGACTTGTCGGTCGAGCTGAGCATCCCCAGGTCGTCGTTCAGCAGGTCGGTGCACACCGCCGTGGGATGTATCGGCTGGGAGAAATCCCCCATCAGGTTTCTGAGAGTGCCGGCGAAGCCGGTCAGGGCCTCGCTGTTCAGCGCCAGATCAGCCATGTGTTCCCCCGCATAGTTCATCCCCCGCCAAGTCGGGCCCATCGTAGAGCGCGCGAGCTCATTGTTCGACGCGCGCGCAGGGACCGGTCCCCGGCGGTGATGCGGCGGTGATGTGGTGGTGATGCGGCGGTGATGTGGTGGTGATGCGGCGGTGATGTGGTGGTGGTCCGGCGGTGGTGCGGAGCGGTCAGGCGGTCAGCGCCGCCGACATCCACGCGGCCGGATCGGCGTGCACGCGCCGCACGACGGCGGTCGCCGCGCCGGTCACCGCGGCCGCCGTACCGCGCCGGGAGACGTGGACGGTGACCGGGGCCCAGCGGGCCGAGATCACGTGCTCGGCCAATGCTTTCCGCACGCCGGGAACCAGGGCGGCGAACTCCGGTCGGGCGTAGACGCCGCCGAGGACGACCGCCGGCAAGTCCAGGAGGTTGACGGCGGCTGCCGCCGCGCGGCCCAGGCCCGGGGCGGCAGCTTCGGGACCGTCGCGGTGCAGGGCTTCGAGGCCTGCGACGGTCTCCAGACAGCCGCGGGCGCCGCAGCGGCACAGGGCGCCGTCCGGCTCGACGGTGATGTGGCCGATCTCGCCGGCCCAGCCGCGGGCGCCCCGGAAGAGTTCGCGGCCGAGGATGACGCCCGCGCCGACGCCGATCTCGCCGGAGACGTAGAGGAAGTCGGTGAGAGGGATCGGCGGCTCGACAGAAGCAGTACCGGAAGCGTCATCAGCGGTTTGCGTCCCGAGCGCGGCGCGCGCCGCGGGGTCGACGACCGTATCAGGGCCCGCATGCGCCTCGGCGAGGGCCGCGAAGTCCGCTTCGTTGCCGATCATCGGCTCGAACGGGGTGTCCGGCAGCACCCGGCGCAGCTCGGTGCCGATCTCAAAGTCCTGCCACGCCAGGTTCGGGGCCCGCCGGATCCGGCCGTGCGGATTCTCGACCAGACCGGGGACCGCGACCGCCGCGCCCGCGATGCCCAGCCCGGCCTCGGCCGTGGCGTCGGCACCGAGCACGGCCAGATCGGCGAGCACGTCGGACACCGCTCGGTCGCGCTGGTCGCCGTGCCGGATGACGGTGCTGCGGACCGCGCCGGTCAGGTCCACGACACACGCCGCGAGGTAGTCCACGTTGATCTCCAGGCCCAGTCCCGCCGGGCCGCCGGCCGCCGGCACCAGCCCGGCGGCCGGTCGGCCCGCGCCGGTGGCCGGCGGCGGCGACACCTCGGTGATCAGGTCCGCTTCCAGCAGCGTGTCGGCCAGCGTCGAGGCGGTCGCGCGGGTCACGCCGGTGGCGGCGGCCAGGGACGCGCGGGAGATCGGGGCCGGGGCGTCCAGGATCAGCCGGTACAGCAGCGCCAGGTTGGCGTTGCGGATGCTGGCCTGGCGCGCCGGGTTGGGGACGGCGCGGCCGGTGGGACCTGAGTGGCCGGAGTTGCCGATCGGGCCGGGCCGGCTGACGGGACCGGCGGAACCGACTGGCGTCGCGGGACTGGCCGGCTCGGCGGCATCCCCGGCCGGAGCGGCGGCGGCAGCACTCCCGACCGGCGCCGCGGGGCCGGCCGGGTCGGTAGCACTCCCGACTGGGGAGGCGGCGGCAGCACTCCCGACCGGAGTGGCGGCAGCGCCGTCTGCCGGGCCGGCTCCCGGGCCGTCTCCGGTGGCGTCGGTCGCGTGGCTGGTGCGGCTGGTGGGCGCGGGCATGCCTTGACAATGCCACAGCCGGTCCATAAGTTCATCCATTAAACAATTCCCCTCAGCGTGCCCAGGAGTCCGCGATGACCGCAACACCGTCGCCCGCCGACAAGTTCACCTTCGGTCTGTGGACCGTGGGCTGGCAGGCCCGCGATCCCTTCGGGGACGCCACCCGGCCCGCGCTGGACCCGGTGGAGACCGTGCACCGGCTGGCCGAGCTCGGCGCCTACGGCGTCACCTTCCACGACGACGACCTGATCCCCTTCGGCGCGGGCGAGGACGAGCGCGCCAAGCACATCGCGCGGTTCCGCGAAGCGCTGGACGCCACCGGCCTGAAGGTGCCGATGGCCACCACCAACCTGTTCACCCACCCGGTGTTCAAGGACGGCGCCTTCACCAGCAACGACCGCGACATCCGCCGCTACGCGCTGCGCAAGGTCATGCGCAACCTGGACCTGGCCGCCGAGCTCGGCGCCGACACCTATGTGTTCTGGGGCGGCCGCGAGGGCTCGGAGTCCGAGGCGGCCAAGGACGTCCGCTCGGCGCTGGACCGCTACCGCGAGGGCCTGGACATGCTGGCCGCCTACGTCACCGACCGCGGCTACGACATCCGCTTCGCCCTGGAGCCCAAGCCGAACGAGCCGCGCGGCGACATCCTGCTGCCGACCATCGGACACGCCCTGGCCTTCATCAGCACCCTGGAACACCACGAGATGGTCGGCGTGAACCCGGAGGTCGGGCACGAGCAGATGGCCGGCCTGAACTTCGCCCACGGCATCGCGCAGGCGCTGTGGCAGGGCAAGCTCTTCCACCTCGACCTCAACGGCCAGCGCGGCCCCAAGTTCGACCAGGACCTGGTCTTCGGGCACGGCGACCTGCTCAACGCCTTCTTCCTGGTGGACCTGCTGGAGAACGGCGGCTACGAGGGCCCGCGCCACTTCGACTACAAGCCGGCCCGTACCGAGGACATCGCGGGGGTCTGGCAGTCCGCCGCCGCCAACATGCGCACCTACCTGCTGCTCAAGGAGCGCGTCGCGGCCTTCAACGCCGACCCCGAAGTCGCCCGGGCGCGTGCGGCGGCCCGCGTGGAGCAGATGGCGACGCCGACGCTGGCCGCCGGCGAGACCTACGCCGACCTGCTGGCCGACCGCTCCGCCTACGAGGATTTCGACCCGGAGGAGGCCGCCGACCGCGGTCTGGGCGCGGTCCGCCTCACCCAGCTCGCCGTGGAGCACCTGATGGGCGCCCGGTGAGGCTGGTCGCCGGCGTCGATTCCTCGACGCAGTCGTGCAAGGTCGTGATCCGCCAGGCGGAGAGCGGGACCCTGGTGAGACAGGGTTCTGCTCCCCACCCCGCCGGCACCGAGGTGGACCCCGAGGCGTGGTGGCGGGCGCTGCACGCGGCCTTCGCCGACGCCGGCGGCCTGGACGACGTCGAGGCGCTGGCGATCGGCGGCCAGCAGCACGGCATGGTCTGCCTGGACGAGGCCGGCCAGGTGGTGCGGCCCGCGTTGTTGTGGAACGACACGCGGTCCGCGCCGGCGGCCGACGATCTGGTGCGCGAACTCGGCGCCGAAGCCTGGGCCCGGGCGGTCGGCTCGGTCCCGGTCGCCGCGTTCACCGCGACCAAGCTCCGCTGGCTCGCCGAGCACGAACCCGAGAACGCGGCACGGGTCGCGGCCGTGTGTCTCCCCCACGACTGGCTGACCTGGCGGCTGCGCGGCAGCACGGATATCAGTGAGCTGACCACCGACCGCAGCGACGCGTCGGGTACCGGCTACTGGTCGCCGAGCACCGGGGAGTACCGGCGCGACCTGCTGCGCCTGGCGTTCGGCCGCGACATCGCGGTCCCGCGCGTGGCCGACGTGCGGGAAGCGGTCGGCCGATTCGGCGACATCGCCCTGGCCCCCGGCGCCGGTGACAACGCGGCGGCGGCCCTGGGACTGGGCGCCCGCGTCGGCGACGTCGTGGTGTCGATCGGCACCTCGGGCACCGTCTTCGCGGTCTGCGACACCCCGACCGCCGAGGCCACCGGCACCGTCGCCGGCTTCGCCGACGCCACCGGCCGGTTCCTGCCGCTGGTCTGCACGCTCAACGCCGCCCGCGTCCTGGACGCCGGCGCGGCGATGGCCCGCACCGATCTCGACGGCCTGTCCGAGCTCGCGCTGTCCGCACCGCCCGGCGCCGACGGCCTCACCCTGATCCCGTACCTCGAAGGGGAGCGCACGCCCAACCTGCCCGACGCGGCGGGCTCGATCCACGGCCTGCGCCTGGCCAACGCCACCGCCGCCCACCTGGCGCGCGCGGCCGTCGAGGGCATGCTGTGCGGCCTGGCCGACGGCCTGGACGCGCTGACCGAACTCGGCGTCCCGGTCCAGCGCGTCGTGCTGATCGGCGGCGGCGCGCGTTCTGAGGCGGTCCGCACCATCGCCCCGGCGATCCTCGGGCACTCGGTGGCCGTTCCCCCGCCGGGCGAATACGTCGCCGACGGCGCCGCGGCCCAAGCCGGCTGGGCCCTGTCCGGTACGGACGAGCCGCCGCGCCACGTGACCCAGGGCACTGAGACGTACGATGCCGAACCGCTCCCGGAACTCCGCGAGCGCTACCACGAGTTTCGCGATCGCGCCGCCTGACCGGCGCGGACGCGAATCATCGCCCGGTGCCGCCGGTGTGAGGGTCGGCGGTACCGGGCGCTCCAACGCTGCGACTCAGAACGTGGCCAGGTGTGCCTTGTACCCGGCGCCGTACGCCGTCGGGGTCCCGTCGTAGGCGCTGATCAACGAAGGACCCTGCGAACAGTCCCAGGTGTTCCAGGTCCAGGCCGAGTACCCGGTCTGGTGACCGTCCAGCCACGCCATCAGGGTGTCGATGTACGAGTGCCCGCAGTCGTTCTCGCCGATCTCCCCGGCGATCACCGGCACCTGCGCCAGCACCGGCGCGACCTGCGAGTCCCAGCACGACGAGGACGAGCACGAGTTGAAGTTGTACGAGTGCCACGACGCCGCCAGGTCGTGCAGCGGATCCGTCGGCTCGTGCGCCAGCCACTGGCTCAGGTCGTTCGAATACGCCACCCCGCCGAGCATCAGGACGTTCCTCGCCCCGGCCCCGCGTACCGCGTCGACCAGTGACTGCATCCCGGCGACCTGATAGCCGATCCCCGTGCAGGTGCCGCCGTTCTGCCAGCACGACCAGCCCGCCGCGGAGTCGAAGCCGGCCGCGAAGTCCGGGTAGGGCTCGTTGAAGAGGTCGAAGATGGTCGAGTCGTCACCCTTGAACGCGCCGGCCACCGAGGACCAGAACGCCGGAGCGTTCGCCGCGTCCGGCATCGGCTTCTGGCAGGTCGCCGTGGCGACCGAGCAGGCCGAGGACTGGCCGGTGTAGACGCCGTCGGTCCAGTGCAGGTCGAGGATGACGGCCAGACCGTGCTGATGCAGCAGGCTGACGAACCCCTCGATCGCACTCTGATACGCCGCGCCGGAGTACTGCGGCAGCACGTCCGACTCCCCGAGCCAGCAGTCCTCGTTCAGCGGCACCCGGACGATGTTCGCCTTCCACGAGGCGATCGCCGCGACCGACGCGTCGTCGACCGGGCCGTCGAAGATGCCCTTGCCCTGCACGCACGAGAACTCGGCGCCGGACCGGTTCACGCCGTGCGGGACGAACACCTTGCCGGTGCTGTCCACGAGCTGGTTGCCCGCGACGTGCAGCTGCGGGGCGCCGGTCGGCGGGGGAGTGGAGCTCGGAGTAGTACTCGGCGTCGTGCTGGGCGTGGTGCTCGGGGTCGAAGACGGCGAGGTCGCCCCGTTGCAGACGGTGCCGTTGACGCTGAACACGGTCGGCGCGGCGTTGGTCCCGCTGTAGGTGAAGTTGGCGCCGACGGCCGTACTCGATCCGGCTGCGACGGCACCGTTGTAGGAAGCGTTCGCGACGGTGACCGCCGGGCCGGACTGCGACCACGTGCCGTTCCATCCGCTCTGCAAGGTCTGGTTCCCGCCGTACGAATAGCCCAGCGTCCAGCCGCTCCACGCGCTGGTCCCGACGTTGGCGATCGTGACGTTCGCCGTGAACCCGGTACCCCAGTCGCTGCTGACTGTGTACGTGACCTGACACGCCACCGCGGTCGCGGCGCTCGCGGTCCCCGGTACCAGCACCGCGGCGGTCGCCGAACCCGCCGCCAACGCCACACCGGCCACCGCCCCGAGTGCCGCTCTCATCCTTCCGGACATAAGCCTCCTTCATCGCTCCGAAGCATCGCGCGGAACGTAGGAACGCATTCGGCGACAGCGCAAGGTAACGACCACGAAACCCCAGGACGCCACACCCCGCGCCGTGAAACTTTCATGCCGCCGCCGTTGTCCGCACCTACCGGCGCGGCGTCCTCTTGACAAGTTCGACCGCTGAGACGAACTTGCATGAGAGCGCTCTCACGCACCATCCGTGAGCCGTCCGACACCCGGTGTTCATCCCGTCCCCCACGAGTCGGAGAACTTTGAGATGACGCGCCCCACCCTCGCCGACGTCGCCGCGCTGGCCGGCGTCTCCCCGGCCACCGCCTCGCGCGTACTGAACGGCACCGCCGGGGTCAGCGGCAGCGCCCGCGCCGGTGTACACGAAGCGGTCTCGCGGCTGTCCTACGTCCGGCAGCGCGCGCGGGCCACCCGCCGGGCGCGGGTCAGCTCGATCGCCGCGGTGGTCTGCGAGGACGGCGTACGGCTGTTCGCGGACACGTTCTTCTCCCGGATCCTGCTGGGCGCCGGACAGGCCCTGCGCACCGGCGACATCCAGCTGGTGCTGCTCGTCGTGCGCGGTCCGGCCGATCACGGCTCGGTCGAGCGCTACCTGTCCAAGGGGCTCGCCGACGGCGTTCTCCTTATCAGCGCACACGATCGGGACCCGCTGGTACCCATGCTGCGGGCCATGCGGGTGCCGACGGTCGCCGCCGGCCGGCCGATGACGCCGCAGTTGCTGCCGTACGTGGACGCCGACAACCGCGGCGGCGCGCGCGAGGCTGTCAGGCATCTGCTGAACTCCGGACGCCAGAAGGCCGTGTCCATCGCCGGGCCGCCGGACATGGCAGTCGGTGCCGACCGTCGCGACGGCTATCGCGACGCGATCGCCGAGTCCGGTGCCGAAGCCCATGTCGTCTACGGCGACTTCACCCCGACCTCCGGCGAGCACGCGATGCGCAGGCTCCTGGACCACCACCCCGATCTCGACGCGGTGTTCGCCGCGTCGGACCTGATGGCCCTGGGCGCCCTGCGCGCGCTGCGGCGGGCCGGCCGCCGGATCCCGGACGACGTCGCCGTCGTCGGGTTCGACGACGCTCCGCTGGCCCTGCACACCGACCCGCGCCTGACCACCGTCCGGCAGCCCGTGGAGGACATGGGAGAGGCGATGGCCCGGCACCTCACCAGGCGGCTCATCGGGGAGGCGGAGATGCCGCCGGCCACGGTGTTCCCCACCGAACTGGTGGTGCGCGACTCCGGCTGAGCGGCCGGCCGACCAACGATCGTCTGTCCCGTGCCACGGGACGGCTATATCGCCATGCCCATAAGGGAGAGGCACATGGAACAAGGCAAGGATCGCAAGGCTCGAAGAATCACCAGTGCGTTCGTGGCCGCCGGGATGACGCTCGGGGTGGCCGGCGGACTGGCCGCGCTCACCACGACCAGCTCGAACGCCGCCACCGCCGCCGGGTGCACCGCGGTGTACTCCACGACGTGGGACTCCGGGAGCGGGTTCGGGGCGCAGGTGGTCATCACCGATGACGGGCCGGCGTGGTCGAACTGGACGCTCAGCTACTCCTACGCCGGGAACCAGACGTTGCAGAACGGCTGGAACGGGACCTGGGCGCAGTCCGGGAACACGGTCACCGTCACCAACGCCGCCTACAACGGCGCGGTGGCCAGCGGCGGATCCGTGACGCCCGCGGGGAACTTCACGTACTCCGGGACGAACGCGGCGCCGACGTCATTCGCGGTCAACGGGATCACGTGCAGCGGCACGGTGCCGCCGACGACACCTTCCACGACACCTTCCACGACCCCCTCGACCACTCCGTCCACGCCCCCGACAACGCCCTCCACGACGCCGAGTACTTCGCCGTCGTCCCCGGGCGGCGGTACCGGCCACGTTGCCAATCCGTTCCTCGGCGCCACGTCGTATCTGAACCCTGACTACGCCGGCGAAGTCAACGCGCAGGTGGCCGCCGACCAGCCGTCGAACCCGACGCTGGCCGCGTCCGAGGCGAAGATGGCCGACTTCCCGACCGCGGTCTGGATGGACAAGATCGCGGCCATCACCGGCACCGGCGACAGCGTGCACCACGGTCTGCAGTGGCACCTGGACCAGGCGCTGACCCAGCAGCAGGCCGGGACGCCGATCACGCTCGAGGTCGTCATCTACGATCTGCCGGGCCGGGACTGCGCCGCACTGGCCTCCAACGGCGAGATCCCGGCGACCGCGGCCGGGCTGACCGAGTACGAGTCGCAGTACATCGACCCGATCTCCACGATCCTCGCCGATCCGAAGTACGCCGGGATCCGGATCGTCGCGATCGTCGAACCGGACTCGCTGCCGAACGCGGTCACCAACCAGAGCAAACCCGCGTGCGCCACGGCGACGCCGTTCTACGAGCAAGGGGTCGAATACGCACTGAACAAGCTGCACGCGATCCCGAACGTCTACAACTACGTGGACATCGCGCACTCGGCGTGGCTGGGCTGGTCCTCCAACATGGGCCCGGCCGCGCAGGAGTTCGCCAAGGTGGCCAAGGCGACCACGGCCGGCGTGGCCAGCGTCGACGGCTTCATCTCGGACACCGCGAACTACACCCCGACCACCGAGCCGTTCCTGCCGAACTCCACACTCCAGATCGGCGGCAACCCGCTGGACTCGGCGAAGTTCTACCAGTACAACCCGTACTTCGACGAGTATGACTACGACCAGGCCATGTACACCCAACTGGTCGGCCAGGGCTTCTCCCCGAACATCGGGATGCTCATCGACACCTCCCGCAACGGCTGGGGCGGCCCGAACCGGCCGACCGTACTGAACACCTCCCCGACGACCGTCGACACCTATGTCGCCGCCAACAAGGTGGACCAGCGCTCCTTCCGCGGCGACTGGTGCAACCAGAACGGCGCCGGCATCGGCGCGCGGCCCACGGTCCAGCCCTACGGTGCCGCCAACCACATCATCGCCTTCGTGTGGATCAAGCCGCCCGGTGAATCCGACGGCGACTACCCGACCGCCACCCACACCCACGGCGACCCGCACTGCGACCCGAACGGCACCAACACCGACGGCAACGGCGGCACGTACTCGACCGGCTCGATCCCCGGCTACGACGTACCGGCCGGCCAGTGGTTCGCCGCCGAGTTCCAGCAGGAGGTGACCAACGCCTACCCGGCGCTGTGAGCGCTGCGGGCGCTGAGGGGTTCGTGTACTGAGAAGCTCGTGTGCTGAGTCAGCTAGCCGGGTCCGACGAACTGCGCGTCGGACCCGGTCGGGCCTCGCAGCGACACTGCGAGGCCCGACTTACTCTCCGACCGAATCAGAGCTCGATCAGAACTGGAACGGACCCGGGCTCTGTGCCGAGGTCGCCGTGCAGGTCGCCGTGATGCCGAAGACCACGATGGTCATCGACTGCCCGCTCAGGGCGTCGCCGGAGGTGACGGTGCCGGTGAGCGGGCCGGTGGAGATGGGCTGGCCGGCGGTGATGGCGGGGTTGGAGCTGCCGGTGAAGGACACCGTCGCGCCGCTGGCGTCGCTCATCACGAGCGTGGAGTTGACCGAGTCCGCCCCGACGTTGATCGGGCTGGTGATCGCCGCGGTGGACACGGTGATGGTGGCCGAGGTGCCGTCCTGGGTCGCGGCCAGGGTGGCCGAGCCGGAACCGAAGGACCCGCAGTCGAACGAGAGGGTGGCGCTGTCGGGGGAGACCGCGCTGGCAGCCGGCGCCAGGACGAGGGCCCCGGTGACGGCCATGCCGGCGACGAGGGCGGTGCCTAGGCCGAGTTTGCCTTTGTGCATGGTTGTTCCCTTCCGGGTGGCGTGGAATGGGTGGTTCAGCCACGTCGCTGACCGCCGCGCGCTGGACGCACCACGCATCGGGGAGTCGCCGATGCACGTGTGGGCTCGACTCCAGTCCGGCGTCCGGGGCACGGAATCTAACGGATCTGACGGGTTGTCAGCGATCGGAACCGTTGTCCATTGATGCACCGGCGGCTTGAGATGACAAGGGATGAATTCATGATTCTTGGGATGAGGTGGGGGAAACAGATCAACAGGGTGGCATTTAGTGGTGATGATGGGTTTGGAGGGTCTGGGGGTGCTTGGCGGGATGAAGCGGTTTTGTGTTCGGGAGTGAGCGGTCGATGCCCGACGCCCGACGTCCGGGCCCGGCGCCTACCGCAGCGAAAGCCGCACCCAAGGGCTCGCGGGATCGCGCATCAGCACCCTGTGCCGCGTCAACGACTGCGCGTACAGCGTCTCGGCCCGCCCGGTCCGCCCCATCTGGATGACCCGCCCGATGATGTACGCGGCGGACAGCTGCCGCCAGTCCTCATAGGTCCGCCCACACAGCCGCCCCGCGTGCTGCACGATCTCCTGGCCGGCGGTGCGGTCCCAGTATCCGCACGCGTAGCCCTCGCGCGCCATGTTGATGCAGCGCGCCCAGTGGAAGACCGCCTGGGTCTGCACGATCCCGTCCGGCGGCAGCACCTCGTCGCGACGCATCCACGATTCGAGGCGCAGGATCCACTCCGCGATGTCGACCATATCCCGTCGCGTCTCCGGCATGGCGGCGTACCGGTCGCACCACGCGTTGACCGCCTCGGTCAGCGCGGCGGTATCAGTGTCCAGATCTTCAGTGGGGCGAACAGCCGCCCCGCTCTCCATGCGGATGCTGAACACGCTGTCCGCCGGCCACGGAAACTGCTCGCGGTCGAGCAGCTTGTCGATCTTGTTCTGCCACTCGACCGGCCCGGAGATGAACCACAGCTGCTTGTTGCGCCGGACGGTGTCCGGGTAGTCGACGTAGGGACGCTCCATGGTGTTCCAGGGCCGCCCGTTCGTCACCGACAGGTGCGCGTTGCACGCCAGTCCACGGGCCAACTCGCCGTCCTGCGGCTCGTTGGTCAGAACCCTGATCACGCCTTCCAGGTCGTGCAGATACAGCACGCGCTGCGGGTTCTGCTTCACCCAGGCCGCCGCCTCGCCGGCGTTCACGACCCGCTCCAGCGGCGTCCCGCCGTCGATCAGCAGCTGGATCGAGTCCCGCCGGGCGGCCACCTTCTGCACCCACTGCGGGAACATCAGCTTGTCCCAGTACGAGTTCTCCGGCGGCTGCTCCGGCAGGACGCCACGGGTGTAGACCGGCACCATCTGCTTCCGGCCGTGGCGGACCAGCGTGTAGTACGGGTCCTTGCGGAACCCGGTCTTGGCGCTCGCGTCGATCGGGCGCGCCACGAAGACGTCGGTGCGTGCCAGGGCCGCTATATACGCGTTCTTATCATCGCGCTGCTGCGCGTTCCATAGCTCCTGCTCCTCGACGGACGGAGCTGTCCAAACGATCGTCCCCATGAACAGCAGAGACTAGCGCTGCCCGGCTACATCTTCACCGGCTCTTCTCCGGCCCGCTTCACGACCCCGTCGCCTTCCTGCAGCGACTTCCACAGCTTGCGCCGCACCCGCACCCGCTTGGCCGTGCCGTCGGACAGCTGCACCTTGAGGAAGAAGACCATGCTCGACCCGTCGACCATCCCGCGCTTCTTGCCGATGACGACGCCCTGCCACGCCTCGTTCCGGCGGCTCTTACGCATGAACATGCCCGTCATAGTAGGCGCGATAGCAGGCACGTTCGCGGCGCCGGGCACGGCCCGGTCCCGGTCCGGCGCCGTCCCGCCGACTCAGCAGCCGTCAGCGGTGCCCACAGACCCACGCATCGGATCCCGCCCGGCCTACCCCATTTGACCGCTCAGGTCGCTGACGCCTCTTGCGAGAGCTTTCATGGGAAAGCGGCTTTCATCCGTACTTCGGAGGTGTGCAGTGACAGCAGTACCCGCGGCTCGCATCGTTTTCGACGCCGACGACCGGGCGGCGGTCGCCGCGGCGGTGGCCGAGAGCCTGGCCACCGGCGCTCTGACGCTCGGCCCGCAGACCGAGCGGTTCGAGACCGCCTTCGCGGCGGCGCACCGCGCGCAGCACGCGATCGCGGTGGCGACCGGGACCGCGGCGCTGGAGATCGCGCTGAGGGTGGTCGGGGTGGCCAACCACGACGTGGTGCTGCCGTCGAACACCTTCTACGCCACCGCCGCCGCCGTGGTGCACGCCGGCGGCCGGCCGGTGTTCGCCGACGTCGCCGCCGACACGTTCGCGCTCAGTGTGCAGACCATCGAGGCGGTGCTCACCCCCTCGACCAAGGCCGTGGTGCTGGTGCACGTCGGCGGGCTGATCACGCCGGAGGTGGACGCCATCCGCGCGCTGTGCGACCGGCGCGGCGTGGCGCTGGTCGAGGACGCGGCGCACGCCCACGGGTGCAGCCTGGACGGCCGGATGGCCGGCACCTTCGGGCTGGCCGGGGCCTTCTCCTTCTACCCGACGAAGGTCACCACCAGCGCCGAGGGCGGCATGATCCTCACCGCCGACACCCAGGTGCGCGACGAGGCCCGCATCTACCGGGACCAGGGCAAGGGCGCGTTCACCGCCAACCATCATGTCCGCGACGGCGCGTCGTGGCGGCTGTCGGAACTGAACGCCGCGGCCGGCGCGGTGCACGTCCAGCACCTCGCCGAGTTCGTGAAGCACCGCCGCACCGTCGCCGCGCGCTACACCCGGGCGCTGGCCGGCCTCGACGCGCTCACCACACTGGCCGAGCCGCCCGGCGCTGTCAGCAACTACTACAAGTACATCGTCCTGCTGCCCGAAGGCGCCGACCGCGCGCGCTTCAAGGCCGAGGTCGCCGACCGCTTCGCCGTGCGGCTCTCCGGCGAGGTCTACGACCTGCCGCTGCACCAGCAGCCGGTGCTGATGAAGTACGCCAACGGCGCGCTGCCGGTCGCCGAGGACGTCTGCGCGCGGCACGTCTGCCTGCCGGTGCACTCCGACATGCGCGACGAGGAAGTCGACCAGGTGCTCACCGCGGTCACCACGGTGTCCCGCGAGATGTTCGGCTGACCGGGCCGGGAAGGAGACACGCCCATGCGCACCGTCGTCACCGGAGGCTGCGGGTTCATCGGCTCGCACGTCGTGGACAAGCTCGTCGACGCCGGCCACGAGGTCGTGGTCGTGGACAGCACGATCCGCAAGCTCAACCCGGCCGCCGAGTACCGGCAGGCCGACATCCTGGACCTGGCGCAGCTCACCAAGGCGCTGGACGGCGGCGAGGCGGTGTTCCACCTGGCCGCCGCGGCCGACGTCAACGAGGTCACCGCCGATCCGGTGCGGGCGCTGCGGCTGAACGTCGAGGGCACCGGCAACGCGCTGGAGGCCGCGCGGCAGACCGGGATGAACCGGTTCGTGCTGGCCAGCACGGTGTGGGTGTACGGGGCCGCGGCCTCAGAGGGTGAGGGCGCGGACGCCGAACTCACCGAGGACGTCCCCTTCGATCTGCGCCGCAGCGGCCACCTCTACGTCGCGACCAAGCTCGCCGCCGAGATGGCGGTGCAGAGCTACCGCGAGCTGTACGGGCAGCACTTCACGATCCTGCGTTACGGCATCCCTTACGGCCCGCGCATGCGGGACGCGCTGGTCGTGGCGAAGTTCGTGCAGGCGGCGCTGAACGGGCAGCCGATCACCATCGCCGGCGAGGGCGAGCAGACCCGCAACTACGTCTACGTCCAGGACCTGGCCGCCGCGCACGTGCTCGCGCTGTCGCCGACCGCCGAGGACGAGACGATCGCGCTGGAGGGCACCACGCCGATCTCGGTCCGGCAGATCGCCGACACCGTGGACGGCCTGCTCGGCCCGATCACCCTGGAGCAGGTCCCGGCGCGCGCCGGCGACTACGCCGGCACCCGCATCTCCAACGCCAAGGCCAAGCGGCTGCTGGGCTGGTCGCCGACGACCGGGTTCACCGAGGGCGTGCGGCGCTACGTCGAGTGGTTGCGGGCCAGCCAAGAACGTCGAGTCGGCTGAGGCGGGGCCGGGCCGATGCCGCACGCGCTGCTGCTGTCCGGGTCCCTGGGGCAGGGGCACGACGTGATGGCGGCAGCCTGCGCGGACTCGCTGCACGACCGGGGGTGGACCACCTCCACGGTGGACGCGATGGCCTTGCTCGGCCGGCGCTCCGGCGCCGCGGGCGAGGCCGTGTTCCGGCGCCTGCTGGCCGTCCCCGGCGTGTACGACGCCTTCCACTTCTCGGCGCTGCGCCCGGGGAACCGCCTGGCCCGCTACACCGAGAAGGCGGCGGTCTCGCGACTGGCCCCGCGGGTGCGCGAGCTGCTGGACCGCGAGCCGGCGGACCTGGTGGTGTCGGTGTTCGCCACGGCCGCCGGCGCGGTCGACGCGGTGCACCGCGAAGGCGTGCACGTCCCGCCGCACATGGTGTTCTGCACGGATGTCACGCCGCACCGGTTGTGGGTACATCCGAGCACGGACTTGTTCCTGGTCACGTCCGACACCGCGGCGGCCGGGGTGCGCCGGTACCGGCCGGACGCGGGGGTCGCTGTGGTCCCGGCGCCGCTGCGGCCCGCGTTCTACAGCCCGCCGAGCAAGGAGGCGGCGCGCGAGGAGTTCGGGATCCCGCAGGACGCCGGCTGCGTGCTGTTGATGAGCGGCGCCTGGGGGCTGGGGCCGGTCGCCGCCGCGGCGGAAGCCTTGGGGCGGGCCGGGGTGCACGTGCTGGCGGTCGCCGGACGCAACCGCGAGCTGGAGGCGCGGCTGCGCGCCGCCGAGCGCCGGGAGCCGAGGGTCCACGCGCTGGGCTACTCCGACCGGGTTCCGGCCCTGATGGCGGCGGCGGACCTGGTCGTCACCAGTTCGGGGGACACGTGCAGCGAGGCGCGCGCGATCGGGCGGCGGCTGTTGCTGCTGGACGTGGTGCCCGGGCACGGCCGCGACAACCTGCAACACGAGCTGGAACTCGGACACGCGGACGTGACCGGCGCCGCGCCCCGGGACGTGGTGCGGGCCGCGTTGGCCGCGCTGCAGCGGCCGACACCGCCGCCTTCGGTCGGTTCGGTCCGGGCGCCGTGGGAGGCGGCTTTCGGGGCGGCGCTGAGTGGGTTGGGGCTGAGCTGATGCTTACTCCGAAGGAGTTACCCCACGAGCTGGGGGAGTCTCCCCAAGAGTGGCGGCAGCCACCTCACGGGCGACCTTACGAGCCGCCTCACGAGCCGCCTCAGAAGTGCTCCGCCAGCGGTCCCACATCCCACCCGGCGCCCCGGCAGCTCTCCACGATCCCCGGCACCGCCGCCAACGTCGTCCGCCAAGCATCACCCCGGCCGTCCGGCGCCGTGTCGTGCAACAACACTGTCGTCCCGCCGCGCGCCGACCCGAGCACCGTCTCCCGAACCTCGGCGACCGAGCGTTGCTCCTCCCAGTCCTTCCCCCACGCGCCCCACAGCACCGGCCGCAGCTCAGCCCGCCGCGCCGCCCGCCACAACCCCGTGGTCAGCACTCCGAACGGCGGCCGGAACCACGTCGGCCGGGCCCCCGAAGCCTGCTCCACCACATCGCGCGCCAACCGCAGCCCGGTCACGTCCCGCTGCGGATGGGGCAGCCACTGCGGCTCGTGCGTCCAGCCGTGCACCGCCACCTCGTGCCCGCGCGCCGCGGTCTCGGCCACCACCTCCGGGTGGCGCGCCACCCGCGCGCCCAGCACGAAGAACGTCGCGCGCACCCCGAGCTCGTCCAGCAGGTCCAGGAAGTACGGCGTGCTGACCGGGTCGGGGCCGTCGTCGAAGGTCAGTGCCACGTGGTCGGCCCGGCCGCGCGCCGCCAGGCCCGGCATCAGCCGGTCGCGGACGGGCGGCAGCCAGCTCGCGGCGGGGCCGATGTGGGCCAGGCCGAGTGTGGCCAGACCGACCGCCGCGCCCGTCGCGACAGTCACCGAACGCATGCCCCGCACCTTCCCGCCGCCGGGCCCCTCACACCCCGGCGGAAACGGCCGAATCAACAACTTTCCGCGTGCCGAGCCGGTGGGGACCCTCGAATGGATCAGGAAAAGGGGACGGAAGGGCCGAGTGCTGATTGCGTTGCTGGAGAGGCGAAGGGATTCCACTGATGCTGAAGGCCAGCCGGCTCGACACCCATAGCGGGCCCGGCCCGCGGGCGGCGGGCGCTCTCGGCGCGGGCGCGGGCTCGGGCGACCCGGCCATGCCGCCCGAGCGGACGATCCGGGAGAACTTCCCGGTCGCGCTGCGCATCCTCCCGGCCCGGCACCGGGCGGCGCTCGGCGCCGTCTACCGGTTCGCCCGCCTGATCGACGACATCGGGGACGAGGCGCCGCCGGACGACCGCGGCCGGTTGTTCGACCAGGTGGACCGGGACATCGACCGGATCTACGCCGGCACCGCCCCGGAGCTGCCCGCGCTGCGCGCCATCGGCGCCGTGGCCCGCGAACACGGCATCCCCGAGGCGCCGCTGCGCAAGCTGGTCCAGGCCAACCGGCAGGACCAGGAGATCCACCGCTACGCCACCTGGGACCAGCTCGTCGAGTACTGCGCCCTGTCCGCTGACCCGGTGGGTCACCTGGTGCTGCACGTCTTCGACGCCGCGAGCCCGGAGCGGCTGACGCTGTCCGACCACATCTGCACCGCGCTGCAGGTCATCGAGCACTGCCAGGACGTCGCCGAGGACTTCGACGACGGCCGGGTCTACCTGCCCGCCGCCGACCTGCGGCTGTTCGGCTGCACCGACGCCGACCTGGGCGCCGCCACCACCCCGACCCGGCTGCGCGGCGTCGTGGCGCGCAACGCCGACCGCGCCGCCGAGCTGCTGGACGCCGGCGCCCCGCTGATCGGCAAGCTCGACGGCTGGGCCCGGATCGCCGTGGCCGGCTACCTGGCCGGCGGCCGCGCCACCCTGGCGGCGCTGCGCGGCGGCGCCTATGACGTGCACGCCGCCCGCCTGCGCCCGAGCCGTGCCCGGACGCTCGGCGAAGCACTGCTGATCCTCGGAAGGGACGTTGCCAAGTGAGCCGTCAGAGCATGGATCCGGAAGCCGCCTACGAGTACTGCGAACGGGTGGTCCGCGCCCGGGCCCGCAACTTCGCCTACGGGATCCGGCTGCTGCCCACCACCAAGCGCCAGGCCCTGTCCGCGGTCTACGCCTTCGCCCGGCGCGTCGACGACATCGGGGACGGCTCGCAGACCCGCGGCGAGCGCCTGACCCAGCTGACCGCCGCCCGCGAGGAACTGCACCACATCGAGGACCACCCCGAGGACCCGGTGCTGGTCGCGCTGGCCGACGCCGCCCGGCGGCACCCGATCCCGCTGGCCGCCTTCGACGAGCTCATCGACGGCTGCGAGGCCGACGTGCGCGGCACCGACTACGCCACCGCCGACGAGCTGACCTTCTACTGCCGCTGCGTCGCCGGCTCCATCGGCCGGCTCTCCCTGGGCGTCTACGGCGTCGACCCGGCGCGCCAGCAGGAAGCCTCCGAATACGCCGACTCCCTCGGCGTCGCGCTCCAGCTCACCAACATCCTGCGCGACGTGCGCGAGGACGGCCTGATGGGCCGGGTCTACCTGCCGGCCGACGAGCTGGTCCGGCACGGCTGCACCCTGAAGATCGACGAACACGGCCGCTTCGTGGACTCCGACGCCGACCTCGCGGCCCTGGTCCGGGACCAGGCGGCGCGCGCCCGGGGCTGGTACGACACCGGCCTGAAGCTGCTGCCGCTGCTGGACCGGCGCAGCGCGGCCTGCACGGCGGCGATGGCCGGCATCTACCGGCGGCTGCTGCTGCGCATCGCCGAGCAGCCGATCAGCGCCCTGAACGCCCGGATGTCGCTGCCGGCCTGGGAAAAGGGTGTGGTCGCGGCCCGCGCGCTGGCGGGGGTGACGCCGTGAGCGTCGCGGTCGTCGGCGGCGGCCTGGCCGGAATCGCGGCGGCGGTCGCGCTCCAGGAGTCGGGCATCGACGTGGAGCTGTACGAGGCGCGCCCGCGCCTGGGCGGCGCCACGCACTCCTTCCAGCGGGCGGGCTCCAACGGCTGTCCGGACCTGACCGTGGACAACGGCCAGCACGTGATGCTGCGCGCGTTCACCGCCTACCGCGGCCTGCTGGACCGGCTCGGCACCGGGGACGGCATCACCATCCAGGACCGCTTCGATCTGCGCATCCTGACCCCCGACGACCGCCCCGACTCCCGGCTGCGCCGAACCCGGCTCCCCGGGCCGCTGCACCTGCTCCCGGCCCTGGCCGCCTACTCCCTGCTGGACCCGGCCGAGCGGCTGCGCGCCGCCTCGGCCTCGCTGGCGTTGGGCAAGCTGGACCCGGCCGACCCGGCGCTGGACGCGGTCAGTCTCGGTGACTGGCTGGACGAGCACGGCCAGAACGACCGGGCCCGCCGCTACCTGTGGGAGCTGTTCGTCACCGCGGCGCTGAACTGCGGCGTGGACGAGGCCTCGCTGGGGCTGTCGGCGATGGTGATCCAGAAGGCGCTGCTCGGCCGGGCCGACGCCGCCGACATCGGCGTCCCGGGTATCCCGCTCGGCGAGCTGCACGGCCGCGCGGCCGAGAAGACACTGCGCGGGTTGCACCTGAAGACCAAGGTCGAACAGGTCGTCTCCGGGACCCGGCTGGTCGTGGACGGCTTTCCGGTGGACGCCGAGGCGGTGATCGTGGCGGTGCCGCATCCGGCAGCCGCCGCGCTGGTGCCGCCGGAGGCGTGCCCGGACCGGGAACGCTGGGCCGGCCTGGCGTCCTCGCCGATCGTCGACGTGCACGTGCTCTACGACCGCCCCGTCTTCGACAGGCCGTTCGCCGCGGTCGTCGACTCGCCGGTGCAGTGGGTCTTCGACCGCACCCGGGCCGCGGGCCTGGGCCAGACCCACGGCCAGTACATCAGCAGCGTCGTGTCGGCGGCCGGCCAGTGGATCGACGCGCCGGTGGCCGACATCCGCGAGGTCTTCCTCCCGGCCCTGGCCGAGGTCATGCCGCGCACCCGGCGTGCGGAGGTGGCCGAGTTCTTCGTCACCCGGGAACGGCACGCCACGTTCCGCCAGGCTCCCGGCTCGGCGGCGCTGCGTCCGTCGGCTGCGACCGGCGTGCCGGGGCTCTTCCTGGCCGGTGCGTGGACCGCCACGGGCTGGCCGGACACGATGGAGGGCGCGGTCCGCAGCGGGCTGACGGCCGCCGCGCTGTGCCGTCGCCACCTGGACAAGGCTTCCGGTTCCGATTCCCGGCGGTCCGATTCCCGGCGGTCCGATTCCCGGAGTTCCGAATCCCGGAGTTCCGAATCCCAGCGGGGAACGCTCGACGACTGGCGCCTGACCGGGCCGGAGCAGCAGGGACGGCCGGCCCGGATGACCCATCCTTCCCGTCTGACCGGGCTCACCATCGAGCCGTTTCGCGATTCCCGTCCCCATCCCGCGGCTCCGGACACCGGAAATCGGAACCAGGCGCCCTGGCAGAAAGGCAACGACCGATGACAGTCGTCCCGCACGCCGTCACCGCCGGCCGTGAACAGGTCGAGGCCGCCATGCGCGCCGCGGTCGAGCGGCTGGACCCGCGCATGCGCCGGGTCGCCGCGTACCACTTCGGCTGGGTCGAGGCCGACGGCTCGGTGCCGCGCGGCCCGGCCGGCGGCAAGGCCCTGCGACCCGCGATGGCGTTGCTGTCCGGCCGGGCCGCCGGCGCCGACATGGCGCGCGTGGTGCCGGCCGCGGTGGCGGTCGAGTTCGTGCACGCCTTCTCCCTGCTGCACGACGACGTCATGGACAACGACCGGATGCGCCGGCACCGCCCGGCCGCCTGGACCGTCTTCGGCGTCCCGGCCGCGATCCTGGCCGGTGACGCGCTGCTGGCGCTGGCCGAGGAGGTGCTGCTGGACCGGGCCACGGCCGGAGCGCACCGCGCGGCCCGGCACATAGCCGCGACCACTCGCAAACTCATCGCCGGGCAGGCCCTGGACCTGGGCTTCGAGTCCCGCACCGACGTCAGCCTGGACGAGTGCACGGTGATGTCGATGGACAAGACCGCGGCGCTGTTCGCCTGCTCCTGTTCGATCGGCGCGGTACTGGCCGAGGCCCCGAACCGGCTGGCGCTGTCGCTGTCCGGGTTCGGCGAGGAACTGGGCATGGCCTTCCAGCTCATCGACGACCTGCTCGGCATCTGGGGCCGCCCGGAGGTCACCGGCAAGCCGGTCCTCAACGACCTGCGCTCGCGCAAGAAGTCGCTCCCGGTGACCGCGGCCCTGAGCTCCGGCACCCCGGCCGCGGCGAAGCTGTTGAAGCTCTACACCCAGACCGAACCGCTGGACGAGCAGCAGCTGGTCCAGGCCGCGGCGCTGATCGAGGAGGCCGGCGGCCGGTCCTGGGCCGAGTCCGCCGCCGACGCCCGCATCGCCGCCGCCGAGGCCCGGCTGTCCGAGGCCGACATCCCCGGCGACGTGCGGGCCGAGTTCCTGGCCGTCGCCCGCTTCGTCACCCACCGGGACAACTAGGGGACACCGTGACCGACGTCATCGCCACCAGCGCCACCAGCGCCACCGGCGTTACCGGCGCTACCAGCGCCGCCGCGAGCGGACCCGCCGACGCCTCGGCGGCCGCCGCGACGCTCAAGGCCGCCGCCGACCACCTGCTCGGTCTGCAGGACGGCGCGGGCTGGTGGAAGGGCGAGCTCGAGACCAACGTCACGATGGACGCCGAGGACCTGCTGCTGCGCCAGTTCCTCGGGATCCGCACCGCCGAGGAGACCGCCGCGGCCGGTGCCTGGATCCGCTCCCAACAGCGGGCCGACGGCACGTGGGCCAACTTCTACGACGGGCCCGCGGACCTGTCGACGACCATCGAGGCCTACGCCGCGCTGCGCATGGCCGGCGACTCGCCCGACGCCGAGCACATGATCGCCGCCCGCGCCTTCATCCTGGAGTCCGGCGGCATCGAGGAAAGCCGGGTGTTCACCCGCATCTGGCTGGCGCTGTTCGGCGAATGGCAGTGGTCTGATCTGCCGGTGATGCCGCCGGAGCTGATCTACCTGCCGAAGTGGTTCCCGCTCAACGTCTACGACTGGGCCTGCTGGGCCCGGCAGACCGTGGTGCCGCTGACGATCGTCAATGCCCTGCGTCCGGTGCGGCCGCTCGGGTTCGACTTGCGGGAGCTCAAGACAGGCCGGAAAACCAAGGCGCAGCGCGGGTTCTTCACCACGCTGGACCGCGCGCTGCACGGCTACGAACGGCGTCCGCTGCGCTCCGTCCGCGACGCGGCCCTGCGCCGCTCGGCCGACTGGATCATCGCCCGGCAGGAGGCCGACGGATCCTGGGGCGGGATCCAGCCGCCCTGGGTGTACTCGCTCATCGCCTTGAACCTGCTCGGCTACGGCGTGGACCACCCGGTGATGCGCAAGGGCATCGAAGGGCTCGAAGGATTCATCATCCGCGACGAGCGCGGACGCCGGCTGGAGGCCTGCCAGTCGCCGGTCTGGGACACCGTCCTGGCGATGACCGCGCTGCGCGACGCCGACCTGCCCGAGGACCACCCGGCGCTGGTCAAGGCCGCCGACTGGGTCCTCGGCGAGGAGATCACCAACCCCGGCGACTGGTCGGTGCGCCGGCCGAAGGTGGCACCCGGCGGCTGGGCCTTCGAGTTCGACAACGACGGCTACCCCGACACCGACGACACCGCCGAGGTCCTGCTCGCCCTGAACCGGGTCGCGCACCCGGGCGCGGCGGCCGCGATCCGGCGCGGCGCCGACTGGCTGGAGGGCATGGCCAGCAAGGACGGCGGCTACGGGGCCTTCGACGCCGACAACACCCGCACCCTGGCGCTCAAGCTGCCGTTCTGCGACTTCGGCGCGGTCATCGACCCGCCGACCGCCGACGTCACCGCGCACACCCTGGAGGCGTACGCGGCACTGGGCCGCGGCCAGTCGCCGGCGTCGCGGCGCGCGCTGGAGTGGCTGGTCAAGGCGCAGGAGAGCGACGGCTCGTGGTTCGGCCGCTGGGGCGCCAACTACGTCTACGGCACCGGCGCCGCGGTCCCGGCGCTGATCGCCGCCGGCGTCGACCCGGAAGACGAGATGATCCGCCGCGCCGTCCGCTGGCTGGAGGAGCACCAGAGCGACGACGGCGGCTGGGGCGAGGACATGCGCTCCTACAAGGACCGGCGGTGGATCGGGCGCGGGGAGTCGACCGCGTCGCAGACCGCCTGGGCCCTGCTGGCGCTCCTGGCGGCCGGGGAAATCGAGCGAGGCAGGGGGCGGGCAAACACCGGGCGCAGCGCGGCGGTTGAGCACGGCGTCCGGTTCCTGGTCCGCACCCAGCGCTCGGACGGGACCTGGGACGAGGACCACTACACCGGCACCGGATTCCCCGGGGACTTCTACCTCAACTACCACCTCTACCGGCTGGTGTTCCCGATCAGCGCGCTGGGGCGCTACGTGAGGGCCGTGTCATGACTGGCACGACGGACCTCCTTGTCTGCGCGGCGCTGGGCATCGAAGCCCGGGCCCTGAGGACCGACGGCCTGCGGGTCGAGCGCGTCGGCATGGGCATCCGGCGCGCCGAGGAGTTCGCGCAGCGGGACCCGGCTTTCGACGTGCTGGCGGTCGCGGGCTTCGGCGGCGCCACCGACAGCTGTCTGCGGCCCGGGGACGTGGTGGTCGCGGACGAGGTGCGCCACGGCGAGGCGGTGATCGAGTGCCCCTGGGCCGACTCGATCGCGTTCGCCCTGGAACGGCACCTGATCCTGGAGCCCGAGGTGGACGAGGCGCCCGAACCGCACACCGCGCACGGCCTGAACGCGGCCGGACGCGGAACGCCGAAGGTGGTCACCGGCCCCATCGCGACCGTCGACCGCATCGCCTCCGCCGAGACCCTGACCCGGCTGGCGGGCCAGGGCGTGACCACGGTGGACATGGAGTCGTTCCCCCTGGTCGCGACCGCCCGCGGCCGGCCCTTCACGGTGGTCCGGGTGGTCGTGGACACCCCGGACCACCCCCTGGTCCGCCCCTCGACCCTGCGCGCGGGACTGACGGCGCGAAAACGGCTCCGAGCCATCGGCACGGTCCTGCGGGACTGGGCCACAGCACTCGAACACGTCTGAAGCACTATCAAGCACCATCACTGGATCTACTCGCAAGGAGGCGCGGAACCATGGGAATGCCGGTCCGCCAGAGCATCCGCATCGGAAGCTACGTCCTGGGCAACAAACTGCGCCGCCGCGAGAAGTTCCCGCTGCTGGTGGAGCTGGAGCCGCTGTTCGCCTGCAACCTGGCCTGCGCCGGCTGCGGCAAGATCCAGCACCCCGCCGACGTGCTGAAGAAGCGCATGCCGATCGAGCAGGCACTGGCCGCCATGCGCGAGTGCGGGGCGCCGATGGTCTCGATCGCCGGCGGCGAGCCCCTGATGCACCCGCAGATCGGCGAGCTGGTCGATGAGCTGGTGAAGATGAAGCGCTACGTGTTCCTGTGCACGAACGCGCTGCTCATCCCCAAGAAGCTGGACCGCTTCAAGCCCTCGCGCTACTTCACCTGGGTGGTCCACCTGGACGGCCTGCGCGAACGCCACGACGAGTCGGTCTGCAAGGAAGGCGTCTTCGACGAGGCCGTGGCCGCCGTCCGCGAACTGCGCCGCCGCGGCTTCCGGGTGACGACGAACACGACCATCTTCGACACGGACTCCCCGCAGGACGTCATCGACATCCTGGACTACCTGAACGACGACCTCCGCGTCGACCAGATGATGATCAGCCCCGGCTACGCCTACGAAAAGGCTCCGGACCAGGAGCACTTCCTGCCGGTGAAGCAGACCCGCGAGCTCTTCCGCAAGGCCTTCGCAGACGGCAACCGCCAGCGCTGGCGCCTGAACCACAGCCCGCTCTTCCTGGACTTCCTGGAGGGCAAGACCGACTTCCCCTGCACGGCCTGGGCCATCCCCAGCTACTCCCTGTTCGGCTGGCAGAAGCCCTGCTACCTGATGTCGGACGGCTACGCCTCGACGTACAAGGAACTCATCGAGGAGACGGACTGGGACAGCTACGGCCGCGGCAACGACCCGCGCTGCGCGAACTGCATGGCGCACTGCGGGTACGAGCCGACCGCCGTGTTCGCGACGCTGGGGTCTTTGCGGGAGTCGGTGCGGGCTCTGCGGGAGACGTAGAGCTCGGCTGGATTCGGGCAGGATCAACCGAGCGACCTGCTCGTTCCTGCCCGAGTGCCTGAGTGCCTGAGTGCCTGAGTGCCTGAGTGCGAGTGCGCCTGTGCGCGAGTGCCCAGTGCCTGAGTGCGCGGGTGCTGGCCCGAGGTGCTATCGCGCGTTACCGGGACATGCCGCAGCCTGGGCGGCAGGCGGCAGGCGGCAGGCGGCAGCGCGGCCGAGCCCTACTCCCGCCCGAACCGCCCGTCCAACCACCGATAAACCCCCGGCGCCACCCCCTGCACCGCCACCGGCACCCGCAGCCACCGCGGCACGTACACCTCCGCCGCCCCCCGCTCCACGCACCGCAGCACCGCGTCGGCCGCCACCTCCGTCGGGATCGGCTTCGGCCAGCGGCGCGCGTAAGGGGTCCCGCGCCGCTCGAAGAACGGCGTCGCGATCACGCCGGCCACCACGACGCCGACCCCGACTCCCGTCCCGCGCAGCTCGCTGCGCAAGCTGTCCGCGAAGCAGTGCAGTCCGGCCTTCGTCGCGGCGTACGCGGCCTCGCCGGCGACCCCGACCTGCCCCGCGATCGAGCTGAGGAACACCAGTCGCCCGGCGCCGCGCTCACGCATCCCCGGCAGCAGTGCGCGTGTCAGCGCGATCGGCGCCGCCAGGTTCACCGCCAACAGCCGTTCCGCGGTCCCGGCCGGGATCCCGTCGAAGTCCCCGTACCACCCGAACCCGGCGTTGTTCACCAGCACCTCGACCCGCCCGCCGCCGACGTCCAGCGCCTGCTTGGCGAGCCGTTCGGCCTCGCCCTCGCGCGCCAGGTCGGCGCAGACCGGCACGCCGTCCACGGCCATCGCCACCGCGGCCGTCGCCTTTTCGTCCCGGCCGTGCACGACCACCCGATACCCGCGCCGGGCCAGCGCCGCGGCCGTCACGGTCCCGATGCCCGACGACGCCCCGGTCACCAGGGCCACGCCTCGGTACCCCCCGCCGTGCCCCGCGGTCATGACCCCTCGGTCAGCGCCAGCGCCTCCTCCACCAGCGCCTCGACGATCTGCGCCTCCGGCACCGTGCGGACCACCTCGCCGTGCACGAAGATCTGTCCCTTCCCGTTCCCCGACGACACCCCGATGTCCGCCTCTCGCGCTTCGCCGGGCCCGTTCACCACGCAGCCCATCACCGCCACGCGCAGCGGGTTCGGAAAGCCGTCGAACGCCGCCTGCACCCGCTCGGCCAGCTTGTACACGTCCACCTGCGCGCGCCCGCACGACGGACACGACACGATCTCCAGATGCCGCCGCCGCAACCCCAGCGATTCCAGGATGCTGATCCCGACCTTGACCTCCTCCACCGGCGGCGCCGACAGCGAGACCCGGATCGTGTCCCCGATGCCCTCCGACAGCAGGATCCCGAACGCCACCGCCGACTTCACCGTGCCCTGCATCAGCGGCCCGGCCTCGGTGACCCCCAGGTGCAGCGGATAGTCGCACTGCTCGGACAGCAACCGGTACGCGGCCACCATCACCAGCGGATCATGGTGCTTCACCGAGATCTTGATGTCCCGGAACCCGTGCTCCTCGAACAGCGAGCACTCCCACAGCGCCGACTCGACCAGCGCCTCGGCGGTGGCCTTGCCGTACTTCTCATACAGCCGCTTGTCCAGCGAGCCGGCATTGACCCCGATCCGGATCGGCACCCCCGCGTCCTCCGCGGCCCGCGCGATCTCGCCGACCTTGTCGTCGAAGGCCTTGATGTTGCCGGGGTTCACCCGGACCGCCGCGCAACCGGCGTCGATCGCGGCGAAGACGTACTTCGGCTGGAAGTGGATGTCGGCGATGACCGGGATCTGCGACTTCTTCGCGATCGCCGGCAGCGCGTCGGCGTCGTCCTGCGAGGGCACCGCCACCCGGACGATCTGACAGCCGGCCGCCGTCAACTGCGCGATCTGCTGCAAGGTGGCGTTCACGTCCGCGGTCAACGTCGTGGTCATCGACTGCACGGACACCGGCGCCCCGCCGCCCACCGGCACGCCGCCGACGTCGAGCTGCCGGCTGATCCTTCGTCGCTCGCGGGTCTCCGCGGTCGGGAAGGCCGGCAGTCCGAGGTTGACGGCGTTCACAGTGCCCTCCGGTCCGCGCGCTTCGCCGAGCCGTTCGCCTTGCTGACGATTGGCGGGATCTCGGTGATCTCGGTGATCTCGGGGAGATCAGGGATCTCCGTGATCTCAGGAAGATCAGGTAGGTCAGGGATCGGGATGTGGGGCCCGGCCCGCAAACCATCGGTGGCCGTCGTGACGATGTCCCGAACGCCCAGCCCCGAGCTCTCCAGAATCTCCTGCCGCGCACCGGCCGCCAGGAACTCCCGCGGCAGCCCCATCACCCGCACCGGCGTCGTCGACCTGGCGTCGGCGCACGCCTGTGCCAGCGCCGTGCCCATCCCGGCGCTGCGCACCCCGTCCTCGACGGTCACCACCAGCCGGTGCCGGTCGGCCAGGTGTGTCAGGTGCGGGTTGACCGGCAGGATCCAGCGCGGGTCGACCACCGTCGCCCCGATCCCCAGCCGGTCCAGCTCCTCGGCGGCGGCCAGGCACGCCTTCGCGGTCACGCCGGCGGCGACGATCAGCACGTCCAGCGGCCGTCCCACCGCCCGGTACAGGATGTCGACGCCGTTCATCCGCGCGTGCGCCTCGATGTCCGGCCCGGCGTCGGCCTTCGGGAAGCGGATCACGGTCGGCGCGTCGTCCACGGCCACCGCCTCCCGCAGCAGCTCCGCCAGCCGCGCCGGGTCCCGGGGCGCGGCCAGCCGCAGGCCCGGGACCACGCTGAGGATCGCGCTGTCCCACATCCCGTGGTGCGAGGCGCCGTCCGGGCCGGTGACCCCGGCGCGGTCCAGGACGAAGGTGACGCCCGCCTTGTGCAGCGCCACGTCCATGACGACCTGGTCGAACGCCCGGTTCAGGAACGTCGAGTACACGCACACCACCGGGTGCAGCCCGCCGGCCGCCAGCCCGGCCGAGGAGCACACCGCGTGCTGCTCGGCGATGCCGACGTCGAACACCCGCTCCGGGAACCGGCGGGCGAACTCGCCCAGCCCGACCGGCAGCACCATCGCCGCGCTGACCCCGACCACGTCCGGCCGCTGCTCGCCGATCGCCGCCATCTGCTCGCCGAACACCTCGGTCCAGCTCTTCTTCGGTGCCTTGGTCGGGATGCCGGTCCGCGGGTCCACGACGCCGACGGCGTGCATCCGGTCGGCCTCGTCGCACTCCGCGGGCGAGAAGCCGTGGCCCTTGGTGGTGATGACGTGCACCAGCGCCGGCCGGCCGAGCGCGGCGGCGGCTCGCAGCGCCTGCTCGGTGGCGGCGATGTCGTGCCCGTCGACCGGGCCGAGGTAGGCCAGGCCGAGCTCGCCGAACAGGTGCTGGGCCCGGGGCTCGGAGCGCAGGCCGCCCAGGTGGGTCGCGATGCCGCCGATCGTCGGGGCGTAGGCGCGGCCGTTGTCGTTCAGCACGATCACCACCGGCCGGTCCGTCGCCCCGGCCAGGTTGTTCAGGCCCTCCCAGGCCAGCCCGCCGGTCATCGCCCCGTCGCCGATCACCGGCACGACGTGCCGGCCGGCCGGGTCCTCGGAGCCGTCGGTCAGCTCGCCGCGCAGCTGGAAGGCCTTGGCCAGGCCGTCGGCGTAGCTCAGGGCGGTCGAGGCGTGCGAGTTCTCGATCCAGTCGTGCTCGGACTCGGCGCGACAGGGGTAGCCGGACAGGCCGCCACTGGTGCGCAGCGTGTCGAAACCGGCGGCGCGGCCGGTGAGGATCTTGTGGACGTACGACTGGTGCCCGGTGTCGAACAGCAGGGCGTCCCGCGGGGAGCGGAACGCCCGGTGCAGCGCGATGGTCAGCTCCACCACCCCGAGGTTCACCCCCAGGTGACCGCCGGTCGCGCAGACCTTCTCGATCAGGAAGCCGCGGATCTGCGCGGCCAGCTCGGCCAGCTCGGCGGTGCCGAGCCCCGCCAAGTCCTCCGGGCTTCTGACCCGTTCCAGCACGGGGGCGGCGCTGGGCCGCCGAGGTGCCGGAGACGACGACGAAGACTTGGCGGTCGTCCGCATAGGGACTCCTAACACTCGCCTACCATCGCGGCGCGGGAAGCAACTTGTGTGACTCCCACCGCACCAGGGTGGTCGCGAACGGCGGTCCGCGCGCGACCTGCGAGGCGGGTGCGACCCCAGGGATGCCGGTGTAGTCCCTGGTCAGAGCTCTGTTGTTGATGCCACGCGGGTTCTGGCGGGGTTCGCCTGTTCGGGCGAACCGGCGGGAACCAAACCCGTGCCGCCGACTGCGGAAGGTGCGGGCGCCGTCACCCAGAGCCGACGAATTCAGGAGTCAGATGACTAAATCGTAAGAATCGCAAGATCGATGCCGTAATCGGCCTTCACGTGGTACACACTGGGGATCCACGCGCAGTCCACCTATGTCGGACAGCGACCGCAGCCGCTCCGGCAAGGCAGGGAAGATGCAAGTTGAGCTCAAAGACCGTGGCGACAGCCTCGGTCTGACCGGCGAGGCGGACTACATCACCGGCACCGCCGTGATCCCGGTTCGGGTCTCGGTCCCGACTGGTGCTTCGCTCTCGATTCCGGCTTCGACCTCGGTCCCGGCGCCAGCCGAAACGGCTCCGGCTCCAGCTCCAGCTCCAGCTCCAGCTCCGGTCCCGGCCGCGGC
>NZ_JAAFYZ010000111.1 GCF_018274385.1 Catenulispora pinistramenti | reverse complement strand
ATGCCCCGCAGTACCGCGAGCAGTACGCCGGTCCGCAGAACCCGCCGCGCGGCGGCCGGGAGCCGTACGCCGCCGACCCGCGGCAGGCCGGTCAGCCCCCGTACCGGGACGGCGACCAGTACCGGGATCCCGGCGCCTCCTCGCTGGGGCAGCGCCGCGACCCGCGCAGTCCGCAGCCGGATCCGCGGCACCCCCAGCAGCACGCCGGGCCCCCGCACGGCCGACAGCCCGACCCGCGCCAGGCTCCGCACGCGGACCAGTACGGCGAGCAGTACGGCGGCGGCGCTTCGGGCGCCCCCGACCCGCGCCGTGCCCCGGCCGATTCCTGGCAGCCCGCCCCGCCGAACGGGAACCACGATCCCGTCCCCGGCCGGCGCTCGGGCGAGGACAACCGCGCCCTGTTCCGCGACGAGGTCCCGGGCCGCGGCGGCGACCAGGAGCCGCCGGCCTGGCAGCCGCCGCAGCAGGAGCAGTACGGCGCCGACGACGAGCAGGAGCGCGACTGGCGCGACGACTACGAGGACGCGGTCAGCGCCACCCGCTGGGACCTCTCGCCGATCCCGACGATGACGGTCGCGCCCCGCCGCGCGAACCCCAGCAACCTCGAAGCCCTGATACCACCACGCCGCGGCCGGGTGCAGGGTCCGGCGACGCGCGGGCCCGGCGGGCCGGCCGGCACCGGACCGGGCACCCGCGAAGGCGGTCCCTGGGACTCCAGCGTCCGGGACCGCACCGCGACCGAGGTCCGCCCGGCGGCCCCGGCCGAGCCCAGCGTCGGCCGCGCCTCGCGGCTGATGGCCCTGGGCACCCTGGCGTCCCGGCTGACCGGCCTGGTCCGGCAGTTCCTACTGGTGGCCGCAATCGGCACCGCGAGCATCGCCAACTCGTACACCATCGGCCTGAACCTGCCGAACATGCTGTACATCCTGATCATCGGCGGTGCGCTGAACGCGGTGTTCGTGCCGCAGCTGGTGCGCTCGATGCACCGGGACCGCGACGGCGGCTCGGCCTACGCCAGCCGGCTGCTGACGCTGGTCCTGACCGGCGTGCTCGTCCTGACGATCCTCACCGAGCTGTTCACCCCCGAGCTGGTGGACCTGTTCTCCAGCTTCAAGGGCTCCGACCGGCAGCTGGCGATCGACCTCGGCCGGATGTTCATGCCGCAGATCTTCTTCCTGGGCCTGTTCGTGGTGCTCGGCCAGATCCTGAACGCCAAGGGCCGCTTCGGCCCGATGATGTGGACCCCGGTGCTGACCAACGTCGTGGTCATCGGCTCCACCAGCGCCTACTGGTACATCAACCGGAAGAACGACCTGACGCCCTCGACGATCCCGGCCTCCAACGTCCGGCTGCTGGGTCTGGGCGTCACGCTGGGCATCGCGGTGCAGGCGCTGACCCTGCTGCCGTACATCAAGTCCGCCGGCATGCACCTCACGCTGCGCTTCGACTGGCGCGGACACGGGCTGGGCAAGGCGGTCACCCTGGCCAAGTGGACGCTGCTGTTCGTCCTGGTGAACCAGATAGGGCTGGCCGTGGTCATGCGGTACGCCTCCAACGTCAACAACGACGGCTTCGAGCACTGGGGCGTGGCGGCCTACAACAACGCCTTCATGATCTGGGGCCTGCCGCAGGCCCTGATCACCGTCTCGGTGATCACCGCGCTGCTGCCCCGGATGAGCCGCGCGGCGGTCCGCAACGACCTGGCCCAGGTCCGCGACGACATCTCCTACGGCCTGCGGGTCACCGGGGTGGCGATCGTGCCGTCGGCGTTCGCGTTCCTGGTCCTCGGGCCGCAGATCGCCGTGGTGCTGTTCAAGCACGGCGGCATGTCCATGGACAACGCGCACATCATCGGTTACATGCTGTCCGCGTTCGCGCTCGGCCTGATCCCGTTCTCGGCCCAGTTCCTGATGCTGCGCGGCTTCTACGCCTTCGAGGACACCAAGAGCCCGTTCACCATCAACATCTGGATCTCGGCGGCGAACGTGGCGATGAGCTCGGCGGTGTTCTACGCGCTGAAGGGCGGCGGCCAGGAGCGCTGGGCCGTGGTCGCGATGTGCGCGGTCTACGGCATCGCCTACTGCCTGGGCCTGGCGATCACCGTGCAGAAGCTGAAGCGGCGGCTGCACGGTCTGGACGGCAAGCGCATCATGCAGACTTACGTCCGGTTGATAGGAGCCTCAGCGGTCGCGGCCGGGGCGACGTTTATCGTCGCTTTATATGTGAACCGTATGGTCGGTCAGAGTTGGCTGGGCTCCGCCGTCTCGCTGGCGGTCGGCGGAGGTCTCCTGGCCACGCTGTACGTGCTGTGCGCCCGCCTGATGCACGTGGAAGAAGTCGAGCAGCTGCTCGGCTCGGTACGCGCGAAGTTGGGGAGGTAGCCGCCTGGCGATCACCCGGTGCCGACCGCTCGAGAGACGTTTGCCGATGCAACCGCCCATGGTTCTGAACGGTCTGCACAGATGAGGGTCTGACAACGCGCCACGAGGACGGCACGAAACCTAATACCATGAGGCGGGGATGACGAGACCATGCCACAGAGCATGCACGGACCAGGGAGTCATGTGGCAGCCGCGGACCAGACCACCGATCCGGACGGCGGCATCGGCGCGGACGCCGAGGCGCTGATCCTGTCTCTCGGCGTGACCGCCGGCGACCGGCTGGACGGCCGGTACCGCCTGGACCGAGTCCTGCACACCACGGGACCGGCCGTGACCTGGCTCGCCGCCGACGAGAAGCTGAACCGCCCGAACCGGATCCACCTGCTGCGCGCCGACCAGCCGCGCGCCGATGCCTTCATGGCCGCCGCCCGGGCCGCGGCCGCGATGGCCGACAACCACTTCGTCCAGGTCCTGGACGCCGTGCCGGACGAGGGTCTCTACTACGTCATCACCGAGTGGCTGCACGACGGCCACACCCTGGGCGAGGTGCTCAGCGGCGGTCCGGTCCCGGTCACCGAGGCGGTCCGGATCACCACCGAACTCGCCCGGGCCATGACCGAGGCGCACGACCAGGGCCTGGCCCACCTGCGGCTGTCCCCCAAGACCGTGCTGCGCACCGACACCGGCGAGGTGAAGATCCTCGACCTGTGCCTGGCCGCGGCGCTGACCGGGACCGTCTCCCGGGACCCGCTGGGCACCGACCTGACCGCGATCGGCGAACTGTCCTACGCGCTGCTCACCGGCAAGCGCCCCCAGCAGCCGGACCCGATCCCGCCGAGCGAGCTGCGCCCGGAGGTCTCCCCGCAGCTGGACGAGGTGATCCTGCGCATCCTCGGCGACGGCCCGGCGGGCCCGCAGTTCCAGACCCCGACCGAGGTCGCCGACGTGCTGGCCCAGCTGCCGCGTCCGCGCTACGAGGCCCCGCTGCCCTCGACCCCGCAGACCGCGCCGCTGCGCCACCAGCAGACCACCGTGATGCCCGCGATGCCGGCCGGCACCGCCCGGACCACCGCCATGCCGCAGGTGGCCCCGAGCTACCAGCCGGCGCCCACGTCGCAGCAGCGCCCGGTGGGGCACACCGCCCCGCAGCGGCCGGCTTCCTACGACGAGGACGAATACCGCCCGCGCGGCGGGGGATCCGGGGGCGGCTACGGCGGCTCGCGCGGCTCCGGCAACGGTGGCGGCGGCCGGAACAGCTCGACGCTGATCGGCATCGGCGGACTGGCCGCGGTAGTGGCCATCGCGCTGTTGGCCTACACGATGTTCAGCGGCAGTGGCAGCAAGGGCGACCAGAAGGCCGGCGCCACGAACAGCTCCGCCTCTCAGTCCTCGACCACGGGTGCCAGCCAGGCGCCGCCGTCGGCCGGCGTCACCGCCGCCTCGGTGTCGATCTACGACTCGGACGACGGCAGCGAGGGCAAGGGCTACCTGGTGAACAACCAGATCGGCGACAAGGGCTGGATCACCAACCAGTACTGCGGGCCCACCCCTACCCACAACGGCAAGCCCAAGGGCACGGGGCTGATCTTCGACCTGGGCTCGGCCAAGACCATCTCCAACGCGACGGTCACCATCGGCACGGCGGGCGCGGCCATGGAGATGTGGACCGCGGACTCGTCGGTCACTTCAGTACCCTCCATCAGCGCCGGCCAGCCTCCGGCGGGGTTCACCAAGGCCGCGTCGGCAGACCCCGGCAGCACCACGGTCACGCTGAAGGCCAACTCCCCGGCAAGCACCCGCTTCGTCCTGATCTGGTTCACCCAGCCGCTGCCGGCCGCCCCGAGCCCGGACATGTCAATACCGTGTGCCAAGGGTGGGACCAGCCGCTATGGCGACTCCATCATGTCCGTGAAGTTCAACGCCTCCTGATCCGCATCGACCATGCCGCCCCAGCGCGCCGACCTCACCCTGCTCGACGACCGGGCCCTGCTGGCCCGGCACGTCGAGGGGGACGGTGACGCCTTCGGCGAGCTCTTCCGCCGGCACCGCGACCGGCTCTGGGCGGTGGCGCTGCGCACGCTGAGCGACCCGGAGGAGGCCGCCGACGCGCTGCAGGACGCGATGATCTCGGCGTACCGGGCGGCCGGCTCGTTCCGCGGCGACTCGGCCGTCACCACCTGGCTGCACCGGGTCGTGGTGAACGCCTGCCTGGACCGGATGCGGCGGCGTACCAGCCGGCCCACCGTCCCGCTGCCGGAGGTGGAGACCGAGTACGCGCGGCCCACCGCCACCGACGACATCGCCAACACCGACCTGCGCCTGGCCCTGCGGTCGGCGCTGGCCACCCTGCCCGAGGAGCAGCGGGTGGCGCTGGTCCTGGTGGACGTCGAGGGCTACAGCGTGGAGGAGACCGCCCGGACCCTGGGCGTGGCCCCCGGAACCGTCAAGAGCCGCTGCGCCCGGGCCCGGGCGAAACTCCTGCCACTCCTGAGACATCTCCGCGAGGGAGACCCACCGCCGCCCGCGGGGAAGGCTGAACCAAGCGGGAACCAAGGGGGCGCGGCGCGCGTCAAAGTTCCGACGCGCCAAGATCGACGGGAAGGAGGCAGGGCCGGATGATCACCGATCCCGCCGCTTCCCAGCCCGGCACCCACCTCGACCCGGACCAGCTCGCGGACCTGTTCGAGGGGCTGCTCGATCCGCCGGCGACCGAGTCGGCCCGGGCCCACCTGGCCTCGTGCCCGCTGTGTTCCACCGACTTCGCCCTGATCGCGGGCGACACCGGGCTCGCCGATCTGCTGCCGCCGGTGCCGATCCCGCAGGACGTCATGATCCGTGTCGAGGCCGCGCTGGACCGCGAGCCGCCGCTGAGCACGGCCCCGGCCGCGGACACCGTCCCGGCGGGCCATGCCGCCGCCCGGCCGCGCCGCCGGCGGTTCCGCATCGCCCTGGGCAGCCTGGCCGGGGCGACGCTGGTGATCGTCGGCGGGATCGGCGGGATCGTCGCGCTGAACAGCGGGAGCGGCGAGGCCAAGAGCAATGCCGACAGCGCGGCCGCGAACGGGGCCGTCACCCGCCCTGATGGCGTCGGCTCCCAGTCGGACAAGGCCCCGGGCCCGGGGATGTCACCTCAGGTCGGCGTCGGTCCCGACCACGGCTCGTCGAGCACGACAGACAGCACCTTGACTATTCAGCAGCAGGCTGAGGACTTGATCGGTGGCCACATGTCGGCCCCGGCCAATGGCACGTCCCAGGGGAGCAGCCCGGTGTGTCTGCCGAGCTCGGTGCCGAGCGGCGCACAGCTGCTGGCCCACACCCAGACCCAGTACCAGGGCAAGCCGGCGTCGCTGTCGGTCTACTCGCAGCCCGGCAGCACGACGGTCGCCGACGTGTATGTCGTGGACCTCGATTCCTGTACTTCGGGCAAAACCGGACAAGCTGTCACCCAGACCACGATCCCCCGCCCTTAACACCTCGTGTGAAACCCGCCACGTGGCGCGGCCGGGAATGCATCTTGCCTAGGATCGGTTGAGCCAACCGGCACTGAAGTCGCCCCAGGATTCGAGAGGCCAGGCTCACGTGAGCGAGATCCGAAACGTCATCATCATCGGTTCCGGACCCGCCGGGTACACCGCCGCGGTCTACACCGCGCGTGCGGGCCTGAATCCGCTGGTGTTCGCCGGTTCCGTGACAGCCGGCGGCGCCCTGATGAACACCACCGAGGTCGAGAACTTCCCGGGCTTCCCCGAGGGGATCATGGGCCCGGATCTGATGGACAACATGCAGAAGCAGGCCGAGCGGTTCGGCGCGGAGCTGGTCTTCGACGACGTCACCGCGGTCGACCTGACCGGGCCGATAAAGAAGGTCACCGACTCGGCGGGCACCGTGCACGAGGCGCACACCGTCATCGTCTCGACCGGCTCGGCGTACAAGGAGCTGGGCCTGCCGGACGAGAAGCGGCTCAGCGGCAAGGGCGTCTCGTGGTGTGCCACCTGTGACGGCTTCTTCTTCAAGGGCCAGGACATCGTCGTGGTCGGCGGCGGCGACACCGCCATGGAGGAGGCGCTGTTCCTCACCCGCTTCGGTCAGACGGTGACCGTCGTGCACCGCCGGGATGAACTGCGGGCGTCCAAGGTGATGCAGGAGCGGGCCTTCGCCAACCCGAAGATCTCCTTCGTCTGGGACTCCGAGGTCGCCGGCATCGAGGGCGACGCCCACGTGACCGGGGTGCTGCTGCGCAACCTGAAGACCGGTGAGGAGACGCTGAAGCCGGCCGGCGCGCTGTTCGTGGCGATCGGCCACCTGCCGCGCACCGAGCTGTTCCGCGGCGTGCTGGACCTGGACGACGAGGGCTACATCAAGGTCGACTCGCCGACCACCCGGACCAGCCTGCCGGCCGTGTACGCGGCCGGCGACGTGGTCGACCACACCTACCGGCAGGCGATCACCGCGGCCGGCACCGGGTGTGCCGCCGCGCTGGACGCCGAACGGCACCTGTCCGAGCTGGCGCACCACCAGCCCGTCACCGTCTGACCGACGTTTCCCGTGAAACATCGCGAGGTTTCACGGGGCTGTATTCGATTTAGAGGCGCCGCCACCCCGGACGCCGACTACATGAGGAACTACACGAGGAGCACACCATGGGCGACATCCGCGCAGTGACCGACGCGACCTTCGAGACGGAGGTCCTGAAGAACGACAAGCCGGTGCTGGTCGACTTCTGGGCGCCGTGGTGCGGCCCGTGCCGCCAGGTCGCCCCGGTGCTGGAGGCCATCTTCGCCGAGCACGGCGAGAAGATCGACGTCGTGAAGCTCAACACGGATGAGAACCCCCTCACCCAGGCCAAGTACGGCGTGCGGTCGATCCCGACGCTGAACGTCTACCGCGGCGGCGAGGTCGTGAAGACCATCGTCGGCGCCAAGCCGAAGGCCCTGCTGCTCAAGGACCTGGCTGACTACGTCGGCTGAACCAGAGTCGGCTCGTCAAAGGGGCGGTCTTTTGACCGCCCCTTCGGCTTTGCGCGGGAGGCGAGTGGCAGAGTGCGTAGGGTAGAGGACCGTGACCACTGAACCGACCTACCGCCGCGGCGACTCCGGTCCCGCGGTGGCCGCGATCCGCGAACGCCTGGCCCGGCTCGGCCTGATCGACGCGGGGAGCATCCCCGCCCAAGGCGAACCGGTCTTCGACGAGGCGGTGGAGACCGCGGTCCGCCACTTCCAGCAGACCCGCCGCACCACGGTCGACGGCATGGTCACCCCCGGCACGATGCGGCTGCTGGAAGAAGCCTCCTGGCGGCTCGGCGACCGCGACCTGACCCCGGCGGCCGACCCGCCGTTCGGCGACGACGTGGCCGAACTCCAGCGCTCGCTGCTCACCCTCGGCTTCGACTGCGGCCGGGTCAACGGCGCCTACGACCCCACCACCGTCGGCGCGGTCCGCGAGTTCCAGCGCAACGTCGGGCTCCCGGCGACCGGTGTCACCGATCTGGCGACCGTGCAGGCCCTCAACCGCCTGAACCGCCGGATGGCGCACGGCGGCCTGCTGCACGCGATGCGCGAATCAGAGGCCATCCAGAGCGCCGGTCCGGCCCTGCCCGGCAAGACCCTGGTCCTGGACCCCGGCCACGGCGGCCCGGACTCCGGGGTCGGCGCCGGCGGCCTGATCGAGGCCGAGGTGGTCTTCGACATCGCCGACCGGGTCAAGACCCGGCTGGAGAAGCTGAGCGTCACCACGTACATGTCGCACGGCCCCGGCGGCAGCCCGGACGACCGGCGCCGCGCCGAGAAGGCCAACGAGCTCGGTGCGGATCTGCTCATCTCGCTGCACTGCGACGCCCACAGCAACCCGGCGGCCTCCGGCGTCGCGGCCTTCTACTACGGCAACGACCGCTTCGGGCACAGCTCCCCCACCGGCGAGCGGTTCGCCGGCCTGGTGCAGCGTGAGATCACGGCCCGCACCGGCCTGGCCAACCTCGGCACCCACGGCATGACGTGGGACGTGCTGCGCTACACGCAGATGCCCGCGGTGCGGATCGAGCTCGGCTACCTCACCAGCCCGCACGACGCGGCCCTGCTCGCCTCGCAGCGGTTCCGCGAGTCGTGTGCCGACGCCATAGTGATCGCGGTCCAGCGGCTGTACCTGCCGCCGGAGTCGGACTCCCCGACCGGTGTGCTGCGGCTGGCCGAGCTGCGCGCGCAGTAGGCGATCGGGCGTCGGCGGGTCCCGAACAAGTCACCCGGACCCGCCCGCTGGTATCCGTTGGCCCTCCCCTCACCGCCGACCGGCGGGTCACCGGGAGCTGAGCCCGGGATCGCGCCCCTACCCTGGAACCGTGCCCCATCCCCACCAAGCCGTCCTCGTCGGCCGCGGCCACCCGGCGATCCGGGCGACCCACGCGAAGACCTTCGAGCTGACCGCGGAGCCGGCCATCACGCCGCGCGCGACATGTGTGCTCGCGGTCGCCACCGTCCTGGACCCGAACTTGGCCCCCTTGCGCGGCCGGGTCCGGCTGACCCTGGCGACCCCGGGGCTGCCCGCCCTCATCGGTGAGGCCACACTCAATCCGCGGCGGGCACTCACCGACCGCGCCGTCATCCGCCGCAGCCGCACCCTCGACGCCGACACCCTGGCCGTCGACTCCACGCTCACCGCGGACGACCTCCCGGACGACTTCGCCGCCGCCCTCGCCGACCCGGGCCGCGAAGTGACCCTCACCGTGGAAGAGCTCGGGCCGGAGCGCCCCCTGCTGCGGATCACCTTCGGCGACCGCACCCGGCTCCCCGCCGCGAAGGCCCTTGTTTCACGGGAAACCATCGATGTTTCACGGGAAACCGTGGACCTCACCATCGCCGAGGACGCACCGCCCAAGGAGGTCGCCGCGACCAACGCAGTGCTCGAACGAGCGGCCGCCGCCGGAGCCCGGGTCGCGGTCCCCGGGCCGCACAAGCCGCTGGAAGCGCTTCTGGCCACGGGCCTACCTCCTTACCCCTGTGCCTACCTGGGGAGCCCTCAGCGCCTCTCCACGCTTCCTCTGACACCGGTCGTGTTCCACATGCCGGTGGCGAGCTCTGCCGCGCTCTTCGCCGGGCGGGACGTCTGGATCGAGGACACCTCAGAACTCGACCTCGGCACGGCCATGACACCTACGACCGCGGCCGCCGCGGTCCAGACGCCCGGCGTACTGACCGTCGTCGGCCCGGCCGCGTCCGACGCCGAACCCGTCGACCTGACCGCCGTCGCCCGTGCCCTCACCGAAGCCGGTATCGCCCCCAGGACCCTGACCGAAGCCCTGGCCCCCTTCGGGCTCACCCGCAAACGGCTCTACGCGCTTCTCAACGAGCAGGACCAGACATGACCCGCACCGCCGCCCTCAAAGTCCTCGCCGGCAAGAAGCTCACCGACCTGGCTCCCACGGAGCTGGCCGGCGCCCTGGCCGCCGCCGAGCGGGTCCTCGTCGACGTCGGCACCGGCGACGCCCGCACCGCCTACCGCCAAGCCGTCGCGCACCCGGAGTGGTTGGTGATCGGCGTCGATCCGGCGTGGCAGCGGATGACCGAGACCGCCGTGCGGGCGGCCCGCAAGCCCGCCAAGGGCGGGGCCCCGAACCTGGTTCTGGTGAGCTCGGCGATCGAGACGGTCCCGGCCGCGCTGCACGGGGTCGCCGACGAAGTCACGGTGCTCATGCCGTGGGGCAAACTCCTGCGCGGCGTGGTCCTGGGGGAGACCGACGTACTGTCCGGGCTTCGTGCGGTCGCCAAGCCTGGCGCGCCTTTGGAGATCTCGATCGGCACCAGCATCTGGCGGGATCCGATCCCGCTGGAGATCCGCGATCTCCCCGAACTCACCCCGGAGGCGGTGGCCTCAACCGGACTGGCCGATCGTCTGGCCGCGCTCGGCTGGCAGCTCGCCGACGTCCGGCTGGTGCCGCACACCGAGCTCGACACCATCAGCTCGTCGTGGGCGCGGCGGCTGGGGTCGGGGGCCACCGAGACCGTCCTGCACCTCCGAGCGATCGCGGTCGACCCACGTGACCCGGTGCGGCCGCAGGACGCCGCTGCCGAACCCGGCCAGGACGCCGCCGGCGAACCACAGCGCGACGTTTAGCGCATGCCGGATCGTGAGCCGGCCTTTAAGCCCTGAGGCGATCCGTCTGCGCATCAGCCGGCTCCTTCCGGATCAGATCGGCGATGACCAGCGGAAAACCCGCCGCTGAGCTGCCTATGCGGCGTTCCGCCAAGGGGATGTTAGTCCTGTCACACGTCGCCGAAAAGGCGGACAAGCCCCCGGGAAGATGGCTTTGCCTGCTTGACTTGGTGAACAGGCATCCACCTTCCGACTCCAAGGAGAGTGATATGGAACTCCCGCAGCGTCCGGGTTCCCGGCTCGACTCGTATGTCGACCGTTACGCAGCCAGGACCCGCGGGATGACCGCATCCGAGATCCGAGCTCTCTTCGCCGTGGCCTCCCGGCCGGAGGTGGTGTCCCTCGCCGGCGGCATGCCGAACCTCGCGGCGCTGCCGATGGACGCGATCGCGACCGTGGCCGAGGAACTGGTCCGCGAGTCCGGCACCATCGCGATGCAGTACGGCGGGGCCCAGGGCGACGAGAAGCTGCGGGAGCAGATCTGCGAGATCATGCGCCTGGAGGGCATCGAGGGCCACCCCGACGACGTGATCGCGACCGTCGGCTCGCAGCAGGCGCTGGATCTGGTCACCCGGATCTTCATCGACCCGGGCGACGTCATCCTGGCCGAGGGCCCCTCCTACGTCGGCGCGCTCGGCGTCTTCGCCTCGTACCAGGCACAGGTGGTCCACGTGGAAATGGACGACCAGGGCCTGGTGCCGGACACCCTGCGCGCGGCGATCGCCTCGGTGAAGGCCACCGGCCGCCGCATCAAGTTCCTCTACACGATTCCGAACTTCCACAACCCGGCCGGCGTGACGATGGCCGTCGAGCGGCGGCCGCAGATCATCGAGATCTGCCGCGAAGCCGGGATACTGATCCTGGAGGACAACCCCTACGGGCTGCTCGGCTTCGGAGGCGAGATCTACCCGGCGCTGCGGTCGCTGGACACCGAGAACGTCATCTATCTCGGCTCGTTCTCCAAGACCTTCGCCCCCGGCTTCCGGGTCGGTTGGGCGCTGGCCCCGCACGCCGTGCGGGAGAAGCTGACGCTGGCCGCCGAGGCCGCCGACCTGTGCCCGCCGGCCTTCTCCCAGATGCTGGTCTCCCGCTACCTGGGCACGCAGCCGTGGCGCGAGCAGATCAAGGCGTTCCGGGAGATGTACCGGGAACGGTGTGAGGCGACCCTGTCGGCGCTTTCCGATCTGATGCCGGCGGGTGTCACGTGGACCAAGCCCGACGGCGGGTTCTACGTCTGGGTCACCCTCCCCCCGGGGCTGGACTCCAAGGCCATGCTGCCCCGCGCGGTGACGGCCCGCGTCGCGTACGTCCCGGGCACCGGCTTCTACTCCGACGGCTTCGGCACGTCCTCGCTCCGCCTGTCGTACTGCTACCCGACGCCGGAGCGGATCCGGGAAGGCGTGCGGCGGTTCGCGGACGTCCTGCGCGAGGAGATGGAACTGCGGGCCGCCTTCGGCCACGAGGCTTCGCGAGCGCTGGAGACCCGGGACGGCGTCGACACACCCGGACCGGATCTCGCCTAGCGACCGATGTTTCACGGGAAACCGGGCATCGGTTTCCCGTGAAGCATCCCGCTGCCAGACTGCCGAAGACCTTGTTTCACGGGAAACCGAACCACCGTTTCCCGTGAAACATCGGCCTCCAGCCGGTCCACGGACTGGCATGATCGGGGGCGAAGAAACCGAGAAGGGCAGTGATTGCAATGAGCGACCTGGGCCGTGTCGTCGTCTTGGCCGGCGGCCTCAGCCACGAGCGCGACGTCTCGATCCGCTCCGGCCGCCGAGTGGCGGACGCGCTGCGCGGGGCCGGCGTCGAGGTCCAAGTGCGCGACGTCGACGCCGGACTCCTGCCATCGCTGCTCGCCGACCGCCCCGATGCCGTCTTCCCGACCCTGCACGGTGCGACCGGTGAGGACGGCGCGATCCAGGGGATCCTGGCTCTGCTGGGAGTGCCCTACGTCGGCTCATCCGCAGCTGCCTGCCGCCGCACCTTCGACAAGCCCTCGGCCAAGGACGCCATCCGCGCCGCCGGGCTGTCCACCCCCGACTGGGTCGCCATCCCCAAGACGACGTTCCGAGACCTCGGTACCCAAGCCGTCCTGGACGCGGTGTCCGCCGCATTCCCGCTGCCGTTGTTCGTGAAGCCCGCCCGCGGCGGCTCCTCGCTCGGCGCCGCCGCGGTCCGCACCCGCGAGGAGCTGCCGGCCGCCCTGGTCGCCTGCTTCGCCTACGACGAGACGGCCCTCATCGAGCGACAGATCACCGGCCGCGAGATCGCGGTGGCGGTCGTCGACACCGGCGATGGCCCACGAGCCCTGCCCGCCGTCGAGATCGTCGCCGACTCCGGCGTCTACGACTACGCGGCCCGCTACACCGCCGGCATCACCGAGTTCTTCGCCCCGGCCCGCCTCACCCCCGACGAGGAGAAGGCCGTCGCGGACGTCGCCGTCCGGGCGCACACCACCCTCGGCCTGTCCTGCATGTCCCGTACCGACCTGATCCTCGACGCCGACAGCACGCCCTGGTTCCTGGAAGTGGCGGTGGCACCGGGCCTCACCGAGACCAGCTCGGTCCCGCTAGCGGTCGGCGCGGCGAATCTCGACCTCGGCGTGCTCTACCGGAATCTGGTCGAAGCCGTCATCGCCAAGTAGCAGCCCCACGTTTCACGGGAAACCAGCCCTTGGTTTCCCGTGAAACATGGCTCGTTTCACGCTCAGCCGCCGCTGTTTCACACGCACAGCTCGGCCGAGCCCGCGGCTGAACTCCCACTCGCGGTTGCCCTTGCGGCGCTGCGCCGCCCAAGCAGGCCCGCACCTTCCCGACGTACTGCCCCATCGCCGCACGCGCCGGACGCCCCGGCCCCTGGTTCGTGAAGACCTCGTTTCCCGTGAAACATCGCCGCTGTTTCCCGTGAAACATGGCAGAGGCCCGGCGGACAACCGCCGGGCCTCGTCACGGTTTCCCGTGAAACAGCTACTCGCCGAGGATCGCCTTCGCGATCCGCTTCAGGTCCTCTATCCCCGCGTACTCGATGGTGATCCGACCGCGCTTCTGCATGATGTCGACCTTCACCCGGGTCTCCAGCCGGTCCGACAGCCGCTGGCCGAAGTCCTCCAGGATCGGCATCCGGCTTCCGGAGCGCACCCGCTTGCCCTTGGGCTTCTCGCTGAGGTCGAGGTAGTCCTCGGGCGTCTCGGTCAGCGCGGTGTCCAGAGCCGCGGCGTCCCAGCGGCCCATCCCGGCCAGTTCCTCGACCGCCCGCACCGAGAGGTTCTCCCGGACGATGCGCTTGGCGATCTCCTCCTGCTGCTCCACCGACTTCAGGCCGAGCAGCGCCCGGGCGTGGCCGGCGGTGATGACGCCGGCCGCGACCCGGCGCTGGATCCCGGGAGTCAGGGTGAGCAGCCGCAGGGTGTTGGTCACGTGCGGCCGGGACTTGCCGATCTTCTCCGCCAGCACCTCGTGGGTGCAGTCGAAGTCCTTCAGCAGTTGGTCGTAGGCCGCCGCCTCTTCGAGCGGGTTCAGCTGGGCGCGCTGGAGGTTCTCCAGCAGCGCGTCCAGCAGCATCCGGTCGTCGCGGGTGTCGCGGATGATGGCGGGGATGGCCGACAGGCCGGCCTCCTGCGAGGCCCGCCACCGCCGCTCACCCATGATGAGTTCGTAGCGGTGCTCACCCTCGGGCTCGGCCAGCTGCCGGACCACGATCGGCTGCAGCAGGCCGACTTCCTTGATCGAGGCGACCAGCTCGGCCAGGGCGACTTCGTCGAACTCGGTGCGCGGCTGCACCGGGTTCGGGCGGATCTGGCCCTGCGGGATCTCGGCGAACGACGCACCCGGAACCGGCATCAGCCCGTCCGGCAGGTCGGCGTCGTAACTGGATTCCGGGCTCGACGCCGGAGCCGGAACCGACGCCGAACGGGACCCGATGCTCGCCGCGTCGGACGCCCGATAGTCGGGAGCCGTATCGATCGGCAGCGTTCCCAGCGCCGTCCGCACCGGCGCGGCCGGGGCTGTTTCCCGTGAAACATCGGACGCGGTTTCCCGTGAAACAGTCTCCTCGGCGGTCGACGTGGTCGCCGACTCGGCACGGGTCTTCTCGGACAGTATCGACGTGGGGGCGCCGGAGGGAATCAGGGCCCCCAGGCCCTTGCCCAGGCCGCGTCGGCGGTCGTTCACCACTGCTCTCCCATCGTGCCGTTCACTGCCCACCGCTGTGCAGGGACGCCCCACCGTACTCGATGTCGGCCCGGAAATCGTTCATGCCGTCCATCGGGATCCGGGACGCGCCGCGCTCGGCGATCTCCCGGGCCGCGTCCCGGTAGGCGATGGCACCGGTCGACACCGGGTCCCACGTCATGACGGTCTGGCCGTACGACGGCGCCTCGGACACCCGCACCGAGCGCGGGATCGCCGAGGACAGCACCTCATTCGGGAAGTGGGTCCGCACCTGCTCGGCCACCTCGGTCGACAGCCGGGTCCGGGAGTCGTACATGGTGAGCAGGATCGTCGACACGTGCAGCTCGGGGTTGAGATGGCCGCGGATCAGCTCGATGTTGTGGAGCAGCTGGCTCAGCCCTTCCAGCGCGTAGTACTCGCACTGGATCGGGATCAGCACCTCGGCACCGGCCACCATCGCGTTGACCGTCAGCAGGCCCAGCGACGGCGGGCAGTCGATGAGGACGTAGTCCATCTTCTTCTGGTAGCCGGACAGCGCCTTGGCCAAGCGGTTCTCCCGGGCCACCATCGAGACCAGTTCGATCTCGGCACCGGCCAGGTCGATGGTCGCCGGGCAGCAGTAGAGATTGGGGATCTCCGGCACCTGCTGCACGACCTCGTCCATCGTGTACCGCTCGATGAGGACGTCGTAGACCGACGGCACGTCGGCGTGGTGCTCGACCGACAGCGCGGTGGACGCGTTCCCCTGCGGGTCCAGGTCGATCACCAGCACACTGGAGCCGGCCTGGGCGAGCGAGGCGGCCAGGTTGACCGTGGTCGTGGTCTTGCCGACGCCACCCTTCTGGTTGGCGACGACCAGCACTCGGGTCTTGTCCGGCTTGGGAAGCCGGGTGACTCCGGACAGCGCTTCTATAGCGGCGGCGGCTTGGCGGGCGATCGGGGTGTCCGTGTCGTCAGCGGCGGACGGACCCTGGGCGGGAACTGAAGAAGACGGCATGTGCGATACCTGAAGGGGTGCAGAGGGGGTGGCTCCCGCGGGAACGTGTCCGGACTCGTACTCGAGGTCCACCGGCGGCGTGGCCATCACGTCGGTGGTCCCGGCGGGGTAGTAGGGCTCGTCGTTCAGGCTGTCCACCACTGACTGCGCGAGCAGCGGGTCGACCCCCTGGTGCTCTCGGTGTTCATTGCCGGGTGCGGCCACGGAAGAACTCCTGTCATGGGACGCGCGAAAGGCTGTGCTCGCCGAGGCGAGAAGCTACGAAGCAACAGTCTGCCGTACTCGCTTCCCCGAGAACGAACGAAGGGCGGAGTTTCGCGTGAAACCAAGCTTCTTTCGCCAGTTTCCCGTGAAACATCGCCCGCGCCAACCGTCGCGAGCCGGTTTCCCGTGAAACATCCGGCGATGTTTCACGGGAAACCGGCTCACTGATCTCGGACCACCGGGCGGCTTCGCGCTACCGGTCCGCGCTGTTTCCCGTGAAACATCGCCGGGCCGGCGTCCACTCTCAGCGCCCGGGCCGCCGGTTCCGCGGCCGGGACTTCTTCGCGCTGCGAATCTGGATCTCCTCGTCGATCCCGACCCGGATCACCGTCGTCGGCGGCTCCACGATCCCGGCGCCGATCATCTGCACGCTCCAGCGCGTGGCACCGAGCTTCGCCAGCAGCTCCGCACTCTCGGCCAACTCGGCCTCGGCCGAACCGCCCTTGAGGGCGACCATCTCCCCGCCGGACCGCAGCAGCGGGAGCGACCACCCGGCCAGCCGGTCCAGCGGCGCCACGGCCCGGGAGGTCACCACCTCGAACCGCTCCTTGCCGGCGAACTCCTCGGCCCGGCCGCGCAGCACCCGCACGTTCTCCAGGCCCAGGAGATCGATCACCTCGTCCAGGAACAGGGTGCGGCGCAGCAGGGGCTCCAGGAGGGTGACCGACAGGTCCGGGCGGGCCAGCGCCAGGACGATGCCGGGCAGACCCGCGCCGGAGCCGACGTCACAGACCCGGATGTCCGCGGGCAGCAGTTCACCGACCACGGCGCAGTTGAGAATGTGCCGCTCCCACAACCGCGGGACTTCGCGGGGACCGAGCAGTCCGCGGGTCACCCCGGGACCGGCAAGGATCTCCGCGTACCGGGTGGCGTCCGCCGCCCGGTCTCCGAAAACCGACACCACCGCCTCCGGGGCGGGGCCTAACACCAGATCGGTGGGCTCGCCGCCGCCGGCGACGGCGGGGTCCGGCGCAGAAGGTCGCATGTCTCCACTATGTCCCAGCTCGGTTCTCAGGCCGACTGCGACAGGGACGGAAGGACGACCACACAGCGGTTCGGCTCCTCGCCCTCCGACTCGCTGCGCAGCCCGGCGGCCGCCACCGCGTCGTGCACCACCTTGCGCTCGAACGGCGACATCGCCGAGAGCTTCACCGGCTCGCCGGTCTCGGCCACCTTGCGAGCCGCCTCGGTGCCGATCCGGGTGAGCTCGGAGCGCCGGGTGGCCCGGTGCCCGTCGATGTCCAGCATCAGCCGGGACCGCTCGCCGGTCTCCCGGAGCACCGCCAGCCGGGTCAGCTCCTGCAGCGCGTCCAGGACCTCGCCCTCGGAGCCGACCAGGTGCGAGAGCTTGCCGCCGACGATGGACACCGAGGCCCGGTCGCCCTCGACGTCCATGTCGATGTCGCCGTCCAGGTCGGCGATGTCGAGCAGGCCCTCCAGGTAGTCGGCGGCGATGTCGCCCTCCCGCTCCAGGCGGGCGATGCGCTCGGCCGGTGACTCCGGGGCCCGCTCGACGGGCTTGTCGGCCTGCTCCTGGCCGGCCTGCGGCTCGGCATCGGCCAGTTCGGAGGCCTCGGCCTCGGTCACCGCGGTGGTGTCGCTCATGGGCGTGCGGCTCCTCTACTTCTTGCGCTTGCTACGAGTGGTGCGGACCGGCTGCTGTCGCTGCCTGGAGATCGCCGCCTTGTCCTGGGCCGCGGTGTTGGCGGCCGCCAGTTCCCTGGCCGCCTCCGGGTCCTTCGCGATCAGGTCCTGGCGCTTCTTGTCCTCCTTGGCCTTGCGGCGGGCCAGCATCTCCTTCTCGGCCTGGCTGCCGGGCATCGGGGAATTGCGCAGAGTGTAGAACTGCTGGCCGATCGTCCACACGTTCGTGGTCATCAGATACAGCACGACGCCGATCTGCACGTTCAAGCTGAAGAACAGCATGCCGAACGGCATGACGTAGAGCATGATCTTCTGGCTCTGCATCATCGGGTTCGGGACGCTGTTGTCCAGGTTGGTGTTCTTGGCCATCATCATGCGCTGCGTCAGGAACTGCGACGTGGCGTAGATGATCGCCATGATGATCGCGATGACCTGCAGGTTCGTGACCGAGTGGATCCCGATGTTGGCCATCTGGGACGGCGTGTGGTGCAGGAAGCTCAAGGACAGCGGGGCGCCGAAGAAGTTGGCGTGCTGGGCGCTGACCGAGTCGCCCTTGGACAGCGCGCCGACCGCGTTGCCCGCCGAGACGTGGCTGAGCACCCGGTACAGGCCCATGAAGAACGGCGTCTGGAGCAGGATCGGCATGCACGAGGCGAACGGGGAGGTCCCGTTGTCCTTGTACAGCTTCATCATTTCCTGCTGAAGCTTCTGCTTGTCGAGCTTGTACTTCTTCTGCAGCGCCTGGATCTGGGGCTGGAGTCGCTGCATGTTCTGCATCGACTTGATCTGCTTACGGAACAGCGGGATCATCGCCGCGCGGATGGTGATCGTCAAGAAGATGATCGACAGCACCCAGGACGCCGAGGAACTACTGCCGAAAATCGCCCCGAACGCCCGGTGCCACAGCATCATCACGAAGCTGGTGGCCCAGATGATCGGGGAGAGGATTGTGTCGATCACGATCGCGCTCCTCGGCTGGACATCAGGTCGGGCCGGACCGCGTCGCGGGCCGGCTTGGTGGGCAAACCGACCATCTCAGTCCGGTCGGAAGTCTGTGTTGTCTCACCAGGGGAACTCGTCTCGGACTCCGAGAGGTTCCGCGCCTGGCTGTCGTCTTCGTCGCCCTCAGGACCTCTGGGCTCGCGGGGCTTGACTGGATCGTATCCGCCCGAGCTCCACGGGTTGCAGCGCAGCACCCGCCACACGGTCATGCCGCCGCCCTTGATCGCCCCGTGCGTCTTCACGGCCTCGTAGCCGTAGTGGGAGCACGAGGGCTCGAATTTGCACACCGGGCCGCGCCAGTTCACGACCGGGCTCAGGACGATCTGGTAGAGCCGGATCAGGCCCATCAACACGTACTTCATCGCAACAGCTTCCGCAGGGCCGAATCCAGGTCGGCGCCAAGAGTGGCCGAGTCCGCGGTGGCCGCCGCCGGGAGCGCCCGGACTACCAGTCTGGACCCTGCGGGCAGCAGATCCAGCCGCTCGCGGACCAGATGCCGCAGCCGGCGCTTGACCGTGGTCCGCACCACGGCCGGGCCCACGGCCTTGCTCACGACGAAGCCCGCCAGCACTGCGGCATCAGCAGCAGCGGGCGGGGAGTCGCTGGGAACGGCCAGATGCGCGACAAGGGTGGTCCGTCCGGCACGTCGGCCGCCGCGTACGGCAGCACCGAAGTCCGCCGACCTCCGCATGCGGTGCGCGGAGGGGAGCACGGCGGGTCGGAAGGATCTGAACTGCGGCTCAGGCCGACAGCTCGCTACGGCCCTTGGCACGGCGGTTGGCCAGGATCGCGCGCCCGGCACGGGTCCGCATCCGGAGACGGAAGCCGTGGGTCTTGGCACGACGGCGGTTGTTCGGCTGGAAGGTGCGCTTGCTCACTGGGGGCTCCGCTTTGTTGGTTGGCGCCCTTCAGGGCGGCGTCACTGCTCGGTATGTCTGTGAAGTGCGGCAACAGGGTCTCGCGCGTAGACGCGCGGCATCGGCAATCGACTTCTCGACCTGCTTACGGTACGTGGCGCCACCCGGAAGGGTCAAACCCGAGGTGGGCCCGGCCGTCGCGGCACTCCTGAGGACTATTATCCACAGGACCACCGTACTTGTGGATAACCGTGGGGAACCGCTACCGTCAGCGGACCGTCGCCGCCAGGTGGCACGCGGCATTTTGTCAGGCCCGCTCGGCCCCGGTGGGCGCCGGACCTGTGAAAACGACAGATACGACAACCGACGCGGCCGCGCCCGGCCTTATCCACAGCTGTACACAGTTGCTGCGTACGACCTGTGGAAAGCCTGTGGGAAACGTGACGCCGATCCGCCGGCGCCGGCCAGTGGCGGCAACAGAATGGAGCCGCAGGACGTGTCAGACCCGCAAGGCTACACCCCGGTCCCGCATCCGCCGGCCGCCCCCGGCGATGCCACCGCGTTGTGGCCGCAGTTCCGCGCCCGGGTCGAATCGGACAGCTCCCTGACCAAGAGCGAGCAGGCCTTCCTGATGATCCCGGAGGCCCGGACCGTGATCGGCGACACGATCGTGCTCGCGGTGCCCGACGACTTCTCCAAGAACTATCTGGAGCAGCGGCTGGAGCCGATGCTCACCACCCATCTGGCCGCCATGTTCGGCCCGGACATCAAGTTCAGCCTGTTCGTCGACAAGGCGATGGAGAACACCCCGGGCTCGGCATCTCCGGCCCCGGCCCCGGCCGCCCCGGTCATCCAGCAGCTCGCGCCGCCCCCGGCGCACTGGACGCCGCCTCCGGTGACCTCGGCCGGCCCCGAGCAGCCCGCGCCGTCGGTCTTCCACAGCGACCCGCCGGGCTTCCCCACCGAGCTGCCCCGGGCCTCGGTCGGCGGCATGGCCCTGCCCCCGCCGCGCATCTCAGAGCCCCCGGTCGAGGAGAGCGACCCGATAGCGGCCACTCTGTCCTTGTCCACCGGCAGCCCCGGCGCCCGTTCGTCCACACCTGACGACGGCGCCAAGGCCCAGCAGGCCAAGCTCAATGAGAAGTACGTCTTCGAGACCTTCGTCATCGGCTCCAGCAACCGCTTCGCGCACGCCGCCGCGGTCGCCGTCGCCGAGGCCCCGGCCAAGGCCTACAACCCGCTGTTCATCTACGGCGACTCCGGCCTGGGCAAGACGCACCTGCTCCACGCGATCGGCCACTACGCGCGCAACCTGTACCCGGGCACCCGCGTGCGCTACGTGTCCACCGAGGAGTTCACCAATGACTTCATCAACGCGATCCGCGACGGCGCCGGCAACCACCTGCGCAAGCGCTACCGCGACGTCGACATCCTGATGGTCGACGACATCCAGTTCCTGGAGAACAAGGAGGGGACGCAGGAGGAGTTCTTCCACACCTTCAACACCCTCCACAACGCCTCCAAGCAGATCGTCATCTCCAGCGACCGGCCGCCCAAGCAGCTGAACACCCTGGAGGACCGGCTCCGCTCCCGGTTCGAGTGGGGCCTGATCACCGACATCCAGCCGCCCGAGCTGGAGACCCGGATCGCGATCCTGCGGAAGAAGGCCCAACAAGAAGGTCTGAACGCGCCGCCGGAGGTACTGGAGTTCATCGCTTCCAAGATCTCCACCAACATCCGCGAGCTCGAGGGCGCGCTGATCCGGGTCACGGCGTACGCCTCGCTGAACCGGGCCCCGGTCGACTTGTCGCTGGCCGAGGACGTATTGAAGAACCTGATGCCGGACGCCGCGGGTCCGGAGATCACGGCCTCCACGATCATGGCCCAGACGGCGATGTACTTCGGGATCACCCTGGAGGACCTCTGTGGGACTTCCCGCAGCCGGATCCTCGTCACCGCCCGGCAGATCGCCATGTATCTGTGCCGCGAGCTCACCGACCTTTCCCTGCCCAAGATCGGGCAGGCCTTCGGCGGCCGGGACCACACCACGGTCATGCACGCCGACCGCAAGATCCGCAACCTGCTTCCGGAGCGCCGGGCCATCTTCAACCAGGTCACCGAACTCACCAACCGCATCAAACAGTCCGGCTGACCTGCCCCTTCACCTCTGAGGTCCCCCGCGCACCCGGCGCGGGGGACCTCTTTGCCGTGCCGCCACCGGCCGGTGACACGACACGCCGAAGATCGAGAAAACCCGCGCCTCCCACCTTTCATAGCTCCTTGTCGACTAATGTCCTCACATGTCCGCTTCGAAGCTCTATGTCGCTAAGGAGATGGCGGGAAAAGGTTCGGACGCATGACGTTCCACTGGTTCAACTTGTCACCCACATGGCAGATCGCAAGATCACGCCCGCCTGGGGAAAAGACGGGGGAAAACTGGGGATAACCTGTGGACAACGCTGTGTGTAACTGAGTGGACGTGTGGATACCAGCGGGTTATCCCCAGAGATGAATTGTTTTCCACAGCTGAACACACAAGCAATGTGGACTAACATAATAGGTCTGAGCTGCCCCGATACCGGTTATCCACAGTATCCACAGCCCCTACTACTACTACGAGAACAGTTAGCTACGTCGGCCGATTTGATCAGTCTCGGCCCACATCTGTGGAAAACTCGCGGCCCACTTGTTGGACGTCCGAAGGCGCCGAAGCCGGATTCACTCTTTCAGGGCCCTCTGACAGTGCTTCCCCCGTTCTCGCCGTTTCCACTCCTGCCGAAGCTCGTTTCAGGCACACTGGAACCTCTCGATCGCCGCGCCGATTCACAGCCTGTGGGTCGCAGGCGGCATGATGGGACGCTGGTTCCGACGAGCAGCGAGCAAAGCAAGCAGGAGGCGGTGTCCGGTGAAGTTCCGGGTCGAACGCGACGTCCTTTCCGAGGCCGTGGCATGGACTGCGCGGTCCCTGCCCAGCCGCCCGGCCGCCCCGGTGCTGGCCGGCCTGGTCTTCGAGGCCGTTGAGAGCGAGGGCGGCGAGGGGGACAACGGTTCGGTCACGCTGTCCGGCTTCGACTACGAGGTCTCCTCGCGGGCGCAGATCGGTGCCGACGTCACCGAGCCGGGCCGCATCCTGATCCACGGCAAGCTCCTGGCCGACATCGCCAAGTCGCTGCCGAACCGCCCCGTGGAGTTCTCCACCGAGGGCTCCAAAGTTCTCCTCAGCTGTGGATCCAGCCGCTTCACCCTGCAGACCCTCCCGGTCGAGGACTACCCGGCGCTGCCCACGATGCCGACCGCGACCGGTGCGGTCACCGCTTCCGGCCTGGCCGGCGCGGTCTCCCAGGTGGCCATCGCGGCCGGCCGCGACGACACCATCCCGATGCTGACCGGGATCCGGGTGGAGATCGAGGGCGAGAAGATCACCCTGGTCGCCACCGACCGCTTCCGGCTGGCCGTGCGCGAGCTCCAGTGGAAGCCCGAGCAGCAGGACATGTCGGCGACCTCGCTGATCCCGTCCAAGGTGCTGTCCGACACCGCCAAGGCGCTCACCGGCGGTGACTGGGTCACCCTGGCGCTGTCCGGCGGCGAGGCCGGTGAAGGGCTGATCGGCTTCGAGTCCGGCGACGGTGCCTCCAGCGGGGCCAAGGGCTCACGCCGGATGACCTCGCGGCTGCTGTCCGGCGAGTTCGTGAAGTACCGCTCGCTGTTCCCGTCGGAGTACAACATCACCGCCACGGTCGAGACCGCGCCGTTCCTGGAGGCCGCCAAGCGCGTGTCCCTGGTGGCCGACCGCACCTCGCCGATCAAACTGGCCTTCACCCAGGGCGAGGTGACCCTGGAGGCCGGTGCGGGCGACGAGGCGCAGGCCTCGGAGGCCATGGACGCGGTGCTGGACGGCGAGGACATCAGCGTCTCGTTCAACCCCAGCTTCCTGCTCGACGGCCTGCAGGTGATCGACACCCAGTACGCGCAGCTGTCGTTCACCGTCGCCTCCAAGCCCGCGGTGCTCATGGGCCGCCCGGCCTTGGACGCCCCGCCGCAGGAGGAGTTCCGTTACCTGATGATGCCGCTGCGTGTCCCGGGTCAGTCCGCAGGCTGACCGGGCAAGCACACGCTGCGCGCTCGCCGTAAGGTCGGTCCTGACACAATCAGGTGACGGAACAATCAAGGGGAAGACCATGGAGATCGGTCTTGTCGGCCTGGGCAAGATGGGCGGCAACATGCGCGAGCGCATCCGCCGCGCCGGGCACACAGTCGTCGGCTACGACCGCGACCCCAAGCTGGCCGACGTCGGCTCGCTGAAGGAGCTGGTCGAGGCGCTGCCCGCGCCGCGCGCGGTCTGGATCATGGTTCCGGCCGGCGAGGCCACCGACGCCACCGTCCGCGAACTGTCCGATCTGCTGGACGCCGGTGACCTGGTGATCGACGGCGGCAACTCGCGCTGGACCGAGGACGTCAAGCACGCCGAGCTGCTGAAGACCAAGGACATCTCCTTCGTCGACGCCGGCGTCTCCGGCGGCGTCTGGGGCCTGCAGAACGGCTACGCCCTGATGGTCGGCGGCGAGGACGCGGACATCGCCCGGGTGCAGCCGGTCTTCGACGCGCTCAAGCCCGAGGGCGACAGCGGGTTCGTGCACGCCGGCGGGGTCGGCGCCGGCCACTTCTCGAAGATGGTCCACAACGGCATCGAGTACGGCATCATGCAGTCCTACGCCGAGGGCTGGGAGCTGCTGGAGTCGGCTCCGAACGTGACCAACGTGCGCGAGATCTTCCGCTCCTGGCAGGAGGGCACCGTCATCCGCTCCTGGCTGCTGGACCTGCTGGTCCGCGCGCTGGACGACGACGAGCACCTGTCCGGCATCCGCGGCTACGCCGACGACTCCGGCGAGGGCCGCTGGACCGTGGAGGCCGGTATCGACCTGGCCGTGCCGACCCCGGCGATCACCGCCTCGCTGTACGCGCGCTTCAGCTCGCGGCAGGAGGACTCCCCGCAGATGAAGGCTGTCGCGGCGCTGCGTAACCAGTTCGGGGGCCACGCCGTGCAGAAGGAGAGTTAGGACCCAGTGCGGGTCACGCATCTGTCGCTGGCGGATTTCCGCTCGTACGCCTCCCTGGAGCTCGCGCTCCAGGGAGGCGTCACCGCGTTCGTCGGGCCCAACGGGCAGGGGAAGACCAACCTGGTCGAGGCGATCGGCTACATCGCCACCCTGGACAGCCACCGGGTGGCCACCGACCAGCCGCTCGTGCGGTTCGGTGCGCCGCGCGCCATAGTGCGGGCGAACGTGGAGCGCGAAGGCCGTACACAGCTTGTGGAAATCGAGCTGAACCCGGGCGGGTCGAACCGGGCGCGGCTGAACCGCAACCCGGTGCCGCGGCCCCGCGAAGTCCTCGGCGTGCTGCGCACGGTGTTGTTCGCCCCGGAAGACCTCGCGCTGGTGAAGGGCGACCCCGGGGAGCGCCGCCGGTTCCTGGACGAGCTGCTGGTCGCGCGCTGGCCGCGGTACGCCGGGGTCCGCGCGGACTATGACCGGGTGCTGAAGCAGCGGAACACTTTGCTGCGCACGGCCGCGATGGCCCGGCGTAACAAGACCTCCGGCCCCAACCTCACGACTCTCGACGCGTGGGACCACCACCTGGCCAAGGTCGGAGCGGAACTCGTCGGTGCGCGGCTGGCCCTGATCTCGGCGTTGTCCCCACTTGTGGACAAGTGTTACGCCGAGATCGCCGAGGGCGGCGCGACCCGGATCGGTTACCGCTCAACCCTTTCCCCGGAACCCGACCCGGCTGTCGACGTCCTCACGGAACAGTTCCTGGCGGCCATCGGCGAGGCCCGCGCTAACGAATTGGACCGGGGCATCACCCTGGTCGGCCCGCATCGCGACGAGATGGTGCTGGAGCTGACCTCCTCTTCGGGAGAGGCTGGGCTTTCCGGAAGTCTGATGCCCGCCCGCGGCTACGCGAGCCACGGCGAGTCCTGGTCATACGCGCTGGCATTACGTTTGGCCGCCTACGATCTGCTGCGTTCGGACGGCTCAGAAGGCGGCGAGCCGGTCCTGATCCTCGACGACGTCTTCGCCGAACTCGACACCAAGCGCCGCCGTCGGCTGGCCGAGCGGGTCTCCGGCGCCGACCAGGTGCTCATCACCGCGGCGGTGGACGCCGACGTTCCGGAACAACTGATCGGCCAGAAGTTCGCGGTGGCCGGGGGATCGGTGAGTGCGGCGTGAATCCACAGCCTGTGGACAACGGTTCCGGCGCTGATGAGGCCAAGGGTTCCGGCATGGATCTGGCCCGTGCCGCCCTCACCGCCGCGCGGGCCCGCGGCAAGGAGGGCGGCGGCTGGAACGGCAACCGCCGACGTAGCAGCAGTCCGGGCCAGCGCTCGGGATCCGGCCCCGACGAACGCGATCCGCAACTGCTCTCCTCGGCACTCCCCAGGATGATCGAGGACCGCGGCTGGAGCGTTCCGGCGGCGGTCGGCGGCGTCATGGGCCGCTGGGGCGACATCGTGGGCAGCCACATCGCCGCGCACTGCACGCCGCTGGAGTTCAACGACGGGATCCTGACCGTCCGCACCGATTCCGCGGCCTGGGCCACCGAGCTGCGGATGCTCGCCCCCCAGCTGCTCGCGAAACTCAATGCCGAACTGGGGACGTCGCGGGCGAGCCACGGCGGCCGCGAAGCCGCCGGGGCGATCTCGAGCCTGAAAGTGGTCGGGCCGGGCGGCCGGTGACCGATCCCGGCCGGTTCCCTATCTTTTGACCTTGTTCCGGCCCGCCGGGGTCGTTAGGTTCGCGACGGGCCGTCCCGCCGGCTCCGCCGTCCCGGGGGTCCACAGGTGTCTCATCAGCCACAATCGCCCGGTCATGGCTTGGGAATCGGCCAGCTGATCGGCGACTATAAAGGTCCATATCTGTGACAATCACCCTCTCGCATCCTCAGACCGTGCCGGACGCTCTCGTGAGCGGTTCACAGGGCGGCTCGTATGGGGGGACTTCAAAGACGGGCAAAAAATGTCTCTCAAGGCCTCACAGGGCCGTATGAGGGCCACTTTGGTCAGCCGGGCAGGGTAGAATAAAGCTCGTAAGTCTTCCCCTTCGCGGCTCGCGTCGGGCCGCGACTGTCCGGTGGCTTCCTCCGACGGCGCGCTCCGCACGCTCAGGGCCGTGTTTTGAGAAAGGGCCAGCGCGCCGTGGCGGACGTAGAACCGACCGGGGACATCACCCCGAACCCCGATGGCACCTATAACGCTGACTCCATCAGTGTCCTGGAGGGGTTGGAAGCCGTCCGGAAGCGGCCGGGCATGTACATCGGCTCCACCGGTGAACGCGGCCTGCACCACCTGGTCTACGAGATCGTCGACAACTCGGTGGACGAGGCGATGGCCGGGTACGCCGACACCATCGAGGTCAGGCTGCTGGCCGACGGCGGCGTGAAGGTCGTGGACAACGGCCGCGGCATCCCGGTCGGCATCAACACCAAGACCGGCAAGTCCGCGCTGGAAGTCGTGATGACGATCCTGCACGCCGGCGGCAAGTTCGGCGACGGCGGCTACAAGGTCTCCGGCGGTCTGCACGGCGTCGGCGTCTCGGTCGTGAACGCGCTGTCCACCCGGGTCGAGGTCGAGGTGCACACCGAGGGCTTCGTCTGGAACCAGGTGTACAAGCGTGGCGTGCCCGAGGCCGACGTGAGCAAGGGCGGCCCGGCCGAGGACACCGGCACCTCGACGATCTTCTGGGCCGACACCGACATCTTCGAGACCACGGTCTACTCCTTCGAGACCCTCTCGCGCCGGTTCCAGGAGATGGCCTTCCTCAACAAGGGCCTGACGATCTCGCTGACCGACGAGCGCCCCGAGTTCATCGACGAGAACGGCGAGCAGCGCTCGGTGAAGTACCACGCCGAGGGCGGCATCGCCGACTTCGTGCGGCACATCAACGCCCGTAAGGGCGAGCCGGTCCACCCGAACGTCATCGACTTCGAGGGCGAGGACAAGGACCGCACTCTGGCGGCCGAGATCGCCCTGCAGTGGAACAGCCAGTACTCCGAGTCGATCTACACCTTCGCCAACAACATCAACACCCATGGCGGCGGTACGCACGAGGAGGGCTTCCGCGCGGCGCTGACGACGCTGATCAACAAGTACGCGCGCGACCAGAAGCTGCTCAAGGAGAAGGACGAGAACCTCGCCGGCGAGGACATCCGCGAGGGCCTGACCACGATCGTCTCGGTGAAGCTGTCCGAGCCGCAGTTCGAGGGCCAGACCAAGGACAAGCTGGGCAACCCCGAGGCCAAGACGTTCGTTCAGCGTCTGGTCTACGAGAAGCTCGGCGAGTGGCTCGAGGAGAACCCGAACGAGGCCCGCGAGGTCATCCGCAAGACGATCCAGGCCTCCACCGCGCGCATGGCCGCGCGCAAGGCCCGCGAGCTGACCCGTCGCAAGGGTCTGCTGGAGTCGTCCTCGCTGCCCGGCAAGCTGTCCGACTGCCAGTCCAACGACCCGACGAAGACCGAGATCTTCATCGTCGAGGGTGACTCCGCCGGCGGCTCGGCGCGCTCCGGCCGCGACCCGATGACCCAGGCCATCCTGCCGATCCGCGGCAAGATCCTGAACGTGGAGAAGGCGCGCATCGACAAGGTGCTGCAGAACACCGAAGTGCAGGCGCTGATCTCGGCGCTGGGCACCGGGGTGCACGACGACTTCGACATCAGCCGGCTGCGCTACCACAAGATCATTCTGATGGCCGACGCCGACGTCGACGGCGCGCACATCAATACCCTGCTTCTCACGCTGCTGTTCCGGTTCATGAAGCCGCTGGTCGAGGCCGGGCACGTGTACCTGGCCGCGCCGCCGCTGTACAAGGTGAAGTGGACGCAGAACGACTTCTACTACGCCTACTCCGACCGCGAGCGCGACCAGCTGCTCGAGGCGGGCGTCGCGGCGAACAAGCGGAGGAAGGACGAGACCGTCCAGCGCTTCAAGGGCCTCGGTGAGATGAACGCCGAGGAGCTGCGGATCACCACCATGGACCGGGAGCACCGGATCCTGCGCCAGGTCACCCTCGACGACGCGGCCCAGGCCGACGACCTGTTCTCGGTCCTGATGGGCGAGGACGTCGAGGCCCGCCGCAACTTCATTCAGCGCAACGCGAAGGACGTCAGGTTCCTGGACATCTGAGTCCACACCCGTCCACGAACAAGCCTGACGAGAGCACCACCTCTCCTTGACAGCGAAGGATTGAGATTTGAGCACGGAGACTGTGGACGAGATGCCGCAGGGAGACCGGATCGATCCGGTCGACCTCCAGACGGAGATGCAGCGCTCGTACCTCGACTACGCGATGAGCGTGATCGTCGGCCGCGCGCTGCCGGACGTCCGCGACGGCCTGAAGCCGGTGCACCGCCGGGTGCTGTACGCGATGTACGACGGCGGTTACCGGCCCGACCGCGGCTACTACAAGTGCGCCCGCGTCGTCGGTGAAGTCATGGGTATCTACCACCCGCACGGCGACTCGCCGATCTACGACACCCTGGTGCGCCTGGCCCAGCCCTGGTCGCTGCGGATGGTGCTGGTCGACGGCAACGGCAACTTCGGCTCCCCGGGCAACGACCCGGCCGCGGCCATGCGCTACACCGAGTGCAAGATGGCGCCGCTGTCGATGGAGATGGTGCGGGACATCGACGAGGACACCGTCGACTTCCGCCCCAACTACGACGGCCGCTCCGCCGAGCCGGTGGTGCTGCCCTCGCGGTTCCCCAACCTGTTGGTGAACGGCTCGACCGGCATCGCGGTCGGTATGGCGACCAACATCCCGAGCCACAACCTGCGCGAGGTCAACGACGGCGTCCAGTGGTTCCTGCAGAACCCCGAGGCGAACAACGAGGAGCTCCTGGAAGCGCTCATGGAGCGCATCAAGGGCCCGGACTTCCCGACCGGCGCGCTGATCGTCGGCCGCCGCGGCATCGAGGACGCCTACCGGACCGGCCGCGGCTCGATCACCATGCGCGCGGTGGTCAACACCGAGGAGATCAACGGGCGGATGTGCCTGGTGGTCACCGAACTGCCCTACCAGGTGAACCCGGACAACCTGGCACTGAAGATCGCCGAGCTGGTCAAGGACGGCAAGGTCGCCGGCATCGCCGACGTGCGCGACGAGTCCTCCTCCCGGACCGGCCAGCGCCTGGTGATCGTGCTCAAGCGGGACGCGGTCGCCAAGGTCGTGCTGAACAACCTGTACAAGCACACGCAGCTGCAGGACTCCTTCGGCGCCAACATGCTGGCGCTGGTCGACGACGTGCCGCGCACGCTGTCGCTGGACGCCTTCATCCGGCACTGGGTCGTCCACCAGATCGACGTGATCGTCCGTCGCACCCGGTTCCGGCTGCGCAAGGCCCAGGAGCGCGCGCACATCCTGGTCGGCCTGCTCAAGGCGCTGGACGCGATCGACGAGGTGGTGGCGCTGATCCGCCGCTCCCCCACGGTCGACGAGGCGCGCACCGGCCTGATCGAGCTGCTGACCATCGACGAGATCCAGGCCAACGCGATCCTGGAGATGCAGCTGCGCCGGCTGGCCGCCCTGGAGCGGCAGAAGATCGAGGCCGAGCACAACGAGCTGATGGCCAAGATCTCCGACTACAACTCGATCCTGGAGTCGCCGGAGCGGCAGCGCCGGATCGTCTCGGAGGAACTGCAGGCGATCGCCGACAAGTACGGCGACGACCGCCGCTCGCAGCTGGTGCCCTACGAGGGCGACATGTCCATCGAGGACCTGATCCCCGAGGAGGACGTGGTCGTCACGATCACCCGCGGCGGCTACACCCGGCGGACCAAGACCGACCTGTACCGCTCGCAGAAGCGCGGCGGCAAGGGCGTCAAGGGCGCGCAGCTGAAGCAGGACGACATCGTCGACCACTTCTTCGTCACCACCACGCACCACTGGCTGCTGTTCTTCACGAACAAGGGCCGGGTGTACCGGGCCAAGGCGCACGAGCTGCCGGACACCGCCCGCGACGCGCGCGGTCAGCACGTGGCGAACCTGCTGGCCTTCCTGCCGGACGAGAAGATCGCGCAGGTGCTGGACCTGCGGGACTACGAGCAGACGCCGTATCTGGTGCTGGCCACCAAGAACGGCCTGATCAAGAAGACCCCGCTGCTCGACTACGACTCGCCCCGCACGGCCGGCGTCATCGCCATCAACCTGCGCGAGGACGACGAGCTGATCGCCGCCGAGCTGGTCTCCGCCGAGAGCGACCTGCTGCTGGTCTCCAAGCAGGCGCAGGGGCTGCGGTTCACCGCCACCGACGAGGCGCTGCGGCCGATGGGCCGGGCCACCTCGGGCGTGATCGGCATGCGCTTCCGCGAGGACGACGAACTGCTGTCCATGGACGTGGTCCGGCCGGACACCTTCCTGTTCACCGCGACCTCCGGCGGCTACGGCAAGCGGACGCCGGTGGACATGTTCCCGCTGCGCGGCCGCGGCGGCCTGGGCGTCATCGCCGCCAAGACCGTCGACGAGCGCGGCGGCCTGGTCGGCGCCACGATCGTGGACGAGGGCGACGAGGTCATGGCGATCACGCTGTCCGGCGGCGTGATCCGGACCCGGGTCTCCGAGGTGCGGCCGACGTCCCGGGACACCATGGGCGTGCGGGTGATCAACCTCAGCAAGGGGGACACGGTGCTCGCGATCGCGCGCAACGCGGACCCGGTCGAGGACGAGATCGAGGGCGAGGCCGACGGCGAGGTCGGCGAGGAGCTGGCGAACGGCGAGGGCGTGATCGTCGCGGCTGATGCGGCTGACACGGTCGCGGGCTCGGGCTCGGGCGAGTCGGAGAGCTCGGAAGCCGGCGAGGGCTCGGACGCTGCTGAAGGCTCGGAGGGCTCCGACGAGGAGTGACCTTCTGGCGCGAAACGCAGGGCGGCGGCATCGGTGCGGGAGCACCGGGCCGCCGCTCGGCGTTTCGGCTTGTGGCAGATGGGTGACGCCCGTTCGGCGGTCCCGAGCCGGCCGTGGCGACCCCCTTGTCCCGCTGCGTGTCCGGTTATGCGCATGGAGCAGCATTGAGGTCCGTCGAACATATGGTCCCGGCTACGGAAAATAGCGGGGCCGGGGAGACCTACAAGGATTAGGACGGTAGCTTGGCCGGGTGAGTAGCGAGACGAGGACCGATCCCAGCCGCGGAGCCGACCCCGACGGCGTCGGTGGCGGGCCCCGCGCTTATGGGGCCGGCCCCGGCGCCGCTTCTGTTTCCGACGCCGTGCCGCCCGGGGCGCACCGCCAGGCTCCACCGCCGAACCAGCCGCCGCCCGGTTACCGGCCGCCGCAGGGCGGACGAGGCCCGGCGGGCCAGGGCTACGGCCCGGCCGGTTCTGGCGTTCCCGGTGGCCAGGGCGCCCACGCACCGCAGGCCGCGCCCATGGCGCCCAACGGCCCCGGCGCCTCCGGCGCGCACATGGCTCCCGGCGCGCCGGGCATGCCCGCGCCCGGCCCGTCCCACGCCGCCGGCCCTGGTCACGCAGCCCCCGGTCACGCAGCCCCCGACGCGCCGACCGGCCTCATCAGCCCGGTCGGCCCCGGCTCCGCTCCCAGCTTCGGCCCGGCCCCCGGC
>NZ_JAAFYZ010000110.1 GCF_018274385.1 Catenulispora pinistramenti | reverse complement strand
CCTCCGCCCCCGTCACCGCCACCGAAGCCTGCTCCGCGACCTCCACCATCTCCGCCGACTCCACCGGCAGCGTCAGAGCCACCTCGAAGCCCCCGTCCGGCGTCCGCCCCGCTGAGAGTTCCCCGCCGTATAGCGCCGCGCGCTCGCGCATCCCGGTGAGTCCCACCCCCGACCCGCTATGCCGCGAAGCCTGCGTTATCGCCGCCGCCGGGATGCCCGAGCGCCGGGGCGGGACCGGGTGCGTTCCGGTGTCCGTGATCGTGACCCGCACGACGTCGGGTTCGTACTCAAGCCGCACCTCGACAGACGATCCCGGCGCGTGCTTCAACACGTTCGTCAGCGACTCCTGCACCACGCGGTACACGCACAGTTCGATCCCGGCCGGCAAGGTGCGCTTCCGTCCCGCCACCGTGTAGCGCGACGGCGTGCCCGACAGCCCTACCCGCTCTATCAGCACCGGCAGCTGCGCGATCCCCGGTGCGGGCGGGTCGGAGGTGTGGGCCCGCGCGCCCTCGTCGTCGTCCGGTCGCAGCAGGCTGATCAGCCGCCGCAGCTCCGCCAGCCCCTCGCTCCCGACCTCCGATATCGCCCGCAGCGCCTGGTCCGCGGTCTCCGGCTCCTTGTCGATGACGAATCGCGCCACGCCTGCTTGTACCGCGATGACCGACAGGTGGTGCGCCGTCACGTCGTGCAGTTCCCGGGCGATGCGGATTCGCTCCATCAGTACCGCGCGCTGTTCGCGGTCCCGGTGCTTGCGCTGCTCCTGCTCCTTGTACGCCGCCAACAGCGCGCGGCTCTCGGCCAGCTGCCGGGCCCCGTCGGCGATCAGCGTCACGGCCGCGACCCACAACGCGGTGCCCCACCAGATCCACAGATGTGAGCCGGACCACGAGCGGAAGTGATCGAATAAGAGCTCTGCATAAGTCACCGCCGCCGCCAGGGCCGCCCACGGCCGCGCGAGCCGGGCCCCCACCGTGAACATCGCGAGCAGCAGCAGAGCCTGGGTCAGGCCGAGGCGGTAGTCGTACGCCTCGTAACCGGCGGTCAGGGCCGCGCAGGCCGCGAGTACCGATAGCGGGAACCGCCGCCGCAGGACCAGGGCGGCGCCCATCGCGACGATCAGCGTGATCGCGATGCCGTCGATGTGCCGTCCGCCGTGGGAGGCCAGCGCGGGGTGCGGCTTGACCGAGGTCGCCACCGCGATCCAGGTGCCGACCGCGGCGATGGCGAGGTCCACCAGCAGCGGGGGCAGTTGGGCCGGGCGGGGTATCGACGCCAGGGGTTTGGCGGCGTCGTGCATGCGGAGCATCCAGCCAAACTAGGGAGCACATCCGGGCTTTGTCCTCAGTTGGGGCCGGGTTTCAGCCTAACGAGGGTAAACCTTTGCGGTAGCCGGACCTGCTGCGGTAGTTAGAGAACGGATCTTGATTGTCAACTCAGGGGTAACGCGGCGGACCGATCCGGCCTGGAACCCTGGACCTTTGCACGGTTGCGTAGCGTCGTGCGGCGTAAGTGTTGGGAACAAAACTGGGTGGCAGGCGATGAGGTTCGTCCATCGGGACGCTGGGGTCGAACGCGATATGGAGCTGCGGCTCGGCCGCCAGGACGCGGTGGTGGGAGACCTGGCCACGGCTCTGGGCGGCTACGGCGGCGCCCTGCTGATCGACGGCCGGCCGACCGCGCCGGCCACTGCGCTGAGCGCGTCCGGGCTCGTCACGGGTTCCGAGGTCTCGCTGACCGTGGTCCCGGACACCGATACCGGCACGATGTCCGACCGCGGCTTCGTGCTGCGGGTCATCGGCGGGTTGGACGCGGGCCTGTCGGTGCCGCTGTTGCCCGGCCGCTATCGCCTGGGCCGCGGCGAGCAGGCCGACGTCCGAATAGACAGCCCGGATCTGTCGCGGCTGCACTGTGAGATCGACGTCACCCGGGACGGCCTGGTCCGGGTCCGCGACCTCGGCTCGCGCAACGGCACCGACGTGAACGGCCAACGCCTGACCGGACCGGCGCGGGTCGGCCCGCAGGACATCGTCTCGGCGGCCGGCCGGGTGCCGTTCCGGATCCTCCCGGCCACCGACCTCGGCCCGGTCCAGTACGTCAACCCGGCCCACGAGGCCGGCCCCGGCGGCACCCTGCCGTTCAACCGCGCGCCGCGCCTGGCCGCCGCGGCCGAGAGCGCGCCGATCAAGCTGCCGCAGGCGCCGAAGCGCTCCAACTCCCAGCCGTTCCGGGTCACCACCATCGTCGCGCCGATCATCCTGGCCGGCGTGATGGTGATGATCATGAAGAACCCGGCCTTCGCCCTGTTCGCGATCTTCAGCCCGATCATGATGATCGGCACCCAGATGGAGGACCGGACCCGCGGCCGGGTCGGGCTGCGGCGCGGCAAGCGCGACTACGTGGCGCGGCTGGCCGAAGTCCACGACGAGCTCCAGGAGCGCCGCGAAGACGAGGAAGACCGCCGGCGCGAGGACTACCCCGACCCGGCCGAAGTCCTTTACCGCGCCTCGGTTCCGGGCCTTCGGCTGTGGGAGCGCCGCCGCGGCGCGGCCGACTTCCTGCGCCTGTCCGCCGGATTGGCCGACCAGAGCTGGGTCCCGCCGGTGGACCACGGCCGACGTACGGGTACGGATCAGGAGCCTGATCCGGCCATCGCCGACGCCATCTCCGAGGCCTCCTGGCTGAACCAGGTCCCGGTGGCCGTGAACCTGGCCGACGGCGGCGTGCTGGGCCTGGAAGGCGACCGGCCGGCGGCCCTGTCCGCGGCCCGGTCGCTGCTGTGCCAGGCGGTCACCGAGAGCGGTCCGGCCGACGTCGCGGTCGCGGTCTTCGCCGACGAGGACCGTATCGCCGACTGGGACTGGACCAAGTGGCTCCCGCACGGCGCCGACCCGCGTTCGGGCGCCTCGCGCTACGTCGCCGTCGGCGCCGAACACTGCGAGACCCTGGCCCGCAGCCTGCTGGCCGAACTCGCCGACGCGAACGCCGGTCCCGGCGGCTTCGGCGCCGGACGCCCCGCCGACCCCTCCGCCGCCGGCCTGCCGACCCTGCTGCTCGTCGTCGACGGCGCCACGCTGCTCGAAGGCCGGCCGTGCGCGCTGCGCGACCTGCTCGGCGGCCAGGCCGGACCGGTCGCGGGGATCGTACTCACCCGCCGCCTGCCCGCGGTCTGCACCGAGGTGCTGTCGGTCTCGGCCGACGGCTTCGGCCGGCTGCACCGCGTCGCCTCCGGCCAGCGCGTTGACGATGTCCTGGTCTCCGGGATGACCCGGCCCCGGGCCCGCGCCGTGGCCCGGGCGCTGGCCCGGTTCGAGGACCCGGAGGTCAAGGCGGCCGGCGCCGGGCTGCCGGACCGCGTCAACCTGTTGCCGCTGCTGCATCTGGACGGCGCGCTGGACGCCGCCCTGGCCGGTCGCTGGCGCAGCACGGTCGGCACCCTGCGGGCCCGCGCCGTGCTCGGCGTCACCGACCACGGCGAGTTCGAGGTCGACCTCGATGACGACGGCCCGCACGCCCTGTTCGCCGGTACCACCGGCTCCGGCAAGAGCGAGCTTCTGCGAACCCTGATAGCCGCGCTCGCGGCCGGCGCCGACCCCGAGCACCTGACCTTCGCGCTGGTCGACTACAAGGGCGGCGGCGCGCTGGACGAATGCGCGCGGCTGCCACACGTCGTCGGTCTGGTCACCGACCTGGACGAGCAGCTGGGCGAACGGGCCCTGCGCTGCCTGGAAGCCGAACTGCGGCACCGCGAACACGCGTTGCGCGGCGTGGGCCTGAGCCACGTCCGCGACTACCAACGGCTGCGCGACACCCAGCGCCTGGACCTGGAACCGATGCCCCGCCTGGTCGTGGTCATCGACGAGTTCGCCACCCTGGTCAAGGCCCTGCCCGAGTTCGTCGACGCCCTGGTCAGCATCGCCCAGCGGGGCCGCAGCCTCGGCATGCACCTGGTGATGGCGACCCAGCGGCCCTCCGGCTCGGTCAACGACGCCATCAAGAACAACGTCAAACTGCGCCTGGCGCTGCGGTTGGAGAGCAGCGCCGACTCCGCCGACGTCATCGACTCCCCGGTCGCCGCGAGCATCGGCAGCCGGCAGTGGGGCCGCGGGTTCTACCGGGTGAGCGCGGGTGAGGTGCTACCGGTGCAGACCGCGCTGTCCACCGGCGTCACTCCCGTGGACAACGCCGCAGGCCGGCTGTCCCTCCTGCCCTTCAGGTTGACATCGGGGGAGCGGGCCGGAGCCGTCGCGGCACCCGAACAAGCCGCCGCCGGCCAGCCGACCGACCTGGCCCGGCTGGTCGAGGCCGCGCAGCACGCCAGCTACTCGGCCGGCTTCGCGCAACCCCGGCGGCCCTGGCCGGACCCGCTGCCGACCGCGATCCCGCTGCACGAACTCGGCCCGGCCGCCAAGGGCCTGCAGACCGACAGCGCCGGCCTGGCCGCGTACGCGCTGCTTGACGACCCGGACCGGCAGGCCCAGTACACGGTCGGCTGGGACCCGGCGGTCGGCAACATGCTGATTTACGGCGGCGTCAACTCCGGCACCACCACGGCGCTGTCCACGCTCGCCCTGTCCGTGGCCGCCGCCGAGGCGCCGGACCGCCTGCACCTGTACGTGCTGGACCTCGGCTCCGGCGCCCTGGCACCGCTGCAAGGCCTGCCGCACACCGGCGCCTACATCGGCCCCGGCGACCGGCCCCGGCAGGTCCGATTGATCAGGATGCTGCGAGCCGAACTGAACAACCGCAAGGCCGGCGGCTCCCTGCGCGACCCCTACGACCCCGGACCGCCGCGCGTCATCGTGCTCATCGACAACGTCGGATCGCTGCGCTCGGAGCTGGAGAAGGACTTCGGCGGCATGCAGGTCCTGGACGACCTGGAACGGGTCTACGCCGACGGCCCCGCGGTCGGCCTCTACATCATCGCCACCGGCGACCGCCTCGGCGCGATCCCCGGCGCCTGGGGCGCCCTGAGCCGGCAGAAACTGTTGCTGCGCCTGGCCGACGCCACCGACTACGGGAGCTTCGACGTCCCGCGCCGCGCGGTGCCCGCCGCCGTGCCGGGCCGCGCCGTGGTCGTCGCCACCCGCCAGGTCGTGCAGATCGGCTACCCCGGCGCCGACCTCGCCGCCGCCGTCAGCGGCGTCGCCACCCGCTGGACCGGGGCGCCGCGCACCGCCAACAAGGTCCGGCTGCTGCCCGAGGTGATCCCGATCGACCGGATGCGCCGGGCCGGGGTCGCCGCCGCCACCGGCGGCGAACCGTGGTCCATCCCGGTCGGCTTCACCGACAGCGCCCTGGCCGCCGCCGTCCTGCGGCTGCACGAACACGAACACGCACTCGTCGCCGGACCCCCGCGCTCCGGCCGCAGCAGCGCCCTGGTCGCGATCGCGCACATGGTCCTGACCGGCGCCGAACCGCCGGCGCTGGTGGCGTTCGCGCCCCGGCGCTCGCCGCTGCGCGATCTGCCGCCGACGGTCATCAGCTGCACCGAGTACACGGAGCTCGACCGCGCGCTGGACTCCGCGGGCGACCGAGCTCTACTCCTGGTTGACGACGCCGACACGGTCACCGACACCCTGGGGGTGATCGACCGGTTCCTGGCCAAGCCCGGCCGGCACGTGATCGCCGCCGGCCGCAGCGACGGCATCCGCCGGCAGTTCGGCCAGTGGACGCAGAAGATCCGGGAGGCCCGCTGCGGCGTGCTGCTGGTCCCGGACCACAACCAGGACCACGACCTGCTCGGCACCCCGCTGCCACGGCACAGCCCGATGGCGCCGCTGCCCGGCCGGGGCTACCTCGTCTGCGACGGCACGATCGAGGGAGTGCAACTAGTGCTGGCGACGCCCGGCGACTTCTATAACGACCGTGGTAGCTCGGAATTACACCGCTCGTTAGACGACCGGACGACTGGATGGTCCTAACTTTGTGGTCGTACCGCCGAGGGATTCCAAGGCGTACCAATAGCCAATTGGCGGACGCCGTCCCACGCGGATCCGCCGAACGAACGAAGATGGAGCGTCATGATGACTGACGGCGGCACTGTCAAGGTCACAGCCGAAGCGCACCTGCACATCGGCCAGCTGCTCAACCTCCTGCAGGGCCCGCTGGGCGACGTGCTCTCGCAGATCACCTCGCACGGCCTGGCGCTGACCGACCCCGCGGTCTGGGAGGGCCCGGCGGCGTCGCTGTTCAGCAGCACCATCTGGCCGGCGGCCCAGCAGCAGCTGGACACCGTGCGCGCCACCCTCATGGAGCTGCAGCAGCAGGTCGGCGGCGTGCTCGGCAACGTCACCCAGGCCGGCAGCGGCGGCGGCCTGCCGGTCGTCGGCTCCCTGCCGGTGGTCGGCGGCCTGGTCAACGGCCTCACCTCGGGCCTGTAAGACTTCCGGCCTCACGCGCCGGATGGAGCGAGCGAGCGGACTGAACTGAACAGCAAGCACCCACCCGGCGATGGCGGTGGTGTGACGGCACGGAAAGAGCGTGCCGCCACACCACCGCCCCGTCGTGCTTTGCCGGGGATATCGCGGATGTCGTGGAACGGACGGGAACGCAGGTCATGACACGCCATAGTGGTCCGATGGGTACAGCGCCACAGACGACTCAGGTTCTTGACACGCCCGAGCACGTCCCGGGATACCGGGACTTAGCGCGCATCGGGCACGGCGGCTTCAGCGTGGTCTACCGGGCCGTGCAGGAGTCCTTCGAGCGCGACGTCGCCCTCAAACTGCTGACGATCGTCGGCCCGGACGAGGACGCCCGGCGCCGGTTCGTGCGCGAGGTGCGGCTGGCCGGCCGGCTCAGCGACCACCCGCACGTGGTGACCGTGCTGGACACCGGGACCACGGCCTCCGGACGGCCGTATCTGGCCATGGACCTGTATGACGGCGGGTCCATGAAGCAGTGGCTGACCCGGCGTGGCCCGCTCCCCGGAGCGCAGGCGGCCGGGGTCGGCGCGAAGATCGCCGACGCCCTGCACGCCGCGCACGCCCTCGGCGTGCTGCACCGGGACGTGAAGCCCAACAACATCCTGGTCTCCCGGTACGGCGAACCGGCCTTGGCCGACTTCGGCGTGTCCTGGCTGCTGGACGCCAGCAACTCCTCCTCCGTGCTCGACGTCTTCTCCCCGCAGCACGCCGCGCCGGAGCTGATGACCCGCGGCGTCCCGACCGCCTCCTCCGACGTCTACGCGCTCGGCTCGACGCTGTACGAGCTGATCGCCGGCCGGCCGCCGTTCGGCGGCGCCGGACAAGACGTACGCCGGACCATCTATCTGGCGCTGAGCGAACCGGCCCCGTTGCTGGACTGCCCCGATCTGCCCGGCCTGGCCGAAGTCATCGACCGGGCCATGGCCAAGGAGCCCGCCGACCGGTTCCCGGACGCGGCCGGCTTCGGCCGCGCTCTTCGGGCCCTGATACCGGACGGGGTCTCGACCGCGCTGGTGATGGCCGACCCGCTCGCGGCGACCGCCGGGCTCGCGCTGGAAGCGCCGGACTCGCCCACGTTCGCCGACCCCTCCCGCTCGGTCGACATGACCGACGCCATGGACGTCTACCCCGGTGACGACGAGTACGTCTCACGTCCGGACGACACCATGGTCCGGCCGGACCGGGTGGACGAAGACGCGATGGTTCCCGGGCCTCGGGGCGGGGGCGGCGGTCGGCGCCGGCCGGAGGACCGGCGGGGATCGGACGACCGGCGCGGATCGGATGATCGCCGAGGACCGGACAGCGGCCGGGCCGGCGACAGCGGACGCGGCGGCCGACGCGGCGGATACGGCGAGCGGGCCGCGGTGGCCGGCGGCGCACGCGATCGGCGTGGCTTGGGCAAACCGCTGGCGCTCGTCGCGGTCGTCATCTTGCTCGCCGTCGGCGCGTGGGCGTTGGTCCCGTCCAAGGACTCTTCCTCGTCCGGCTCCAAGTACGCCGCCGGTCCCGGCCAATCGCCGACCGCGACCAGCCCCGGGGCGGCGACCAGCGGCTCCGCCGCGGCGCAGAGCAGTACCAGCGGCACGTCCTCGTCGCGGTCCAGCTCCAGCAGTTCGCCCAGCACTCGCCACTCGACCTCCGCGGAGCCGACGCACACCGTCACCACGACGGCCTCGACCGCGGCCAGCGTTCCGGCGGGCCCCCCGCCCACGGCCTCCTCGACCGGACCGCTGCTGCCGTCCGACTACCATCGGTTCCAGAACTCGGCCACCGGCAGCTGTCTGGCCGGCGGCGCGGCGCTCCAGGCCTGTGCCGACAGCAAGACGCAGGGCTGGCAGTCCAAGGCGCCGGGGATCCTCGGGCTCGGTGCGGTCACCGGGCAGGAGGAGCTGGTCAACGGGGACAGTGGGAACTGTCTGTCCGGCGGCGGTGGCGGTGCGGTGAGCGTGAAGGCCTGCAGCGGGGACCTGTCCCAGGTGTGGTCGAAGACCGGCGGTTCCGGCGGCGGCACCGAACTGCAGAACTCCGCGGACATGTTGTGTCTGAAGGCGTCCGGCGGTTCGGTGGCCGAGGCGATGTGCAACGGGGACGCGAGTGAACTGTGGTCCGAGGACGGCAACGTCTGACAGAATTCAGCAGGTTGTTAACACATGAGCATGAATGCTCCGGTGGCTTCGGGGTAGTGCCAGTGGCGGCGTCGACGGGACGCCTCCGGGATCGACAGGGCGGCGGGACGCGGATGGTCAAGGTTCTGATCGTCGACGACCAGGTGTTGATCCGCGCCGGGATGGCGGCCATCTTGCGGGCCGCCCCCGGTTACGAGGTGGTCGGTGAGGCGTGCGACGGCGCCGAGGCGGTCACCATGGCCGCGCTGACCGAGCCCGATGTGGTGCTGATGGACATCCGGATGCCGGACATGGACGGGATCGCCGCCACCCGCGCGATCCTCGGCTCCGGCGCGGAGAAGCTGCCGCACATCCTGATCCTCACGACCTTCGACATGGACGAGTACGTGTACGAGGCGCTGCGGGCCGGCGCGGACGGCTTCGTGTTGAAGGACACCCCGCCGGAGCGCCTGCTCGCGGCGTTGAAGGCGGTCGCCGACGGGGACACGCTGTTCTCCTCGGCGGTGACCCGCCGCCTGGTGCAGGCCTACGTCAAGGCGACCGGCCCGGACGCGGAGCCCTCCGGCCCCGGTCCCGGCGCCGGAGGCATCCCCGGCGGCTCCGCGGACTGGCCGCCGACCGGTCTCGTCCCGCGCTCGCGGCGTCCGGAAGGCCCGTCGTCGGCCGAGCGGGCCGCCCTGGCCGCGCTCACCACCCGCGAGACCGACGTGTTGCGGCTGGTCGCCACCGGCCTGTCGAACGGCGAGATCGCCGAGCGGCTGGTGGTCAGCGAGGGCACGGTCAAGACGCACCTGAACCGCGCGATGGCCAAGCTGAACCTGTCCAGCCGGGCCCAGGCCGTGGTGTTGGCGTACGAGTCGGGACTGGTGGTCGCCGGGCAGCCGCAGCCTCAGGCCTGACCCGCGCGATTCCGGTCCCACACTGCGGAATCGCAACACGCAACCTTGGCGATATCGCCTTGGAGGACCGGTCCCCGCGCGAGACTATTAGCGTTCCTCTCACGGGCGTTGCGAGGCGCGAGGAGCCGAGCGTTCGTCGGCCTCGCGGGATGGGGGTACGGAAATGGTCAACAGTCTTACTTCGCGATCTCGGGTCCGGGTCGGCGGGTCCGCCCTGGCGGGTCTTCTCCTCGCCGCGTCGTTGGCGGCCTGCGGAAGCTCAGGCAGCTCCGGCTCGAACACCAACTCCTCGGACCAGTCGACGGACTCGGGGGCGTCCGGCGACTCGGGTGGCTCGGCCTCCGGCGGCGACACCTCGTCGGCGCCGCCCAGTCCCACGGCGATGAGCTCCGCGGCCTACGCGCAGAGCCTGACGAGCGTGAGCGCGCAGCTGGCTCCCGACGTCGCGGCGGTCGTCAACGCCGAGACGCCGGATGCCGCGAAGACCGCGTTGAGCAAGCTGTCCACGGACGCGAACAACCTGTCCAGCGGTCTGCCCAGCGACCCGCCGGACGCCCTGTCCGCGCCGACCCAGCAGCTCTCGACGGCGCTGGGCACCCTGTCGACCTCGGCCGACTCCACGGCGAACGACGTCGGCGCCGCGGTGTGCACGTCGGCCTCGGCGCTGGCCGAGTTCACCCGCTCGGACGGCGCCAAGGCGATGCGGGACGCGGCCACCGCGCTGGGCGCCGTCGATCCCGCCTACGGCAAGGACGTCGCGGGCTTCCTGCCGGCGCCGATCGCCGACCAGACCCGGCAGCTGGGCAACGGCCAGGTGCTGCGGCACTCCTCCGGCCCGGGGTCGCTGACCATCAACAACTCCGGCACCGACGCCGTGGTCACGCTGACCAAGGTCGGGACGAAGACCCCGGTCGCCTCGGTCTACGTGCGGGGCAACGGCGACACGACGCTGGACGACATCCCGGGCGACACCTTCGACATCTATGTCTCCTCCGGTACCGACTGGGACAGCGCCGCGCAGAAGTTCACGCGGCAGTGCTCGTTCCAGAAGACCGATTCCACGTGGGACTTCAGTGACTCGAACTGGAGTCTGACGCTGACCCCGGTGGAGAACGGCAACCTGACGGTGTCGCAGCTGGGTGCCGGGGACGCGCCGAACCCGTGAGTCGTGTCCCATCTTCTGGCATGTGCGAGAACTGAGATCAGCGAACTGAGAGCTGTGAACTGAGACCGTGCCGGGGCAGGGGCCGGCGCCGGGGTCAGTGGCGGGGCGCGAGTCGGGGTCAGGCCGGACCGGGAGGACGGTGGGGCAGATGGGCTCTTGGACGGTGCGCGGTGTCGTGGCCGACCGCCGACGGCTGCTGGCCGCGGCGGCGGCCGTCGTCCTGGTCGGCGTCGTCGGATTCGGCGCGTGCGATCGGTCCGGCGGCGGGGGTCACGGCAAGTCCTCGGCGTCGCATTCGGTGGCGCCGAGGACCGACTTCCTCATGTCCTACTCCGGCGCGGCCACCAGGCTCGCCGGCCTTGACCCGTCGGACACGGCCGACCAGGTCCGGGACTGGATCCGGACCGCGCTGGCCGCGCACCTGGGGATGAGCACCGCGGCCATCCGGGACGCCTCCTACGACACCCTGCCGGTGCGCGACCAGGGCTTCACCGATCTGGCCGACCAGCAGGTGGGACCGGGCCGCGAGCTGGCCGACACCAGCGGCGTACTGCATCTGCTGGTCCCGCGGGGCGATCCGCACGAGAGCCGCACCATCGGGCTGATGCTGGACCAGTACCGCACCGATCACGGCGCGGACCCCGAACTGGTCCAGATCCACCACTACACGATCGACCAGGCGGCGCAGACGGTCGACGTCGTCGCCGACCAGATCAGCACCCCCGACCAGGTCCGCGCCGACCACGGCTACGTGAGCACGGCGATCACCAGCCTGGCCGACCTTACGGCGTTCCTGGCCAAGACGACGTCGCTGTCCCAGCTGTCGGTCCGGGACGGCCAGGTCTGGGCCGACGGATGGTCGTGGCCTGACGTGCCCTCGGTCCCGATGACCGTGGACGACGTCAGTGTGCTGCAAAAGGGATACCAGGACCACGTCGCCGGCAACGGCCTGGCACCCGGTTTCTCCCTGGACCCGCTGCCGCCGACCAGCGTCGGCGACATCAAGGCGATGGCACCTTCGGTGAGCCCTGATGTCGCTGCGCGGTTGATCTCCGGCAACTGGGCCGGCACGGTGTTCACGTCTTCGGCCGACGTCAAGAACCAGGTCGAGGCCGAGCTCTACTACCCCAGCGCGGACCAGGCCTCGGCGCTGGCCCAGGTCGGCTTTCCCACCGACCGCACCCAGCTGTGGGCGATCGACTCCCTGCTCGCCGGCCAGACCTCGATGAGCCAGGAGCGCTACGACGGAGGGCTTGCCGGGACCGCGGTGGGCAACTCGCTGGCCTACGTCGACTACGTCACGAAGAACTGGGTCGCCGGCGTCGGCCAGGGCGTGCCGACCCAGGCGGTCGGCGGCTTCCTGGCCGACCCGGCGGCCGTGACGCCGTGGAGCCAGTGCGCCGGCCCGAACGATCCGCTGGACGAGCACGGACGGCTGTGGTTCGGCCGCAACGACGACGCGTTCGCCTCGACCGGCGACCAGATCGACATCGGCGCCGAGGCGGCCCGGCTGTTCGTCCGCGACGACGGCCCGAACGGCACCGAGGTCGAGCCCAGCTACTCCTTCGGCCGGGCGTTGCAGTGGTGGGACGTGCACCAGCAGGACATCGAGGACTACGAGCCGCAGTACCAGCGCCTGGACCAGATCATGCGCTGGAGCGGTGCGCTGGAGTGGCTGACCCACGAGGGCAAGGCGACCCTGCCGACCGAGTCGCAGAGCCCTGCGCCGACCACGTTCAAGGCCTGGTACACCGCCGACGACCAGCTGCGCGAGCGGGCGCCGATCGACTTCGTGGCCCCGCCCTCAGCGCTGAGCCGTCATCAAAATCAGGAGGAGGCGCTGATCGTCGACCCCAGCCGCGATTTCCAGGACTGCGGGTTCGTGGAGATCGAGGGCGGGGTGTCGCTCAGCGACGTCTACGACCGCATCGGCGACCAGAACTACCGGCCCGAACTGCCGACCTCGGTCACCCGGGCCGGGTTGTTCGATCCGAAGTCGACGTACGATGTGGCGTCCGGCACCGGCGAGATCGACCGGGTGTCGATCGACGACTCGGGGAAGGTCTCCGACCGCATCGACCGCACACTGTCGATGGCCGGGGACACCTCGACCGTCGATATCAAGGCGACCGGACGCAAGGTCATCCCGCTGGGGGACTTGAAGGTCTGGCGCTCCTCGGACCCGGACCGGACGCTGGAATACCGCGAGACCGCCACCGGGCACAGCGTGCGGGAAGACCTCACGTATCAGGGCCAGGACTTCGGCTCGCTCGACACCACGGACACGGCGAACATCGTCACGGTCCAGTGGCGTTCGGGGGTGGTGGACAAGGCGCGCCGGGCGTTGTCCTCGATCCAGGCCAAGCTGTCGCGCGGGGTCTCGGCGAACGTGGCGGCGGCCTCTGACGGGGTGCTGTACGAGGTGAAGAGCCCGGACGGGACGGTCAAGGACCGGCTGAGCGGGCCGGGCCAGCCGTGGCTCGGCGTCACCGCCACGGTCCCGACCGCCGGCGACGCGCTGGCGTTCCGCATCGGCGGGCCGGCGGCACCGGACAAGGGCGGGCCGTCGTTCATGGCCGGGTCCTTCACCGCCGGCCCCGGCCCGCCGCCGGACGGCTATCTCAGTGTCCTGCCGCCCTCGGGCGACAACCCGGCGATCGCCGCCTTCGTGCCCCCGCCGGACCGCTCGGACCAGACCGTCACTGTCAAAACCCTGACAGGCCAGACCGCCACGCTCTCCGAGGCCGGCGACAGCGCCGTGGTCCCGGCCGCGGACCCGGTGCTCGGCGTCAACGGCTCGGTGGAGGGCGCCGCCCTGCTCCGCGACTTCCCCAGGATCAAGCAACTGCTCCAGTCCGCCGCGCAGGCCAAGGACGGCCGCCTGCACGCCGCCGCCCTCGACGACGACGGCGTCGCCCTGGCCGCCGACGACGGCACGGTGCTCCTGGCCCCGGCCGGCAGCGACCTCGCCGACCGCGTCCTGCGCGCCCTCGGCCCCGACCTCACCGGCACCGCGGTCTTCGACATCGTGAAGGCGCACGCGGGCATCCCCGACGAGATCGAGCAGGACGACGCCACCCCCCTGACCCCCACCGGCAAGCCCCTCACGATGTTCCTAGGCACCGTCTTCCAAACCCCCGGAGCCGACGCCGTCTACTTCAGCCCGAGCCTGCGCGCCGCCCTCCACCTCGCCGCCGGCCAGATCATCCCCGAGGCGCTGCCACCCACATTCAAGGTCGCGGTACTCCCCGTCTCGCCCGGCCACGACCCCCGAGCCGACAGCACGACCGCACAGCCGGACCTCCGCACCTACGACGGCACCCAGTGGCAACTAGTGAACACCGCCGGCCTCGCCCAACCCGCCGGCCCCACCGGCTGCCCGCCGATCGGCAGCGGCGCCACGGGCGGGCCGGTCCTGGTCGGCGGCGGCGGCACGGGCGGCGGGCAGGCGCCGACTCCGACGCCGAGCACGCCCGCGCCGAGCGGCACACCTTCGGCACCGGCGAGTACGGGCAGCGGTGCGGGGGTGGCGCCGGGGACGGTGCTGATGGTGACCCTGGCGGGATCGGGTCAGCCTGTCTGCTGAGCTGGATGGGAGGCGCGAGTGCAGGTGCAGGTAGCCGGCGGGTGCACTGCGGTCCGCGCGGGAGGCGAGTGTGTGATCTGCCGCGAGTGGTTCGGAGCGAATCGTGAGTGAGAGCTTCTTCCTCGAAGCCGAGGATCCGCTTGCGGCTGCTCTGGAGCGCGCGAGGTTGCTGAGTCGGAGCCTGCCTGCCGAGCCTGCCGCCGTGGATGCCGCCTACGCGAGTGTCCTCGACTTGGTCGCGTCCGACGATGCCGCGCTCTGGTCGACCCTCGCCGCCGAGCATGTCAGCATCCTTCGTTCCGCTGGCTTCCTGTCCGCCGCCGCCACGCGCTGCGGCCAGTACCTGGCGTCCGAGCGGGCCGTCGTCCGCCTGCCCCTGCTTCTTGAGCGTGCGCAAGTGCGATCTGAATCCGGGGCCCATGCGAGTGCCGCGGCCGATGCGGCCGAGATTCGCCGGGCCGCCGGTGCCGGGCTGGACTCCGTCGATCACGCTCGGCTGCGGCGGGTGGAAGGGCTGGCCGCGGTCGATCGCGACACCGCGATGCGCTACCTGGCCGAGTCCCGCGACGTGTTCCGGTCCCTGGGGGACGCCGCGTCGGCAGCCGTCGTAGAAGCCGATCTACGCCTCCTCGCCGCCCGCGACGGTTCCGAGCAGGCCACGTCAGACATCCTCGCCGAGCCCGAGCCCGGGCCCGCCGACACGACAGAGACATCCATACCGCGTGCGTTGACCCGCGCGCTGGCCCTCAGAAACCAGTACCGCTACGAGGAAGCGCTCCAAGTCGTCCTGACCGCGCTGGCCTCCGACCGCCTTGACGACGCCCTGCGCCTGCCGGTCCTGGAAGAACTGGTAGCGCTGCTCGTGGCGCTGCGACGCGGCAAGGCCCTCAAAGCCCTCAGCGGGGTGCTCGAAACGCTGCTGAGGCCGGGCGGCTCGGTGGAGGGGACCGAGCCGCCGGCGCAGCGGTTCAGCAGGACCCTGCTGAACGCCGTCCGGCTGGTGGCGGATGGCGAGGTCGGGCAGGCGCGCGCGGATCTCGACGCGGTCCGGGGCTTGGCCGCCTCCGATCGCGATCGCGCCTACTGGCACCTGGTCTCGGGGGAGGTGGCGCTCGCCGCGTTCAAGCGCCAGCAGGTAGAGGGTCGCTTTGCCGCGACGGTGACGGATCTGGTCGCCGCGGCGGAGCTCGCCGAGGCGAATCAGTTCCTTGAGATGCGCATCCGGGCCCTGCGTGTGCTCGGCGAGGCTTATGAGCTGATGAAGCTTCCCGATCTGGCCTCCGAATGCTGGGCCACGGCCCACGCGCTGGAGGAAGACCTCGTCGCGCGGCAGCTCAGCGACGAGATCCGGGCCACGCTGCTGGAGGACATCCCCAACGAGCACGACGAGCGGATCCGCGTCGCCGCCGAACGCGCGACGTCCGGTCCCGGCGAGGCGCACGCGGCCACCGCCGTCGCCGCCACGATCGTCGCGATGGAATCGGCGCGCGGTGCGGCGATCCTCGGCCGCGTCGCCCCGGACGCCGAGCGGCAGCTGCGCCGCCTCCCGCCGCCCACCGACGGCGCCGCCGCCTGGACGTGGCTGCGCACCATCGCCGACGCGACCCGCCGCGACGAGGCCGTCTGGATCATGCACGCCCGCCCGCACCGCGTGCACCACGGCATCGTCGGCCGCGGCCTGGTGCACCACGTGGATGTCCCGGCGAACCGGAGAAGGCTGGAGAAGCTGGTCGAGGAACTGCGCAAGCAGTGCAATGAGATCCGCCTGCGCCAGCCCGAGGGCCGGGCCCGGGTAGCCGGCCTCATCGACCAACTGGCCGCCGAGATCGGCGTCGATACGGTGTTGGGCCTGGTGCCGCGGCGTATCAAGCGGCTGGTGGTGGTCGCCGGCGGTGTGCTGTCGGACATTCCGTTGGCGGCATTGCCGATCACCAACGGCAATGAGGAAGGCCATGAGGAACAGGTCCCGATCCTGTGCCGCTTCGCCCTGTCGGACCTCCCGTGCCTCTCGATCCGTCCCCTCCTTCATCAGCGCTCTGATGCCAACCGCGGCAGCCGTTCACTACTGGTCAGCGCGTTCAAGGGCACCGACGATCCCACCCGCAAAGTGAAACGTCGCAAGGTCCTGACGAAGGCCTCGCCCGAAGACTTCGAGCAGGAACTGGCCCGCACTCCCTACTGCCGCGTCCGCATCCTCGGCCACGGCCAGTCCGACCCCGGGGACGCCACCCGGACCTGGCTCCAGTTCGCCGGCACGAAGACGGAGCGCGACGGCCGCATCCCACCGAATCGCTTCCAAAAGGCGGCCCTCAGCGCGTGCGGAACCCTGATCCTCGGCGCCTGCGAGTCAGGGATGGCGCAGCGCGTCGGCCGCGACGAGCGGACCGGCTTCGTCCGCGCCGGTCTGCACGCCGGCGCCGCCTCCGTGGTGGCCGCGCGTTGGGTCACAGAGGTCTCCATCACCGCCGCGTTGCTCGACCGCTTCGAGGACTACCTGCGCTACCTCCCGCGCGACGTGGCGCTGCGACGCGCGCAGTTGGACATCCGCGACGGCCGGGCCGCGCTGCCCGCCGAAATTCCGGAGCCGGGGCATCCGGCCTGGTGGGCGTGCTGGACTTTGTACGGGGATTCAGGGCATCAGGTGGGGGCGCCTATATTGCGTGCATCGGCACGTGTGCCGGTGCACGTGCTCCGCCGCTTGTCCCGTCCCGTTCGCCAGACCGAATGAGAGAACATGCCGCATCATCCTGACCGGCAAGGCCCCGCCGTCTTCGTCTCCTACGCGACGGCCGACCGCGCAGAGGTCCTGAAGTTCCACCAGGATCTGCTGGACCGGGGGATCGACCCCTTCCTCGACATCATGGACATCCTGCCCGGCGACGACGTGGTGATGAGCATCAACGGCGCCCTGGAACGGTCGGACTACTACGTCCTGGTCTGGTCGGGGGCGGCCCGCGACCGATACTGGGTCAACAGCGAGATCTCCGCGGCGATGGTCCTGGAACAGCGCCGGGCCCGCCCCTTCGTGTTCATCGTCCGGCTGGACGACAGCGACCTGCCCCCGGTCCTGGCGCCGCGCCGCTACCTGGACGCCTTCGGCGGCCTGCGCGAGATCGCGGCCGACCGGCTGGCAACGGTGTGGAAGCGGGACCGCGCGGTGGGAACCAGGGTGCTGCCGGCCCCCGCGCCGGTCCCGGAACCGGACCCGCACGCCGCACCGGCGCTGCACGTCTACGCCCGCAACCAGTCGCTGCGCGTCTCGCACGAGGTCCGCCTCGCGATCGCCGCCACCCCGCGGAACCTGATCGCCGCCCTCACCGAACAGCTGGCGCTCCCGACGGAGGCCTCGGAGTACGGCGGCGCGGTGGGCGTCCGCTTCAGCTACCGCTACCAGCACGCCGGCGAGCAGCTGGACCCGCGCTCGGACGCCCCGCTGGACCTGGCGGAGGGCGACGTCGTCGACATCGAAGTCGTCGTCGAGCCGTACGGCCCGGACGGCGCGCTGTCGGACCCGGTCTCGTTCCTGCCCGGACGCGACTACGCGATCCCGCCGGAGATGATCCGGGAGCTGTGTGAGAAGGCGATCGAGCATCTGCGCGCAGATAGCCCGGGCGGCTCGGACGACCCGGACAACCCGGACGACCCGAACGAACGCGACGAACCGGACGCCTCTTAGGGTAAGGAGTCTGATGAAGGGTGAGGTCTCAAGAGACCTCGACCCGGATACCGCTCTCGCGCATCCCGAACGCCAGCAGCGCGTAGGCACTGCCCGCGTGCCGGATCTGCCCGGACCACACCAGTTCCAGCGCCTCTTGGAACGACAGCCAGCACAACTCCATATCGGCCTCGCCGCCTTCCGGAGCGGCCTGGCCCTGCGTCAGCTCCTGCGCGACGAACACGTGGTCCACGTGGTTGGTCAGGCTGTCCGCACCGTTGACCTTGCCGATCGCGGTCCAGCCGGTGGCGCGCAGGCCGGTCTCCTCGGCGAGCTCGCGCCGGGCCGCGGCGACCGGGAGTTCGTCGAAGGGCTCGATGGTGCCGGCCGGGAGCCGCCACTGGACGCCGCCGTGGGTGTAGATCCATTGCCGGGTCAGCAGAACCCGGCCGTCGGCGGCGACCGGGAGGATGGTCACCGAGCCGGGGGTGGCGACGTGGTGGTAGACGTCGGCGGCGCCGTCGGGCCGGATCACCGCGTCCTGCCGCACGTCGAACCAGGGCGTGGCCAGCACCACGACGCTGTCCAGACGTCGCCAGTCGGCTTGGTTCTCCGGCGTCCCCGCGGCGGTCATCGGACGCCGACGAGGGCTTCGTCGAGGCTGCTGCGCAGCTCTCGCAGAGCTTTGATGTTGTGGTGGCGCATCAGCGCGCGGGACAGTCCGCGCAGTTCGGCGTCGGCGCCCGCGGAGTGGACCAGGCCGGCGTCCCGCAGCACCTGGAGCGTCACCGCCCGCATCTCCTCCAGCTCCCCGGATGCCTCGTAGGCCAGGGCGAGCCGGGCACCGAACAGCGCCCGCGAACGATGCGCCTCGGCGGGCGTGCGCTCCAGCGCGTCGGCCAGGAACTCGCTGGCCCGGCGCGGACGGCCCAGGTCGTAGTGGCACCAGCCGGCTATGGCGTTGTCCAGCCCGCCGACCGTCGCCGAGCCGACCACGGGCTCACCCGCCGACTGGGCCCCCTGCGCGATGCGCTCGGGGTGGAGAAGATCGCGGGCATGGTCCAGCGAGTTCAGGCATGCCGCGTGATCGCCCCGCACCGCGAACGCCTGTGCCTGCCGGTGTGCGGCCAACCCGCGGCTGCGCGCCTGAGCCCGCGGATCCTCCAGCACCTGTGCGGCCAACTCCATGGCCGTCGCCGGGTCCCCTTCGTATAACGCGAGTTCCGCTTCCCGGACCAGCGTGTACGCGGCAAGGTCGGCGGCCTCGGCCCGGGTCGCGAGGTTCGCGGTGCGCCGGGTCCAGGCCAGCGCGAGGTCCAGGCGCCCGGCTTCCTGGCACATCCAACCGATGAACTCCGCGTAGCGGGCCGCCAGCAATCGCAGCCGGGACGTCGTCGATCGCGAGGTCTGCACCAGTTCCATCAGGGTATTGAAATCGACGATCAGCCGCCGCAGCACCAGTTCCGGGGGCAGTTGCTGGCTGAGCCGCCGATGCCGGTCGAACTCCTCCCAGTAGTGTGTCAGCAGCCGCAGATCGTCGGCTTCGCCCCAGCCCGCGGTCGGTCGCATCGTCAACGGGACGGACAGCGCCTCGCCGAACGCGGCCAGCTCGCGCCCCCAATCCGGCTCGCCGCCTTCCGCGTCATCGGCGGTCGGCGTCTCGGGACTGCTGCGGCGCCGGGACTCCTGCGGCACCAGCGCGACCAGTTCCCCCTCGGCCTCCAGCTCGACGTCCACCAGGCTGGCCAGGCGTCGGTTGGCCGGCAGCCGACCGGTCTCGATCTTGCTCAGATAGCCCTTGTCGTAGTGCACGCGGTCGGCCAGCGCGGCGAGCGACAGCTCGCGGCGCATGCGCCGGCGGCGCATCTCGATCCCGAACTCGGACATGTCTCCACGATAGCCAGTGACCTGGGCTTGGAAGAGGCCTGAGACGATATCCGCGTTGGTTGCGTGTTGTGTGTTCCCATAGTCTTGTGGCTTTCAGCATCGAGGAACTGGAAGCGGAACTCCAGGCCCTGCTTCAGGAGGATGTGGCGGGGCTCCCGTTCTTGAGCTTCCAAAGCCTGACGGACCTTCAACGGCGATCCTGCCTCGAACCGCGCGATACGGTCCTGATCGGCATCCGGGTCGGCACCATCAGCGCCGACGATCTCTATTACCGGGTACGTCCGGCGGTGATCGCGTTGACGGTGCTGCTGGATGCGGGAGGCGGCCGCACCGGGCCGGAACTGGTCCGCCGGATCCGGGAAGACGCCGGCGGCAAACCACGGCCCTGGGCCCAGGCCGTCGTCGCGGCCGATTCGTGGTCCGGCAGTCTGCACAGCCTGCTGCGTCAGCGTCAGGAACCGGCCGACCCCGCAGGCCGGCGGCTGATGCCCGCAGTGCTCAGCGGCCTGGACGACCATCTGTGGCGCGGGTCGAACATCCTGCTCGCACTGGCCCCGCCCGAGACCTTGGCCCGGATCGCGGCCGACGCCGCGCCCTCGCCGGCCACCGGCCGGATCATCGGCGATCCCGAAGCCGTCCGCTGCGCCCGCGCGCTGTTGCGGATCGCCGGCCACGCCCCGCTGTCCCGGCCGTTCGTAGACCACGCGCTGCGGCCAGAAGCCAGCGCGCGCGTGCGGCTGCAACTGACCGCGAATCCGCTCGCGCCGGACGCCACGCTTCGCAGCCTCCTGGCATTCGCCGACCACGAGCCGGGGATCGCCGCGGCTGTCTGCATGAACGAGTGCGCCTCGGCGGCGTTGCGACTCGTCGCGTATCGCAGGCTCCGTGTTCCCCAGGTTCGGCAGCGGGTCCGCGCAGCGCTCGCGCCCGAAGTCGCGGTGGCCCTCGATATCGAGGAGATCGCTGCGGCCACCGCGCAGGAAGCGCACGTGGTGTATGCGCTGATCCGGGATCTGGAGCCGGACCTGTCGCCGGAGGCCCGCCTGTTCCTCTACGCGCACCTGGCCCGGATATCAGGGCCCGAAGCCGTGTGGAACCTTGAACTGGCCCGGACCGGCAGCCTGGAGGCGATGCGTCCGGCGGTGCGCGCGTCGATGGAATCCGGGGCGTTGACGCCGCTGCTGGAAGCGGCGGTCGCCGCTCCGTATCGCGGTCTGCGGGACCAGGGGCGTGAGCGAGGTCGGCGCGCTGCGGCGCGAGGAGTTGCTGAGCTGGCCCTTTCCTTGGCGGGACGTCGCTGATCCCGCCGCCACGCCGCACGGGTGACAGAACTCCCCACCTAAGAGTGATCAATCGGCGATTCGTCCGGTCAGCAGACCGCCGCCGCACTAGGGTGCGCCGTGTGGAGAGCGGGAGCTCGCGGCCGGCGAACGGCGACCAGAGGATGGCGGAGCTGACGACGCTCGCCGGCCTGATGCTGGCCCGCGCCGACGACATCACCGACACCGTGATGACACGTGTCTTCGAGCAGTTCCCCGTCTACGCCGGCATGGTCTCGCGCCAGATGCTGCGCGAGTCAGTGCACGACCACGTGGTCTCGGCCTTCGACCCGATGGCCCGCAGCCAGAAGGCCGACCTGCGCGCGGCCGGCCCCACCGGCCGGATAGGGGCCGCCGACGGCATCCCGCTGACCGTGTTCATGGACGGCTACCGCGTGGCGTTCCGCGTGGTGTGGTCCGCGATCGTCGAGACCGCGCGCGATATGGGCATGTCGGCTGATGCCTGCCTGGACGCCGCGACCATCTTGATAGCGTCCCTGGACGCCTTCACCCGCGAGATGTCCACCGGCTACCGCGACGAGCTGGGCCGCCAGATCCGCAGCGAGGAACAGCGGCGCTCGGCGGTGGTGCAGGCGCTGCTGGAAGGGCGGCTGGCGGACACGAACGTGTGGGAGGCCGCCGAGCTGCTGCGGCTGCCGGCCAGCGGTCCGTTCGTGGTCATCGCCGCGCGCGTGCCCGAGGTGGGACGGCACGCGCTGCCGCAGATCGAGCAGGGACTCGGCGTGCTCGGCATCGACTCGGCCTGGCGGCTGATGCACGACGTCGAGATCGGCGTCGCGGCGCTGCCCGGACCCGGCGCGCAACTGGATCGCCTGGTCACCGCGCTCTACGCGGGCGGCGTCTCGCGGGTCGGCGTCTCGCCGCCGTACGACGACCTGCGCTCCACCTCGCTGGGCCTGCGGCTGGCCCGGATCGCCCTGCACGGAGCGGCTGAACGTCGGCGCGTGGTGGTGTTCGGCAACGACCCGCTCTCAGCGGTGGCCGGCAGCGCGCCGGACATCATGCCGCGAGTGGCACGCGGGATCCTGGCCGGCCTCGACGGGCTGCCGGCCCAGGACCGGACGCTGCTGCTGGACACCTTCGGCGCCTGGCTGGACGCGGACGGGTCCGCGGGGGAGGCGGCGCGCCGGATGTACGTACACCCGAATACAGTGCGGAACCGCCTGCGGCGGTTGGAGAAGCAGACAGGGCGCTCGTTGTCGAACCCGCGAGCGATCGCCGAGCTGATCCTGGCTTACGAGATCGATTGCGGGACGCGAACCGCGCTGGCGGAGGCCGCGGGATCCGCTTAGCGGGCGCGGTGGCCGGCCGTCGGCGCTCGCGGATCTCGGACCCGCAGTGCGCTGAGCGGCCGGCCGGCCGGGCGGCTGGCCCGGACGATCAGTCCTAGCGGCCGGCCCGACCAGCCACCTCGATCAGCTGACCACCTCGGCCACTCCGGCCGACCAACCTGCCCGACCAGCGAGCCCGGCCCTAAACCCGACCGCTGGCCTTCTGCGTCCGCCGCGCCACCGAGTCGATGACCACCGCGGCCAGCAGCACCGCGCCGGTGACCATGTACTGGATGCTGTTCGAGAGGCCCTGGATGTTCATCCCGGACTGGATCGAGCCGATGACCAGCGCACCGAGCAGCGCCGACCAGGTCTTGCCGCGTCCGCCGAACAGGCTGGTGCCGCCGATGACCGCGGCCGCGATCGCGTTCATCAGCAGGTTGCCGCTGCCGGAGGTCTGCGAGGCGGACTGGATCTGGCCGGCCAGGAACATGCCGCCGATCGCCGACATCAGGCCACAGATCATGAACACCGTGATCCGGATGAACGGCACGCTGATACCGGCCCGGCGCGCGGCCTCGATGCTGCCGCCGACCGCGAAGATGCGGCGGCCGTAGATGGTGCGCCGCAGGATGAAGTCGCCGATCACGATGAAGATCAGGAAGATCAGCGGCGCCAGCGGCAGGCCCTTGTACTGGTTGAAGATGTACGCCACGAGGAAGGCGGCGATCGCCAGCAGGATCACGCGCGCCGCGATCTCGCCTATGGGCTGCGCCGGCACCCCGGCCTTCGTCCGCCGCATGCGGCCGTACAACGCCACCAGCGCGTAGAGCACGACTCCGACGGCGGCCGCGCCGTAGGCGGCGGCCTGCTGGCCGTAGATGGTGGTGTAGAGCCTGGACACGATGCCGTTGGTGGGCAGGTTGACGGTACCCGTCGAACCCAGCACGTTCAGCATCAGGCCGTTCCACGCCAGGTTGCCGGCCAGGGTGACGACGAACGCCGGCACGCCGATCCGGGCGAAGAAGAAGCCGTGGATGAACCCGGTGCCGACGCCGGTGACCAGGGCCAGGATCAGCGCCAGGTACTGGTTCATGCCGTTGTTCACCGACTCGACCGCGAACACCGCCGCGGCCAGGCCGGAGACCGAGCCCACCGACAGGTCGATCTCGCCGAGCAGCAGCACGAACACGATGCCCAGGGCGATCATGCCGGTGCCGACGATCTGCTGCGAGAGGTTGGAGAGGTTCTCCGGCTTCATGAAACTGCTGTTCAGGCGCCAGAACACGAACCAGATGATCGCCAAGGCCGCGATCACCGGCAGCGAGCCCAGCTCACCGCCCTTGACCCGGCGCATGAACTCGGCCCAGTACCCGGCCACGCCGCCCTCGCGCTGCAACAGCCGCGGGTCGGCGGCCGAGCCGGCGGCCGGGACCATGGTCTGCACGATCTCCCGGACCACGTCCTTGGACTCGCCGGTGGCCTTCGCGGCCTGGGCCGTGGCCTCGGCCGGGGTGGCGCCGGCGGCCAGCAGCTCCTCGACCTTGTCGCTGACCGAACCGCCGCCGGCCGGTGCCGGCCGCTCCTCGCCGCTGTAGTCGCCGGAGCCGGACGGTATCCGCGGCGGAAACTCGCGGTTCTCGCCGTCGCCGCTCCCGGAGCCGCTACCGAAACCGGAGCCGCCGGACCCGGAACCGCTGCCGGACCCGGAACCGCCACCGGATCCCGAGCCGCCGCCGGACCCGGGACCGGAACCGCCGGTGCCGCCGCTGTTCGGACCCTGGCTCATTGCTGTCCCTCCGAGTGCCGGGCCGCCCGCCTGGTGACGGCGTTGTCAGTGGCGCCGGTGATCGCCGAGATGATCTCCTCCTGGCTGGTCCGGTGCGCGTCGAAGAACCCGTTGTTCCGGCCCAGCCGCAGGACCGCGATGGTGTCGGCGACGGCCATCACGTCCTCCATGTTGTGGCTGATCAGGATCACCCCGAGGTTCCGGTCGCGCAGCCGCTCGACCAGGTCCAGCACCTGCGCGGTCTGCTCCACGCCGAGCGCGGCGGTGGGTTCGTCCAGCAGCACCACCTTGGGCTCGCCGATCAGCGAGCGGGCGATGGCCACCGTCTGGCGCTGACCACCGGACAGCGAGGCGACCGGGATCCGGACGCTGGGGATCCGGATCGACAGGGTCTGCAGGAGTTCGCGCGAGCGGCCCTCCATGGAGATCTCGTCCAGGATCCCGGCCTTGGTGATCTCGTTGCCCAGGAACAGGTTCCCGACCACGTCCAGGTTGTCGGCCAGCGCCAGGTCCTGGTACACGGTCGCGATGCCGAGCTTCTGGGCGTCGCTGGGGCCTTTGACGGAGACGGTGTTGTTCTCCCAGACGATCTGTCCGTCGTCCGGCTGGTTCACCCCGGAGATGGTCTTCACCAGGGTGGACTTGCCGGCGCCGTTGTCGCCGACCAGGGCGAGGACCTCACCGGAGTGTACCGCCAGGTCGACGTCGGTGAGGGCCTGCACGGCCCCGAACCGTTTGGAGACGCCGCGCAGTTCCAGCACGGGTTGCGAAGTGGTGTCGGGCATGGGGCGGGACCTCCGCGTGGTTCGGGGTTGTCGATCGGTCTGCTTCTCGCTCCTGGCGCCGGGGCCGGGAGGGATCAGCAGGTGATGCCGATCTGCGCGGCGGTGTACAGGCCGTCCTTGACGACGGTGCTGCAGACGTTGCTCTTGTCGACCACGGTCGGCGTGATCAGCTTGGACGGCACCGACTGCCCGGAGCCGGAGGTCTGCTTGTCCGGCAGCAGGTCGGTGCCGGGGGTCTTGCCCTGCGCGAGCTCCACGGCCACGTCGGCGGCGGCGTCGGCCTCGGGCTTGTAGGGCTTGTAGATGGTCATGGTCTGGGTGCCGGCCTCGATCCGCTGCATGGCGTCGAGCTGCGCGTCCTGGCCGGTGAGCGGCACGTGCAGGCCGCTCGCGCTCAGCGCGGTGGCGATACCGGCGGCCATGCCGTCGTTGGCGGAGTAGACGCCGTTGATGTTGGCGGCCCCGAGCGCGGTGATGGCGCCGGCCATCTCCTGGTTGGCGGTGTTCGGGTCCCAGTTCGGGGTGTCGTACTCCTTGCCGATCTTCACCTTGCCGTTGAGGACCGACTGCGCGCCGGCCTTGAACTGCGCGGCGTTCGGGTCGGTGGGGGAGCCGTTGATCATCACGATCTGCTTGCTCGCGGCGTCCGAGCCCAGCGCGTTCAGCAGGGCGGTGCCCTGCAGCTGGCCGACCTTCATGTTGTCGAAGGAGACGTAGGCGTCCACCGGCCCCTGAGCGAGCCGGTCGTAGGCGACGACCTTCACGCCGGCGTCGTGCGCCTTCTGTACCGAGGCCTGGATCGACTTGGAGTCCACCGCGTCCAGGATCAGCACCTTGTCGCCCTTGGTGAGCGCGGTGTCGACCTGGGTCTGCTGCACCGTGGCGTCCTGCCCGGCGTTGTAGTAGTCGATCTGCACGCCCGGCATCTTGGCGTTCAGCTCGGCCTCCAGGTACGGCTTGTCGAACGCCTCGTACCGGGTGGTCTTGGACTCCGGCAGCAGGATGCCGATGCGGGTGCTCGAATTCGAGCCCCCCGCGGTGCCGCCGGACGAGCCGGACTTGCTGGCGCTCTTCGCGCTGCCGCAGCCGGCGGCGGTTGCGGCCAGCACAGCCGCGGCGAGGGCGATGCCGGCGGCCTGGGCCGGACGCGGGTGCTGCATGATGCGCTCACTCCTCTCGCGGCCCCCGGATTCGGCGGCCTACTGGTTTCCCACTAGAAGTGCGGTCGGGGTGGGGCGCCAGTTGGAGGGGGCCAGAAGGGTTGCTCGCGCTTCGGAGGTGGCTGGTGGGGGTGAGAGTGAGGCGGTGTTCGAAAATCAGTGCTTGTCGGTTGCTCTTTGGTTTTTCATTGCTCGCTCAGCGGTTGGGCGCGCCTGGGCGTGGTCGCTCATTGGTCGGGCGCGGCGCGCGAGGTCGCCTATCGGTGGGGCGCGCCGGGCGAGGTCGCCTATCGGTGGGGCGCGCCAGCCGAGCCGAACGACCGCCGGTAGGTCTGAGGGCTGACGCCCGCGGTTCGCTTGAACCGATCCCGGAACGCCGTCGCCGACCCGAACCCCACCTGCCCCGCGATCCGCTCGACCGAGTGCTGCGTCGTCTCCAGCAGGTGTTGCGCGCGGCGGACGCGGGCGCGATGGAGCCACTGCAAGGGCGTGGTGCCGGTCTGCTCGCGGAAGCGGCGGATCAACGTGCGGGTGCTCAGGCCCGCCTCGGCGGCGATGTCGGGCAGCGTGAGGTCACGGCCGAGGTTGTCCCGGAGCCAGGTGAGGAGCGGGTCCAGCGTGGCGCCTTGCGGGGCCGGGGCCGGGACGTGGTCGTGCACGATGAACTGCGCTTGTCCGCCCTCGCGCTCCAGCGGCATCACCGACAGCCGGGCGGCGTGGGCGGCGACCGCGGAGCCGTAGTCCTTGCGGATCAGGTGCAGGCACAGGTCGAGTCCGGCGGCGGCGCCGGCGGAGGTGAGGAACTGGCCGTTGTCGACGTACAGGACGTTCGGGTCCACCTCGATCGCGGGATACGCGGCGGCCAGCTGGTCGGCGGCGAGCCAGTGCGTGGTGGCGCGCAGGCCGTCGAGCAGGCCGGTCGCGGCCAGGGGGAAGGTGCCGGTGCAGATCGACGCGATGCGGGTGCCGTTCGCCGCGGCGGCGCGGAGCGCGTCGGCGACCGCGTCCGGCAGCGGGGCACGGAGTTCGGCGATGCCGGGGACGACGATCGTGTCAGCGTCCTGCAATGCCTCGAGCCCCCAGCGGACCCGCAGGGTGAAGGTCCCGGTGTCGACCTCTTCGTGCTCGGCACAGACCCGGACCTGGTAGCCGGGCCGTCCGTCGGGCAGCCGGAAGCGGGTGAAGACCTCGATCGGGGTCGACAGGTCGAAGGGGATCACCCCGTCCAGGGCGAGGATGGCTACGGTGTGCATGGCGAGAACATACCTCTACGCGGCTATGGGCACAGCGTTCGGTAGAGATCGATGGCGAAGTGTTAGCAGCTCACACCCTATGTGGCGGTGATGGCAATTTTCCGTTGGAACCTGTCACAATCGCCACTGGGGTAGGCGGCGCCGGCCGGATAGCGTCGCGAAGTGACCAAATTCTTGCTGTCGCTGCACGTTCTGGCAGCCATCATCGCGGTCGGCCCGGTGGCCGTCGCCGCGAGCATGTTTCCCAGGGTTCTGCGACAGGCGCATGACGCGTCGGGCGCGGGCGATACCTCCGCGTCCAACCAGCTCCACCTGCTGCACCGCGTCTGCCGCGTCTACGCCGCGATCGGCATGGCGGTACCCGTGTTCGGCTTCGCCACCGCGAGCAACCTTGGCGTCCTGGGCAGTGCGTGGCTGATCACCGCCATCGCCCTGACCGCTGTGGCCGCGGCCGTTCTCATGCTGCGGATCCTGCCGGGACAGCAGGCCGCGCTCACGGATCTGGCTGAGCCCGCCGGAACCACCCGCATCATTTCCAGCACTCGCTTGGCCATGGATACCGGCGTGTTCAATCTCCTCTGGGCCGTTGTCACGGTCCTGATGATCATCCGTCCCGGCTCCACCACGGGAGCGTGACCGTGCCCACCCGCTTCTTCCGCGTCGCCGCCTGCGTCGAACTCGTCACGCTTTTCGTCTTGCTGGCCAACCTGGCGACCCTCCGGCTCGCACCCATCAGTTCCCTGATCGGCCCCGCGCACGGCTGCGCCTACTTGGTCATCGTCGTCACCGCGTGGCGCAACGACCGCGCGGTCGCCGTCACCAAGTTCGCCGCGTTGGTGCCCGGCTTCGGCGGGTTCCTGGTGCTGCGCCGCCTCGCGGTGGTCGGCGACTGAAGCAGTGGGCTGCGAAATGGGGGTACGCGATCCGGGGCGCCCCATTCGTGCGGGACGCCCCGGACCGGCCTGCCGCCTGTTGCCATCGGCATCAGCATGCTGATTTATCGGCTATCGGCTACCAGCTACCAGCTACCAGCTACCAGCTACCAGCTACCAGCTACCAGCCACCAGCCATCAGCTACCGAATCACCGGCGGGCGGACCTCACCGGCGGGCGGACTCGCTCGGCTCCATCGCGATCGCGCCGGTCGCCGTCCGGCTCGCGAGCTGGTTCTGCGCGGCGGTCAGCGTGCCGTCACCACCGGTTCCGGCCTCGACGACGTTGGTGATCCGGAACTTCACCGGCGGGCCGTCGCCCTTGTTCGGCTTGTCGTGCGGCCGGCACATCACGACCGAGCCCACCTCCAGCGGGGCGTCCAGGTTGCCCGGGACGTAGGCCCGCACCTGTTTACCGGCACCGTTCATCGGAGTGAGGACGGCGACCCGCGGCATCATCTTCTCCGTGCCGTCGGGCTTCATCTCGCGCCGGGTGAAGTCGGCGAACTCCGTCACCTTGTAACGGTGCCGCACGTCGGACTTGGCGACGTGCTCGGCGTTCCCTTCGGTCTTCTTCCCTGACTTGGACATCGCCTCAGGACCTCCTTCGGTCGAGCGGACCCCCAACCCAGCAACTCATCGGGGAGTCCGGCGTGTCCTGTCGGTCGCGGTCATCCGGGTGACTTTGCGGAAATCGAACGGTTAGCGCGAGGGGGAGCCGGAGGCCGCCGCGCCGTGGCTCTGCGCGTCGTCCTGATCCTGCGTGGGGTGCGGGAGGTGCACCGTGATCGTCACGTTGAGCGGCGGGCTCACGACGATGGTCACGTCGATGTCGTGATCCGGCTTGCTCGGCGGCGTCGAGGAGGGCGGCGGCGTCGGTGTGGCCGGCGGGGTCGGGGGAGGAGTCACAGGAGGCTGCGTCGCCACCGGAGTCGTCGGCGGCGTGACAGGGGCCTGCACCGGCGGCGGCGCGGCGGCCTGCTGAACCGGCGGGCTCGACGGGGTGGCGACCGGCTGACTCGGCGGGGGAGTGCTGACCGGCGGGATCGTCGGCGCGGTGGTGGCCGGCTGCGTCGGCGGCGGGATAGCGGCGGGCGGCGGGGCCGTGGTCTGAATTGGCGTGGCCTGGGCCGGCGCGGTCTGGGTCGGCGTGGTCTGGATCGGTGCGACGTGCGGCGTCGCGGCGGGCGCGGCATGGCGCGGGGTGTACTGGACCGGCACAGCTGCGGGCTGCGGCTGCGGCGCGGATGTGGCAGGCGGCGCCGCATGCTTGGGAGCCGCGGGCGTGGGGGTTGAGGGCTTGGGAGTCGATGGCTTGGGAGTCGATGGCTTGGGAGTCGATGGCTTGGGGACCGAGGGCGTCGTCTTGGCGGCGGGCGCGGACTTGGCCGGCTGCGTCGCAGGCTGCTGAGCGGGTGTGGCACTCGGGTGTGCGGCACCGCCGGTCAACGCCACGGCCGCGACCGCTATGGCCGTCGACCCCAGCACCCCCGCGGAGACCACGGCCGTCTTGCCGCCACCGCTCGACACACCATGCCGCAGCTTGCCGCCGACGTGCCGCAGATGACGCGCGCCGCCGACCACCCCGGCGGCTTTCGCGCCACCGGTCGCTCCGGCTGCCTTCGCGCTTCCGGCAGCGCCGGCCGCGGCTCCAGCGCCGTTGGCTCCCGCAGCCGTCGCGCCGGCAGTGGCTCCGGCAGCCTTCGCGCCGCCGACCACGCCGGCGGTCTTCGCGCCGCCCGCGGCGCCGGCCGCCTTCGCGCCGCCGACAGCTCCCGCGGCGAACAGGCGCAGCGAGCCGCCGCCCAGCGTGAGCAGCAGCAGTGCCGGGCCGAGCAGGGCGGGCAGCCGCAGGTTGACCTGCTGGAGTGCGGCCAGGCGGGCGCGGCAGTCGTCGCACTGCTCCGCGTGCCCGCGCAGGGAGTCCGTCTGGCGGGCCGACAGGCCGCCGCGGACCAGTGAGGGCATCTTCTGCCAGTGCTTCGCGCACGCCTCGGCCGCCGGTGCTCCCGGGTAGCCGCGCAGGAAGGCCTGGCGTAGGCCCTCGCGGGCGCGGTTCAGCAGGACTGCTGTGGCGTTGCTGTTCGCCCCGATGCGTCGGCCGACCGTCTCCAGCGGCAGGTCCTCGACCTCCGAGAGCCACAGGGCGTGGACCCAGCGTTCGGGGAGGTCCTTCAGGAGGCGGGTGACGAAGTCCACGTGCGCCACCTGCTGCGAGAGGTCGTCCGGGGCCGCGGTCGCGGCGGGGCGGCCGAACTCGGCTTCGGCCGTCTCGGCAGGGACCGGGATCTCGGTGGTGGCGCGGTGCAGGGTGTTCGCCAGGTTGCGGACCGTGGTGGCCAGGTAGGCCGGGATGTTCTGGACCTCGTGGCCGGCCGCGATGCGGCGCCAGACCCGGAAGTGGGCCTCGGCGACCAGGTCCTCGGCGGTCGAGGGGTTGCCGGTGAGGGTCACGGCGTAGCCGACGAGGCGGCTGTTGTGCTCCTCGTAGACGCGCGTGTACGCGGCCAGGTCGGTGCCGGGCCTCGGCTCCGATGCCGGCTCCGATGTCTCCAACGCCGGTTCCGAGGACGGATCCGGCGCCAGCTCCGGTGCCGGCCCCGGCTTCGCGTCGTCGGCAGGCGATTGGTCGCTTATAGCGGCTTCAGTCACGGTCGCACCCCAAGTCGTCGCTGTGCGTACCGATGGTACCGAAGATCCGTTTCGTCCCCGGTGTGGCGTAGATCACAAAGAATTCGGGCGAAAACCGCGTAAGGTCAGGCGCCCTTCACAAGTCCTTGTTGTGATAACGCCACTACAGCGGCCCGACGGCACCACCCGCCGGGTCCGTCGACAGCAAGGAGTACCGCGATGCTCGCCACCCACGAACAGCCGCTCAAGACCCACGTCGTGACCTCCGACACGCGGATGGCGGGAGTGCCCGCGGTCCTGCGCTACCGCTCCGACGATCCGTTCGCGGTCCGGCTGGCGTTCCTCGACGTCGATCCCGACGGCGATCCCGACGGCGATCCCGACGGCGGCGCCGATGGGGAAGAAGGCGCGGCCGACGGCACCGGCGCGGTGACCGACGCCATCGAGTGGGTCTTCGCCCGCGACCTGCTCACCGACGGCCTGCACACCCCGACCGGCGAGGGCGATGTCCACGTCTGGCCGTTCGGCCCCAGCGATCTGATGATCGAGCTGCGCAGCGGCGCCTCGACCGCCTTGGTGATCACGCCGCAGGCGGCGGTCCGGATGTTCCTGTGCCACGCCTACGCGATCGTCCCGGCCGGCTCCGAACCCCGGCACCTGGACCTGGACCGAGCGCTGGCCCGGCTCGTCGACCACGGCCAGGGGTGAGGGCACGATGGCCGCGCTCATCCCGTGCCCCCGCCGCCCCGCCCAGGCCCAGGCCGGTGTTCATACCCAGGCCGATGTCCATGACCAGGCCGACGCCTACGCCCATGTCCGGGCCGAAGCCGGGTCCGCCAGCCCGTTCCGAGCCGCCGTCCACCGACGCCCGGGCGACTCGGCCGCCGGACTCAGCGGCGACTTCCACGCGCAGGTCCGCACCCGCGACACCGTCAGGGTGCTGATCGGCGACGCCCGCGGCTCCGGACCGCAGGCGGCGGCCACCGCGGCGGCCGTCGTGCACGCCTTCCACACCTACGCCGCCGAACTCGACCTCATCGCGCTCGCCCAGCGCCTCGACGCGACGATCGCCCACCGGGCCCGCCTCGGCGCCACTGAATCCCACAGCGCCACTGAATCCCACAGTGCCGCCGAACGCCACGAGGACTTCGCCACCGCTCTCCTCGTCGAACTCGACCTCACCGGCCCGGGCCTGCGGATGGTCAACCGCGGCCACCCGGCCCCGCTGCTGGTCACGCCCCACTCGGCGGTCCCGCTCTCCCCGCCCGAACCC
>NZ_JAAFYZ010000011.1 GCF_018274385.1 Catenulispora pinistramenti | reverse complement strand
TCCGGCTCCGGCCACGGTGAAGGCTGCATCGACACGGCACTCATCCCTCCCAAACGACACCCCGGCGCCACCGCCGACCACCACACCCTAGAAGATCAGCCCACTGATGAATAAACCAACAGGGTCGTTCCCCTCGGTCGCGTCGGCAGGGCTTCGCCTACAGTGCCGGTGGCCGGGGGTCAAGTTCGCGCTATCAAAACCACAGCTCAGGCACCCAACCGCAAGTGCGCGGACTTTACCCCCGGACACCGGTGCTGTACCCCCCGGGCTGACGACGCGACCGAGGGGAACGGACCGCACCACCCCACAAACCGCAGCCGCTGAGACTAGATCAGCCACCCTAGGGAACCGCGCTAGTTTCCCTGAGGTTGCCGAGGCCCGCCGGAGGCCCGGCCCTTCACCACAGCCCTTGACCTTGACCTTAGCTTGTGGCTCTTGCTGTTGATCTTGCTCTTGATCTGGCCTGTGCCCTTGCTCTGACTTGCTGGAGTTGAAGAGGCCTGAGGTGGGGCGGGGTTGTGAACGCGGAAACCGGCAGCCGAGTTACAAACCCGCCGACTCGAACCCCAAACCGGCACAACTATGACCGAAGGCCGTAAAAATCGCCTTTCAACCCACACCCCAACCGCAACCCGGCCCACAAACTCCAGCCCCCAAAGCAACCCGAACCCCGAACAGCCCAGCCAGCCTCCGCCCAGCCGAGTTCAGCACCGCAACCCCGATCACCTCGGCGAGCGCCAGCACAGCGGGTTCCCGCTCACGGCAGCTATCCGCGTGCGGCGCTCAGCCCCGCTCCTTGTATCAGCCCCCTGTCTTAGTCGCTCCTACTCGCCGAGCGTCCCCGTCTCCAGCGGCAGCCCCGCCGCCGCCCAGTCCTCGATCCCGTCCCGGTACTTGCGCACGTTCGTGTACCCCAGCCGCTCCAGCTTGGTCGCCACTGCCTGGCTGTTCGAGCAGGCCGCGTTGGAGCAGTAGGTGACGATCAGCGCGGCGCGGTCCGGCAGTGCCTCGCCGTGCACCTGCTCCACGTGGTCGGCGTGCATCGGGATCGCGCCCGGCAGGTGCTGCTTCTCCCAGTACTCGCCGGCGAGGGCGTCGAGGATGGTGGCTGAGCCGTTGTCTATTGCGGCCTTCAGTTCGTCGCGGGTGATGAGGGTGGTCATGGTGGTGCCTCCCGTTTCAGGCTATCCGGACTGGGGTCCGGTTGACTGATTCAAGAGTATGCGGACCGGGGTCCGGTTGTCTAGAATGGGTTCATGCCTGAGTCGCCGCCGCCCGCCCTGCCGCTCCTCGACGCCCCGCCCCGGGAGCGCGCCGATGCCGCGCGGAACAGGGCCCTGGTGTTGCAGGCGGCGTGGCGGCTCTATACGCACGGCGGTGTTGAGGCGCTGACTACCGACGCGGTGGCGCAGGAGGCGGGTGTCGGCAAGGGCACGGTGTATCGGCGCTTCCGGGACAAGAGCGGTCTGGTCGCGGCTCTGCTCGACGACAAGGAGAAGGAACTCCAACTCGCGATGATCTCCGGCCCGGCACCCCTCGGCCCGGAACCACTAGGTCAAGCGACACTCGCGCCCGCGACCACCACCGCCACCGCCACCGCGCCCAGCACGGCAGTCGCCGCCGCCACCCACACCGAACGCCGCGTCGCCTTCGTGCACGCCTATCTCGACTACCTCCAGGCGCACCTGGACCTCCTCCTCGCCGCCGAGACCGCGGCCCCCGGCGCGCGCTACCGCCTGGGCGTGTATCAGTTCTGGAAGACTCACCTGACGATGCTCTTCACCGAAGACCCCGACTCCGAGTTCCGCGCCTACACCGTCCTGGCGCTCCTCGACGCGGGCCTGGTCAGCCACCTGCTCGCGGACGGCTGGGGCTGGGACCGCGTCCGCGCCGGGGTGGAACGGGAGGCGCGCCGATGATGCGTGAACTCGTCATCCTGGGCACCGCCTCGCAAGTCCCGACGCGCTACCGCAACCACAACGCGTACTTCCTGCGCTTCGACGACCAGGGCTTCCTGTTCGACCCCGGCGAGGGGGCGCAGCGCCAGATGCAGTTCGCCGGCCTGGCGGTCAGCGACATCACCCGGCTGTGCGTCACCCACTTCCACGGCGACCACGCCCTGGGCCTGCCCGGCATCCTGCAGCGCATGTCCCTGGACGACGTCCCGCACGAAGTGGTCTGCCACTTCCCCGGCGAGCACGAGGACTACTTCGAGCGCCTCCGCTTCGCCACCCCGCACCACGCCCGCGCGAAGATCGCGACGCGGCCGGCCACGGGCGAGCGCACTTACGAACTCGGCAACGGCCTGACCCTGACCGTCGCCCCGCTCGACCACGGCATGCCCTGCCAGGGCTACCGCATCGACGAGCCCGACGGCGTCCGGATGCTGCCGGAGAAGCTGGCGGCGGCCGGGATCAAAGGCCCGGACATCTCACGCCTGCGCGCCGAGGGCAGGCTGGGCGAGGTCAAGCTCGAAGACGTCAGCGTCGCCAAGCCCGGCCAGAGCTTCGCCTTCGTGATGGACACCCGCCGCTGCGCCGGCGCCGAACGGCTGGCGGCCGACGCCGACCTGCTCGTCATCGAGGCGACGTTCCTGGACTCCGAAGCCGAGCAGGCCAGCCAGTTCGGCCACCTCACCGCCCGCCGGGCCGCCCGTTTGGCCGCCGACGCGGGTGTCCGCGAACTGGTCCTGACGCACTTCTCGCAGCGCTACCCGATCGACCAGGCCCCGGCCCGCTACCTGGCCGAGGCGGCCGAGGAGTTCGACGGCCCGATCCACATCGCCGAGGACCTGATGCGGATCCCGTTCCCGAAGCGGGCGACTCCATGAGGCACTGCTAAGCGACTAAGCGACTGCCGCAAAAGCCTTTCCTTCCAAGGCGAGCCCATCCATCTCCCCGGCGAGCCCGACCGCCTCATACACATGCGCCGCGACATCCACATGCCGCAACGTCCCCATCTCCGCCCCGGCCACGATCCCCGGCCCGCTGGCGACGATCCACGCGGTCCGCTCCACGTCGCTGTCCCCGCCGTGCCCGCCCGCATCGACGTGGCCGTGGTCGGTCACCAGGATGACCGTCCACTGCTCGGCCTCATAAGCCGGCCGGGCACGCAGCGTCGCCAACAGCCGCCCCACCCGCGCGTCCGCCCGCTCCACCGCCGCCGTGTACTCCGCGCCGACGCCGAGTTCGTGCCCGGTCTCGTCCACGTCGCCCAGATACACGAACGCCACGTCGTAGTCCGCCGCCAGCAGTTCGCGCTCCGCGTCCACCGTCGCCGCCTCGTCCCCGCGATCGCAGTCCAGGCCGTAGGAGGTGAACGTCACCCGGTCCGGCGCCGCGAACAGCGGTCCGCCGCAGGCCGCGGTCGCCAACGGCTCCCAGCTCCCGACCGACAGGTACGTCCGCTTGCCCGCCAGGGACGCCAACGTCAGGAAGTCCGGGTGCTCCGAGAGGCGGTGCCCGGTGAACACATTGTGCGTGATGCCGTGCTTGTCGGCGGAGACGCCGGTCGCGACCGTCGCCCAGCACGGTCCGGACCAGGTCGGTGTCGCGTCGTCGATGCGGACCGGCGCGAAGAAGCCCGCGGCCGCGACCGAGTCGAGGTGCGGGGTCGCCGCGGACTGGAGCACGTCGAGGCGCACCCCGTCGATGCCGATGACGAGGACACGTGAAGGTGTGGTCATTGGTACCCGATCTGTCTGTACTCGGTGTCGCCACCGAAACTCGGTGTCGCTACCGAACGCCGCGGATTCTGTTGATGCACACGGCCCCGGCGACCGAGGCGATCGCCGAAGCCCAGAAGAGCGCAGCGTACCCGCCGGCGAACTTGATGAGCAGCGCGGCGATCGGCGGGACCAGCGCGAACGGGATGATCGTCATCAAGTTCGCGAAACCCATGTCCCGGCCGCGGTCGGTGCCGGAGGGCAGCGTCTGGGTGACCAACGCGCCGTCGACGCTCAGGTAGACCCCGTACCCGAGCCCGAGTACCGCCCCGGCGAGGAGCATCATGCCCCAGGTCTGGTGCACCGCGATCATCGCCGCCGCGACCGCCATCACCGCCGATCCGGCGGCCACCAGCGGCTTGCGGCGGCCCCAGCGGTCCGACAGCCAGCCGGCGATCACCACCAGCGCGACCGTGGAGACGCTGTTCACGGCGACCACGATCAGCAGGTGGCTGTCGTTGCTCTTGTCGCTCGGCGTGTTCTTGAAACCGAGGACGTCGGACAGGAAGTACGGCGTGTAAAGGGTTCCCAGGCCGTATCCGAGCACCATCAGGAAGCGGGTCGCGAGCGCCCACCCGAAATCAGGGAACTGCCGCACCTGGATCCGGTAGTTCGCCACATACGCCTGGAAACTGAAGGGCTCGCGTCGTTCCCGAGGCAGCGGCGGATCCCCGACCCGCCACGCGAACAGCACCACGAACACCATCAGCGAGGCCAGCGCCGCGTACTGCCCGACGTACCCCTTCGACAGCGAGACCAGCACGCCGCCGATGATCAGCGCGGCGGCCTGCGGCACCCCGCCCCAGCCGAGCACCATCCCGCGCTGCCCGGAGGGCACTTGGTCCGGGACGATCGTCACCATGCCGGCCGCCAACGCCGCCACGAACACCGTCTGCAACAGATAGCCCAGGCCCACGCCCCACACCGAGTTCTGCGTCCCGCTGAAGACCAGCGCCACCGCGGCGGCGAGGCCGCCGAACACGATCCACGGCCGCCGGCGCCCGAACCGCGAGACCGTCCGGTCCGACAGCATCCCGAACAGCGGCCCCAGGAACAGGATCGACAGCGTCCCGATCGTGTTCACCCAGGCGAAGTCCGCGACGTGCCCGGCCGGGTCGATGTCCTTGATCTGCTGCGGCACCGTGAACGTGCTCGGCACCTGGCTCGCCACCTGCCAGCCCAGCCCGGCGAACACGAACCCGGTGATCCACGGCGCCCGCACCCGCTCCGTGGGCTCGGCATCGGACGGGGACGACGTGGTGCCGGGGCCGGGCGAAGTCTCTAGGGACAAGGCGCGCTCCAGGGATGCTGGGTGAAAGGGACGCAGATATATGAAGCATCTTCATGTTCCTGGGACGCTCATCGTAGGCGCGTGCGAGTCATCCAACAAGAGGCGGTGCCCCGGTGGGAAGTACCCCCGGGACACCGCTTCGGTTTCGCTATAAGGGAAAACGGCCCTACGGCTTCGCCGCCAGTGCTTGATCCACCCCCGGACCCGGCGTCCCCAGACCGGTCACGGTGTCGTAGCCGGCGCGCGCCGAGCACTCCGCGGGCGGGCACGCGCCGTTGCTCCCGGACGTGACGTCCACGAGCGCGGATCCCAGCCCGTAGATGTCGCGGAACACCGAACCGTCGGCCGAGGCCAGGTGCGGCTTTCCGAGCGCCGCCCGCGCCTGGTCCGCGCTCGCCAGGATCGCCGACCAGATCGGCGCCGACAGGCTGGTCCCACCGATCTGGCCCCAGCCGACACTGCCTTGTGTCACGTCCGTGTAGTAGACGGCGACGCCGGTCTGAGGATCGGCGACGGCCGAGACGTCCGGCGTCCCCCGATGTGCGTCGGGGTTCGCGCCGTCCTGGTACGCCGGCCGCTTCTCGAAGAACGACAGCCCGCCGCCGGTGCCGCGCCAAGCGATCTGGCTCACCGTGTTGCCCGCGGCGTCCAGTTTCAGCGTGGTGCCGCCGATGGAGAGCACGTTCGGCGAGGTGGCGCTGTAGCCGTCGGGGTTGCCGCTGTCGCCGGCCGATTCCACGCAGACCGTGTCGGTGAACAGGCACCGGTTGTCGTAGAAGGACTCACCGGAGAACTCACGATTCATGCCCCAGCTCATCGAGACCGCCGCCGGGTGCAGCGCCGCCGCGGCGTCCACGGCCTCGTTCAGGTGCTGCATCGTCGGGTCCTGCGCCTCGACCAGCACGATCTTCGCGTGCGGGGCCACGGCGTGCACCCACTCGACGTCCAGCGCGGCCTCGCCGTCCCAGCCGCCGCCGTCGACGGTCGTGCCGGGCATGGTGTGCACGGAGAAGTCGAAGCAGTCGGTTCCGGCTGCCGCGCTGTCACAGGTCGGCGGCAGGCCGAACTGCTTGCTGAAGACGTTCAGGTCGCTCGGGAGCGCCGGGTGGTGGTAGGCGTCCACGATCGCCACGGTCTGGCCGCTGCCGTCGCCCTTCAACGCGAGGTTGTGCTGGATCTGTGCCGGGGCGTAGCCGCGGATCGGCGGGGTGGCCGCCAGCGTCGCCGGTGCGCCCGGCGTGTTCGGGTCCGAGTTCGGGTCCGGATTCACCAGGATCGAGTCGGGAGCGAGGCCGCCGCCGGTCGGGTCCAGCACCGGCGTCGTCGGCGGCGCGGTCGGCGCAGCAGCCTTCAGCTGCGGCTTGGGCGCGGACTTCGACGCGGCGCCGGGCGCCAGCGTCCCGGTCAGCGTCGAGACCGTGACGCCGTGCATGTTCGTGTCCTGATCGAAGTAGAACGACCCCATCCACTCGTCGTTGATGCCCCACTCGCGGATGTCCTGCTCAAGCCCCAGTACCCGCGAGCCGTCGATGACGAGTTGGTCAGCGTCGTCGAGCGGTCCGGTCTGCGCCAGGTCTTCGGGGTAGTCGTTGTTCCCGTCGAACAGCGCGGGATCGTAGGCCTGGGTGCCGAACGGCGAGTCCAGCAGCACGGTCGAGCCGCCGGTGGAGGTCGCGAAGCCGCCGGAGTAGGTGTCGGAGAACATGCCGGTGTCGGTCCAGGTCTTGCCGTCCGGCAGCAGCCGGCTGATGACCGCGAAGTGGTACCAGGCCAGGCCGTCCTTCGGGTCGGCGCTGAAGTCGATGTTCGTGGTCGACCCGCCGCCGGTGTGCGAGGTGAGCACGGCGCCGGTGCGGCTGTCGCGGACCTCGACCAGGGTGGTGCCCATGGGACTGCTCGGGTCCTTGGCGGCCCAGGCCAGGGCGACGCCATGGCCGTCCGCGCCGGGAATGTCAGGGCTCGCATATGCGGCGTCCAACAGGCCGGTGCTGAGCACCGACGGATCGGCTGGAAGGTCCCAGACGGTCTTGCCGGTGCGAGCGTCCAGCGACACGACTCCGTACTTCGGTGCCTTGTCGCCCGCCGCGGTGGCGTACTCGGCGATGACGTGGCCGTCGGCGTCCACGGTCGCGTTGCTGAACTTCACCGGGCTGCCGGCCGGCTTGAACGTCCACAGCCGCCGGCCGTTCAGGCCGTAGGCGGTGAGCGCGTGGGTCGGGTCGATGATCTCAGTGTTCTTACCCGTGCCGGTAGCGGACACCGACCAGGTGTAGGCGCCGGGGACGTCCTTGGCCGCCTTGACCTTGCCGGTGGCCACGTCGATCAGGTCCCAGCCGCCGGTCGCGGCGACCAGCACCTGCTTGCCGTCGTCGACGAGTTCGGCGTGGTGCACGGCGCCCTGCACGGTCGCGCTCCACAACACCTTCGGCACGCCGTTCGGCTGCGGGTGGCCGTCGAGCAGGAACACACCTCGGCTCTGCCCGGCCGCGACGATGTTCTTGACGCCGTCCCGCGCGGTGGTCGCGCCGGGCACGAGGACGCCGGCGTAGAGGTCGCCGAGTTGCGGCTGGACCGCGACCGGGGCGCCGTTGGAAATCTTGTAGGCGTAAGCGGTCTGGTCGGCGGCGACCGACAGGATCCGGTCTCCCCACTGCGCCGGTTCCAGGCCGGTGCCGACCGCGCCAGCCTGGCGCCAGCGGAGCTTGCCCGTGCGGGCGTCGAAGGAGAGGACCTGCGTGCCCTCGGGGCCGTTGGGGGCGGCCTCGGTCGGGTTCTGCGGGTCCTGGGTGGTGACCACGACGCTCGCCTTGTCGGCGTCCGGCAGGATCGTGCCGCCGACCACCGGGGCGTCACCGGCGAAGGCGGCCGGGATCGGCGTGGTCCACAAGTTCTTGCCGTGCGCGTCGAAGGAGAGGACCGAGGAGTTCACCGGAACCGGCTGGCTGCCGGACATGTCCAGGGTCAGCTCGGTGGCGACATACGCAGGGTTCTTATGGTTGGCGCTCCCCTGGCCCGAGTCGGCGACCCGCAGCGTGGTGACGAAGGTGCCGGTCCGCGTCGCCAACACCTGCCGGGCGCCGGACCGCGGGTCGATCGAGGTCAGCTGCCAGCTGACGGCGTCCTCCGGGTCGTTCTCCTCGGCGACGACGAGGCGGTGCCGCTCGGGATCGTCGCGGATGATGCGCGGGTAGCCGGGGGTCGGGACGTCGAGCTTCAGCTTGCCGGTGGCCGCGTCCAGCAGGATCACGTGACCGTCGGCGGGACGCGGCGTGCCCAGGCCCATCGGGGTGTCGGTCCAGCCGGTCGCGATGCCGTCGGCGGTCGGGGTGAGGGTGGCGAGGGCGGCCCACGGGACTTGGGTGTTGTACGTCCAAGCCGTAGTACCCGTCACCGCGGCGCCGGACTTGTGGAACTTCACGAGCGAGACGCTGGTCCGGCTGTCGCCGGACAACGGCGCCGACTCGACACTCCACATCGGGCCGGTGACGTCGCCGACGATCAGAGCGCCGGACCCGGCCGCGAGGCGGTTGACGTCACCGGGATAGGCCTGATGCCACAACGTCTTTCCGGTGCGGCCGTCGATGACGGTGACGAAGGACGCGTAGTGGGTGAGCGACGAGTCCGGGACCGTGAACGGGAACGCCGCGCTCGCGCCGAGGGTGTAGGCGACGGCGATGTCGTGCCCTGATCCGCCGCCGAAGTCACCGACCGCGAAGGTCTGGTCGGAGCTGACGCCGGTCCCGGAGATCGGGTCGTAGCCGGCGAACATGTCCAGCGGCGGCGGCTCGGGCAGGTACGGGACGGTGCCCTTCAGCCCCCAGTCGGCGGCCAGGCCCTGCTCGGTCGTGGTCCACACCGGCTTGCCGTCCCGGCCGACCCGCTGGACCTGGCCGGAGGTGTCGACGTGGAACCAGTCGTCGCTGCCCGGGACCGCCGCGGTCAGGCCGAGGCCGCGCGCGGTCTCGATCTGCTGGTCGGCGGTGAAGGACAGGCCTGAGGCCGAGGCCTGATCCGTGGCTTGATTCGCGGCCGGACCCCCGGCCCTGCCACTCGGCGCGGCCGACTTGGTCGGGTCGGCGCTCACACCGGCCGCCGCGGCTTGCGCGATCCCGACCCGCTGGGCGATGGTGCCGGTGGCGCTGACACCGACGGTGTACTTCGCGGACAGGGCGCGGACCTGATCCGCGGTCAGGTGGAGGCCGCCGTATGGGGGCGCGGAGGCGGAAGCAGCAAATGCGGACGGCGCGGATGCGGCCGCGCTCGCCACACCGGCGGCCGCGCCGAAGACCGTCACGGCCACGGTCGCGGCCAACGTCGCGGCCAGCCAAGGGCGGCACTGAGGTATCGCAGGCAAGGGTGATCTCCCGACATCACTGAGTGCTGATGGCAAAAGTGCTGATGACAACGCCTCCGGCCCGGCCGAATGCGGGGGTCCGACACCGGAAGCGGTGACAGGGATGCTGGCAGCGGCACCCGACATCGCGGAAGCGCTTTCCCTGACCGTTACCGGACACCCGCCGGTTCCGGTCGGTCGGCGCTATGTCGGCGCTATAGTGTGGCCGCTTCTTGATCGCAGGAGGGGAACCCATCCATGCTGACCCCCGCGGGCCTGTCAGCGTTCGACGAATCCGTCCTGCGCCGGCTGCTCACCGTCGGCGACCCGCACACCGCGGGCACCCTCGCCGACGACCTCGGCGCCCCGCCCGAGCAGGTCCGCCGCAGCGTCCGCCGGCTCACCGAGCTCGGCCTGGCGCTGCGCGACGGCGTCGCGGTCGTGCCCGTCGACCCGCGCGTAGCGCTCACCGGCCTGCTGCGCGAGCGTCGCACCGAGCTGGACCGCCTGACCCAGACCATCGACGAGCTGTCCGCCAGCTTCCACGACCGCGCGGTGCGCACCGGGGCGGCGCGGCCGGTGGAGGCGATCGTCGGCCGATCCGCCATCGCCGCGCGCTTCCACGACCTGATGGCGCGCGCCGATCGCGAGATCCTCGCGTTCGACACCCCGCCTTACGTCGCCTCCAGCTACGGCGATTCCGAGGCGGAGACCGGCGCCTTGTCGCGTGGCGTCGCGGTGCGGGCCGTGTACGCCACCGAGGTGCTGGACCACCCCCTGCGCACCGGCCGGGTGCGGGCGTTGGTGCAGCTCGGCGAGCAGGCGCGGGTGGCCCCGGCGCTGCCGACCAAGCTGGTGATCGCCGATCGGCGGGAGGCGATCCTGCCGCTGTCCGAGCCGGGGGCCGGGGACGCCGCCTCGCGCTGCGCGGTCGTGCACGCCTCCGGGCTCTGCGAGGCGCTGATCGCGCTGTTCGAGGCGGTGTGGACGCAGGCGGTTCCGCTGTTCGCCCCGCGCGCCGACGCGAACCCGGAGCTGCCCTCGGAGGACGACGCGATTTTGCAGTGCCTGAACGCCGGGATGAAGGACGACGTGATCGCCCGCCAGCTCGGCATCAGCGAGCGCACGGTGCGCCGCCGGGTCGCCGACCTGGCCGCCCGGCTGGGGGCGGCGTCCCGCTTCCAGATCGGCGCTCAGGCGGCGCGGCGCGGCTGGGTGTGAGTTACTGACCGCATGGACATCGCGCAGCTCACCGCCAGGGTCGACGCCCTGATGCCCGGCGTCGCAGCCGATCTGAAGCACCTGGCCGCAATCCCCTCGATCGCCTTCCCGGGCTATCCGCAGGAGAAGGTCGTCGAGTGCCACGACCTGCTGGTCGAGCTGCTGCGGGCGGCGGGCGTGCAGGACCTGGCGGACCTGCGGCTGCCCGACACGTCCCCGATCATCACCGGCCACATCCCGCCGCCGACGCCGGACGCCCCGACCGTACTGCTGTACGGGCACTACGACGTCCAGCCGCCCGGCGACGAGGCGGCCTGGGCCTCCCCGCCCTTCACCCCGACGGAGTACACCGACCCCGAGCACGGTCCGGCGATCCGGGGCCGGGGTATCGCCGACGACAAGTCGAACCTGGCTGTGCACCTCGGCGCCCTGCGCGCCTTCGAGGGCCGGCCGCCGGTGGGCATCCGCATCGTGCTGGAGGGCCAGGAGGAGTACGGCAGCGTCCTGGACGACTACCCGCCGCAGAACCCGGAGGCCTTCGCCTGCGACGCGATGGTCATCGCCGACATGGGCAACATCCGCCCCGGCACCCCGACGCTGACCACCGCGCTGCGCGGCGACGCCGAGGTGCAGGTGGAGGTCCGCACGCTGAAGGAGGCGCGGCACAGCGGCCTGTACGGCGGCGCCGCGCCCGATGCCCTGCTCACCCTGATCGCCGCGCTGGCCACGTTGCACGACGACAAGGGCGACGTGGCCGTGCCCGGACTGCGCCGCGAACCGTGGTCCGGGACCGCTTACACCGACGAGGAATTCCGGGCGCTGGCCACGGTCGAGCCCGACATTCCCTTGCTGGGGACCGGCGGGCTCGGCGAGCGGCTGTGGAGCGGCCCGGCGATCAGCGTCGTCGGCCTGGACGCGCCGGCCGTGGACACCGCGGCGCTGGCGGTCGTGCCGTATGCCAGGGCTCTGATCAACCTGCGCATCCACCCGCAGCAGGACCCGAAGGAGGCGCAGCAGGCGCTGGTCCGGCATCTGGAGGCGCTGAAACCGTTCGGCGTCGAGCTGACCGTGACGCCGCAGGACGCGGGCCCGGGCTTCGCCGCCGCGACCGGCGGACCGGCGTATCAGGCTGCTTCGACAGCCTTGAAGGCGGCGTGGGGCGCCGCGGCGACGCAGGCCGCGAGCGGCGGCGCGATCCCGTTGGTCAACGGGCTCGCGAAGGCGGTTCCGAATGCTGAGATCCTGCTCTTCGGCGCCGAGGACGCGGCCTGCCAGCTCCACGGCCCCAACGAGCGCGTCCTGCTCTCTGAGCTGCGCAACTCCGTGCTCGCCGAGGCCGCTTTCTTCCAGGCATATGCGAACGGACATGCGAAACTTGCCCCATGACCTTCACTGCGGTGGATCACATAGCGACGCCCGTCCTCGACATCGCCTATGAGCACGCAGGGGACCCCTCGGGGATTCCCGTCATCTTGCTCCACGGCTTTCCCTATGACGTCCGCGCCTACGACAAGGTCGCCGCGTCGTTGGCGGCGCGGGGCGGTTACTCCGTGTACGCACCGTATCTACGGGGCTTCGGAAGGACACGCTTCCAGTCCGAGACCTACCTCCGCTCCGGCCAGCAGGGCGCCATCGGCCAGGACCTCCTGGACTTCATCGACGCACTGGGCCTGGACCGGCCGATCGTCGCCGGCTACGACTGGGGCGGCCGGGCGGCGTGCATCGTCTCGGCCCTGTGGCCGGAACGGGTGCGCGGCCTGGTCACGGTCGACGGATACAACGTGCAGGACATCGCGCGCTCCGCCGAGCCGTCGAAGCCGGAGTGGGAGGCGACGTTCTGGTACCAGTACTACTTCCACAGCGAGCGCGGACTGCGCGGGCTGGAGCGCCACCGCGAGGAACTGTGCGAACTGCTGTGGCAGACCTGGTCCCCGAAGTGGGAGGCGGCCTCGGCCGAGTTCCAGGCCAGCGCGCCGAGCCTGCACAACCCGGACTTCGTCGAGGTGGTGATCCACTCCTACCGGCACCGCTACGGCCTGGCCGAGGGCGATCCGCGCTACGCGGCGGTCGAGGAGCGGCTGGCGTTCGGGACCGAGATCGAGGTGCCGACCGTGGTGCTGGAGGCCGGAGCCGACGGAGTCGGCGGCCCGACGTTCGCGGACTCCGGGGACCGGGAGCTGTTCACGGGGCGGTTCGAGTACCGGTTGCTGGACGGGATCGGGCACAACGTGCCGCAGGAGGCGCCGGAGGCGTTCGCCGAGGCTGTCGATCTGCTTGGTGCTGGTGCTGGTGCTGGCACCGGCGCGGAGTGAGCAGCACGTCCGACGTCCGCCTGAGCAGCGCATCACGACTCGGCGTCACTCCGTGATCGTCTAAGGACAAAGCACCCCGGCGCCTATTACCCTCGGCAAGGTGACCAGCACCCGATCCGCCAACCGTACGACGGCCGGCGTCCTGTTCGGCGTCACCTCCTCGGTGGCGTTCGGCGCCGGCGGGCCGTTCGCCAAGGCCCTGATCGCCGCCGGGTTCAGTCCGCTGCAGGCGGTGTGGGTGCGGCTGATCGGCACGGTTGTGGTGTTGGTGGCGCTCTGCCTGGTGCTGCGGCGGCCCGGGCAGCTGGCGATGATGGTGCGGAACAAGTGGCAGATCCTGCTGTACGGGGTCGTGGCGGTCGCGGCGTGCCAGTCGCTGTACTTCGTGGCTGCCTCACGGTTGCCGGTCGGGATCGCGATCCTGCTGGAGTTCACCGGACCGGTGCTGGTCGTCGCGTGGGAGAAGTTGGTGCGGCATGCGCATGTCGCCCGCGAGTCGGCGATCGGCGTCGGGGTGGCGATGCTCGGCCTGGCGGTCGTCGTGCAGATCTGGTCCGGGCTGCACCTGGACGCCATCGGGATCGCGGCCGGGCTCGGTGCCGCCGCCGGCAATGCGACGTTCTTCCTGCTGATCGACCGCCTGCGCGACAGTGTGGATCCGCTCACACTCACCACCGGCGGTATGGCCGTCGGCATGGTGGTGCTGACACCGCTGGCCGCGCCGTGGTCCGCGCCGTGGCACATCCTGGGGCACTCGGTGCCGCTCGGCTCGCACCACGTGCCGGGCTGGACGCTGGCCTTGTTCATCGTGCTGATCAGCACGATCCTGTCCTACCTCACCGGCGCCGCGGCCATCCAGCGCCTGTCCGCGCCGGTCGCGGCGGGGCTGGCCTACGTGGAGCCGGCGTCCGCGACGGTGATCGCCTGGGCGACGCTCGGTGAGCGCCTGGCGCCCATCCAGATCGGCGGCGGGGCCATCGTCCTGGCCGGTGCGTTCCTGGCCCAGCGCGGAATTGGGCAGACCACCCGTTCCGAAGGAGAGTCCACCCCGTCTATCCTGGGAACCACGGTCACCACAGAAGCGTTGATCCGTTGAACCAACGCGCGTGTATCGAAGGGGGCAGGGAGCGTCCATGAGCGGCGTCATGAAGCGGATGAAGCTGGTCGTCGAGGCCAAGGCCAACGCGGCCCTTGAACGCCGCGAGAATCCGGTCGAACAGCTCGACCTGTCCTACGAGAAACAGCTGGAGCTGCTGCAGAAGGTGCGCCGGGGCGTCGCGGAGGTCGCGACCAGCCGCAAGCGCATAGAAATCCAGCTGAAGGGGCTCCAAGCCGACTACGACAAGCGCGGCGAGCAGGCCAAGCGCGCCCTGGAAGTAGGCCGTGAGGACCTGGCGCGTGAGGCGCTGGTCCGCCGGGGCCCGCTCCAGCAGCAGATCGAGGACATGACGCAGCAGTACACCGCGCTGCAGGCGGAAGAGGAAAAGCTCGTCCGCGCCTCGCAGAGTCTCCAGCAGAAGGTCGACGCCTTCCGCACCAAGAAGGAGACCATCAAGGCCACCTACGCCGCGGCGCAGGCGACCACCCAGATCGGCGAGGCGTTCAGCGGCATCTCCGAGGAGATGGGCGACGTCAACATGGCGATCGAGCGGGCCGAGAACAAGACGGCCCAGCTCCAGGCCCGCGGCGCGGCCCTGGACGAGCTCACCGCCTCCGGCGTCCTGAACGACCCCACCGGTTACGGCAAGGACGACATCACCCGCGAGCTGGAGGCGCTGTCCGCCGGCCCGGGTGTGGAGAACGAGATGGCGCGGCTGCGCAACGAGATCGCGGCCTCCGACTCGCAGAAGCAGATCGGTCCGGGACAGGGCGCGTAAGCCGGACGTACAACGAAGCGGGGACGTACGAGGAAGCGCGGCGGACGCCAGTCCGCCGCGCTTCTCGCTGTCGTGACACGAGCACCCAACGGCTACCGCATCACGGCTTCCACGTGTAAACCAGGATCTTGTTCTTCAAGTCGTCCTCGACGGTCACGTGATACGACCCGTCCGACCCCTTCGCCGCGTTCAGCCCATAGGGGACGTCCACCCAGCCCGTAGGCCCGTAAGCCGAAGGCGGCCCGACGATCGCGCTGGGCTCCCACATCCCGACCGGCGAACCGTCCGAGGCCTTCAGCACCCACACCAATCCGCGCGTGGCGATCCCGCACACGAAGATGTAGTCCCCGGCCGGCTGCCAGCTCACCGGTGTGGTCGCCACCGGCTGCACCGTCTCGTCCCAGGGCAGCAGGATCTGCCACGTCGGCGTCGCGGTCGCCGGGTCCTGCTTGCTCCAGTTGTCGTACCGCGCCAGGACCTTGCCGCACTCCTTCCAGTGCGCGTTCTCGAACGGCTGCGCCGCCGTGTATCCGGACACGTACATCACGTCCGTCGCCACGTCGTAGTTCAGCCGCCGCACCGGCTTGAACGGCGCCGGCAGCGCCGTGGTCACCATGTGCGCGTAGTCGTAGATGGGGTTGCCGTGGCTGTCGAAGCCCTGGAGCGGGTAGCGCCGCAGGTTCCGGTCGCCGCCCTCCCAGACGTCGCCCTTGTCGTCGACGAACCACACCCAGCAGTTGCTCGGGGCGCTCAGACCGTTGTTGGTGGTGTACTCGTCGGCGGTGAACACGCCGTCGCCGTTGGCGTCCCGCCAGATCCACTCGCCGGTGGCCGGCTGGAACGGCGGCCAGTTCGGGTCGTCGGTGAAGTGCGCCTTGAAGATCGCGGCCGAGGGGACGGCGATCTCGCCCTGCATTTTGTGGATGACGAGCTCGCCGCTGTACATGCCGGTGGTGTACATGTACAGGTTGTTGTTCAGGCGTTTCACGAACGCCGACGTGATGTGGTGCTGGTGTCCGATCATGAACAGCCGCGGGTCCTGCGGGTACTTCACCGAGTCCAGGGTGTAGCCCAACCAGGTCGAGTCGCTGCCCGGGGTCTTGCTGTAGTCCATGCGGTAGTGCGCGTGCGGGCTGTAGATGTCCAGCGCGTTCGAGGCCGGGTCGAAGTCGCCCGTGGTCACGAACTCCTGGCCGATCAGCTGCCACACCAGGTTCCCGGCCGGGTTGTACTTGCGCAGCCAGGTCCCGAACTCGTTCATGCCGACGTAGACGTTGCCCGCCGAGTCCCCGCCGACGCCGGAGATGCCCCAGAACTTGGTGGGGTCCGGCACGCCGGGCGTGCCGGAACCGATCCCGCCGGGCCGGCCCAGGCTCTTGGCCAGAGTCGGCTTCGGCGAAGTCAAAGCAGTGTACGTATGCACCTGCCGCAGCGGGCCGTTGTCGCCGACCAGCAGGTCGCCGTTGACGTCGATCGCCAGCGAGGTGGGCAGCCAGTCGGCGGCCGGGCCGGAGATCGTGCCGGCCAGCGCGGTGCCGGTGTTGGTGAAGCCGAGCACCGTCACCGGGCCGTTCGTGCCCGGGTGCCAGAAGTGCCCGTCGTTGGTGTCGCGGGTGACGCCGGAGACCACCCAGACGTCGCCGCTCTTCGGGTCGATCGTCACGGCGCCGGGCATGTTCACGGCCCAGGTCCGGACGATCGTGCCGGTCGCGGCGTCGAAGATGATGACCCGGTTCTGGACCCGGTCGGTCGCGACCACCTGGGTGTCGGTGGCCGCGGCCGCGGCCGGCGGGCTGCCGACGGCGAACGTCAGGGTGCTGGCGACCCCGGCCAGCGAGAACGCCGTCAGGCCGTTGCCGACGGTCAGGAACGCGTTCTTGCTGTTGACCGCCACCGCGTCACCGTTCGCGCTGTGGCTGTTGCCGATGACCTTGCCGTCCTTGTAGATCCCCGCCTCGTCGCCGCCCTCGTCCCAGAAGGAGTTGGTGTAGACGGTGCCGTCGGCGGTGACGGCGATGTTGAACAGGAAGTCTTGCATCCACTGTGTGGCACCGGCATACGTGTTCCCCACCCACGAGGTGGTGACGTTCAGCGTGGGGAAGGTGGCGTTGCTGTCGGCGGCTACCGCACCCGCGGTGGCGGAGCGGGCGGATGCCGCCTGCGCCGTGGAATCAGTCAGCAGGGCCCCTGCGACCCCGCCCGCGATCACCGCACCGGCCGAGCTCACGATGAGCTGCCGACGCGTGAATCCCCTTTTGTCCTCCATGTGTGGCTCCCTAGAACGACCGTAAAGTGAACGTTCACTTGAGGGCACTGACGAAGGTAGGTTCGAGCGACCGGACTGTCAACAGTCTGTTTCCAAACCTTGACGGAGCTCAGAGAGCCACCGCAGCTGGACGCCCGCGTGGAACGACCCGCCGCCTTCGTGGTTGTTGAACTCGTACTCCTTGATCTCCTTCGCACCGCCGTAGACGTTGTAGGCGGCGAACACCGTCGAAGGCGGACATATGTCGTCCATCAACGCCACCGAGAACAACGCCGGCGCCGTCGCCCGCTGCGCGTGAGCGACCCCGTCGAAATACGCCAGCGTCCGGCGCACCCGTGACACCGAGTCGCGGTGCATCCGCATATAGGCCGCGAGTTCCGTGTAGGGGCCACGCTGCGCGATATGCACCGCTCGCGGGAAGTCGCACAAGAAGGGCACGTCGATCATCGCCGCCCGCACCGCCGGATGCAGACCCGCGACCGCCAGCGCCAATCCCCCGCCCTGACTAGTCCCCACAACGGAAATCCGCGACGTGTCCGCCTCTACGAACTCCGTCGCCAGCGCTGCCACCGCGTCCACGGCCCGCACCGCGTCGATCGTCACACGCCGGTAGTAGTACTCCTCCGGGTCGCCGATGCCCCGGGTCGCGAACCCCGGGTATGCGGGCCCTGATCCATGCGGATCGGCGGTATCGCCCAATCCCCAATCCGAACCCTGCCCGCGCGTGTCCATCACGAAATACGCGGAGCCGGCGCTGGCCCACAGCACGTCTTCATACGGCAATCCGCGTCCGCCGCCGTAGCCTATGTAGCGCACCACTACCGGAAGCGGCCCATCCGTGTGCCGGGGCAGGTGCAACCAAGCGCGTACCGGCTCGCCCCCATAGCCGGGGAACGTGACATCGTGGGTGGTGATCGTGGTGAGACCGGTGTCGACGGGCTCGGCCGTCGGTTTGCCGCCGAGCGCACGGGCCGCCTCGATGCCGTCCTGCCAGAACGCGTCGAAGTCGGCCGGGGTGGTGTCGTCCGCGTGGCGTTCGCGGAGCCCGTCCAGGGGCAGATCGAAGTCAGGCATCGTCGGCGATCCCCTTAGCTGTCAAGTGAGCGTTCACTCGCCGAACAGGGACAGTAGAACCGCCGCGATCACCCGTCAATCCTCGGGTTACTGCGCGGACAGCTCTTCCGGATTCCGTTGCCGTTGCTTATGATCCAAGCTGTTGTCACGTGAACGTTCATTCCGGGGAGGACGAGGGGGATGCCAGGACGGCCGACCATGCGCAGCGTCGCGGAGCACGCGGGGGTCTCGCACCAGACGGTCTCCCGCGTGGTGAACGGCGACCCGACGGTCACCGACCCGGTACGCCAGCGGGTCGTCACCTCGATGTCCGCGCTCGGATACCGGCCCAGCGCCGGCGGGCGCGCCATGGCCCGCGGCCGCACCGAAGTCGTCGGGCTGGTGATCCCGCACGACCCCGGTTTCGCGTTCGCCAACGACCACCTGATCCGGATGATGACCGGCGCCGAACAGGAACTCGCCGCCCGCGGCTACGGCCTGCTGCTGTCCACCCGCGAGGCCTCCGGCGACCCGGGCTCGCCCTACCGCCGCTTCGACCGGCGCCGGCTGGTCGACGGCCTGATCGTGGAGGGCGGCGGCGGCACCGCCGCGCTGCCGCATCTGGTCGAGCTGGGCTACCCGGTCGTGGTCATCGGCTACACCGAGGACGACCTGGCGATGGTGCACCCGGACGACGAGGGCGGCGCCTACGCGGTCGCGCAGCACCTGCTGGCGTTGGGCCACCGCCGGATCGGCGTGGTCAACGGTCCGCAGGAGAACCGGCTGGCGATGGCGGCCCGGCTGCGCGGCGTCCACCGGGCCTTCGCCGACGCCCGGCTGGAACCCGACCCCGGGCTGACCGTCCACGGAGACTTCACCTTCGAATCCGGCCACGCCGCCGCCCGGCAGCTCATGGCCCGGTCCGAACCGCCGACCGCCGTCTTCGCCTTCAACGACGGCATGGCCCTGGGCGTCCTGCGCTTTCTGCGCGAGAGCGGCCGCGGCGTGCCCGGCGACGTCTCGGTCGCAGGGTTCGACGACACCTCGGCGGCGGTGCTCGGCGAGACCCCGCTGACCAGCGTCGCCCTGCAAAGCGTGGACCTGGGTCGGCGCGCCGCCCAGATCCTGCTAGACCTGTTGGACGGCAAGACCGCACCGAACGGGGAGACCGTCATGGCCGGTCGGCTCATGGTGCGTGCTTCCACCGCGCCGCCACCGGCCGGAACAAGCTGAGAATTCAGACCCCTGACATCCGGAAAGGTTGGTCCGGCTCGATGACCACCGACCAGCATTCGCCCCACAACCAGCACTGCGCCTACGTGGAGGACCGCTCCCCCGGCAGCGGCCGGCTCGCGCCGCGCGCGGCGTTCGCCTCGGACGCCGCGGTGCTGGGCCTGGACGGCCGGTGGCGGTTCCGGCTGGCCGCCGGGCTGCACGACACCACCGAGGCGTTCCAGGAACCGGCCTTCGACGACGCCGCCTGGGACGAGATCGCGGTGCCGTCGTGCTGGCAGCTGGACGGCGTGCCGGGCGAGCCGCGCCACGGCAGGCCGGCGTACACGAACTTCACCTACCCGATCCCGCTGAACCCGCCGCACGTCCCGCGCGAGAACCCGACCGGCGAGTACCGGTACGCCTTCGACGTGCCCGCCGACTTCCACGCCGACGGCGCGCGGCTGCGCTTCGAGGGCGTCGACTCCTGCTTCGCGGTCTGGCTGAACGGCACGCTGCTCGGCGACGGCAAGGGTTCGCGACTGCCCACCGAGTTCGACGTGTCGGCCGCCCTGGATCCGGGGCGGCAGAACGTGATCGCGGTCCGGGTCCACCAATGGTCGGCGGGCACCTACCTGGAAGACCAGGACATGTGGTGGCTGTCCGGCATCTTCCGCTCGGCGGCGATCCTGGAGCGGCCGCGCGACGGTATCTCAGACTTCTTCGTCCACGCCGACTACGACCCGGCGACCGGCGAGGGCACGTTGCGCGTTGAAGTCCTCACAGCCGCCGGCACGGCCCGGCTCACCGTCCCCGGCCTCGGCATCGCCGACGCCGACCCGGCCGGTCCGTTCCGGCTGCGGGGCGTCGAGCCGTGGAGCGACGAGCGCCCGCGGCTCTACACCGGCGAGCTGGTCAGTGCCGGGGAACGCGTCCCGGTCCGGATCGGCTTCCGCCGGATCGAGACCGCCGACGGCGTCCTGCTGGCCAACGGCAGGCCGCTGAAGTTCCGCGGCGTCAACCGGCACGAGTGGCATCCGCTCACCGGCCGCACCCTGAGCGCGGAGACGATGCTCGAAGACGTGCTGCTGATGAAGCGGCACAACATCAACGCGGTCCGCACCTCGCACTACCCGCCGGACTCCCGCTTCCTGGACCTGTGCGACGAATACGGCCTGTGGGTCGTCGACGAGTGCGACCTGGAGACCCACGGCTTCGCGCTGGCCGACTGGCGCGACAACCCGGTCGCCGACCCGGCCTGGCGCGAGGCGATGCTGGACCGCGCCGAGCGGATGGTGGAGCGGGACAAGAACCACCCGAGCGTGGTGATCTGGTCGCTGGGCAACGAATGCGACAGCGGCGAGAACCTGGCCGCGATGGCCGCGTGGATCCGCGAACGCGATCCCGAGCGGCTGATCCACTACGAAGGCGACCGGGACTCCTCCTACGTCGACGTGTACACGCGCATGTACGCCAACTACGACCACGTGGCCGCGACCGGGGTGTATCAGGAGCCGGTGACGGACGACCCGACGGTCGACGCGCACCGGCGCTCGCTGCCGTTCTTCCTCTGTGAGTACGCGCACGCCATGGGCAACGGCCCCGGCGGCCTGCTGGAGTACCGCGAGCTGTTCGAGGCCCACCCGCGCCTGGCCGGCGGCTTCGTCTGGGAGTGGATCGACCACGGCATCGCGCAGGGCTCGCACTACGCCTACGGCGGCGACTTCGGCGAGCGGGTCCACGACAGCAACTTCGTCGCCGACGGCCTGGTGTTCCCGGACCGCACGCCCTCACCGGGTCTGCTGGAGTACGCGAAGGTCTGCGAGCCGGTCCGCGTCGAAGGCGGCGTGATCCGCAACCTGCACCACACCCGCGACACCGGCTATCTGCGCTGGAGGTGGCGGCTGGAGATCGACGGCGAGCTGATCGCGCAGGACGAGCTCGCGGTGCCGCCGATCGAGCCGGGTGCGACGTTCCGGTTCAAGTATCCGGCGGAGCTGACCAAGGCGGCCGAGGCCGCGGACGCCGGCGAGCGCTGGGTGACGGTCGAGGCCGTACTGGCGGCGGACGAGAGCTGGGCGGGCGCCGGGCACGTGATCGCCTGGTGCCAGACGGAGCTGGAAGACGCGCGCGGTATCGCCTCTTCGGCCACGACGGAGGAATCGACGCTCAGCGCGGACTCACCGGCCGGCGCACTGGTGGACCAGGCGGTCGCGGCGACCGTGGACATGTTCCTGGCCGCCTCGGCGGTCGGCACAGCGATCGGGACAGCGGCGGACGGCCCGCCGGTCGGCGACGCTCGCAGCGCCACTCGCGGCGGCGGCGCGCTCACCGGCGCGATGATCGAGCGCGGCGGCTGGGCGGCGGGTTACCAGGCCCCGCACCGCACCGCCGAGGCCATCGAGCTGGGCCCCGCGGCCTTCGACCCGGCCACCGGCGACCTGTCCCGGCTCGGGGACCTCGCGGTCGAAGGGCTCCGCCTGAACCTGTGGCGGGCGCCGATCGACAACGAGCGCTGGTCCTCCTTCACCGCGCCGCCGTTGTTCGAAGCGTGGCAGGCGGCCGGCCTGGACCGGCTCACCCACAACGTCCTCGCCGTCGACTGCGAACCCGACGCGCTCACCGTCACCACCCGCGTCGCGCCGGTCGGCCTGGACCACCACCTGAACGTCACGTATATCTGGTCGGCCGCCGGGGGCAGGCTGCACCTCACCGTCCACAGCGCGCCGAACCGGCCCTGGCCCTGCCCGATCCCCCGCCTCGGCCTGTCGTTCCAGCTCCCCGGCGACCTGGACCGCGTGAGCTGGTTCGGCCTGGGCCCGGGCGAGGCGTACCGCGACAGCCGGTCGGCGGTCCGGCTGGGCAAGCATCAGAGCTCTGTCACAGATCTCCAGACCCCGTACCTGTTCCCACAGGAGAACGGCAACCGGCACCAGGTCCGCAAGGCCTCGATCACCCGGGCCGACGGTACCGGCCTGCTGCTGTCCGGCGCCCCGCACTTCGATCTCGCGGTGCGGCCGTGGAGCAACGCGGCCCTGGAAACCGCGCGCCATCCGGACGAACTGGTCCCGGACGGACGCCTGCACGTCCATGTGGACCACGCACACCACGGCATCGGAAGTGCGTCGTGCGGCCACCCCTTGCAGCCCCGCTACCGCCTGGAAGCCAGGGACTCCAGCTTCACCCTTACCCTGGAGGCGCTACAGTAGCGACACGAGACAACGTAGGCACCGTGCCCGGAGCCTAGACGACTGTCTAGTCGCCGGAAGGAGCCGGACCGCAGGTGAGCACGTCCAGCGCGGGAGGGGAGATCCGCCGCCCGACCATGGCGGACGTGGCGCGGATCGCGGGCGTCAGCCTGAAGACCGTGTCGCGGGTGGTGAACAACGTCCCCACCGTGGACCCGCAGCTGGTGGGCAAGGTCAACGCCGCCGTCGCCGAACTCGGCTTCCGGCGCAACGACATGGCCCGCAACCTGCGGGCCGGCAGCACCTCGGCGACGGTGGGCCTGCTCATCGAGGACCTGGCGAACCCGTTCTACGCCGGGATCGCCGCGGCCTCGGCGCAGTACGCGCTGGACCGCGACACCCTGCTGATCACCGCCAGCTCCGAGGAGGACGCCGACCGCGAGCGCAAGCTGCTGCTGGAGCTGTGCGAGCGCCGGGTGGACGGGCTGCTGGTGGTCCCGGCGGCCGACGCCGACCACGTGTACCTGCGCCCGGAGATCGAGCGCGGCACGCCGATCGTGTTCCTGGACCGGCCGCCGCGCAATCTGCGCGCGGACACGGTGCTGATCGACAACGCCGGGGGTTCCCGGGCGGCCATCGAGCATCTGGTGGCCGCCGGGCACACCCGGATCGGCGTGATCTCGGACTGGCTGACCATATCCACGATGGCCGAGCGGCTCTCGGCGGCGGAGAAGGCGCTGGAGCAGGCCGGGTTGCCGTACCGGCCCGATCTGATCAAGTACGGGCTGCACACCGTGCCGGATGCCACGGCCGCGGTGAACGCGATGCTCGACGGCCCCGAGCCGCCGACCGCGATCTTCGCGCTGAACAACCGGCTGACGCTGGGCACGCTGAGCGCGTTGGGCGGCCGGGCCGCGCAGGTGGAGCTGATCGGCTTCGACGACTTCGAGACCGCCTCGTTCGTGCCGTGGCCGCTGACGGTGGTGTCCTACGACGTGCGCGAGATCGGCCGGATCGGGACGGAACTGCTGTTCAACCGGATCGCCGGGGACCGGTCGCGGCCCAAGACCGTGATTGTGCCGACCGAGCTGGTAGTGCGCAGCGCCGGCTGACCGGCACGGCTGACGCCGACGCGCGCACCCCTATTAAATCAGGCCTCGAATATACCCGTCGGCACCCCCCGCACACCGGCGTCCACGACGAAGACCGAGCCGGCGTAAGGCTCCTGGGCCGCGTGTGTACCTTCCCGCGCGGAGGTCACGAACAGCGCCCCGTCCGCGCCGAACGCACAGGACGACGGCTGCGACACCGGGAAGCGCACGGTCGCGATCAGCCGACCGCGCGGATCGTAGCGCCGCACCTCCCCCGCGCCCCAGACCGCGAGCCACAGGCAGCCGTCCACATCGACGCACAGGCCGTCCGGCAGGCCGTCATCGACCCGGATCAGCTCACTGAGGGACCCGATCGTCCCGGTGCGCACGTCGAACGGCGCCGACAGCACCACCTGCCGCATGCTGTCGGCCAGGTAGAAGACCGTGTCGTCGGGGCTCCAGCCGAGCCCGTTGGGCAGGGTCAGGCCTTCCACGACGGTGCGGACGCCGTGCTGCGGGTCCCAGCAATGCAACGCCCCGCGGCCCGGTTCGAAGGACAATTCCGTGCTGCCCGCCCAGAATCGTCCCGCTGAATCGCATTTCGCATCATTCATCCGCAATGCCGGGTCGTCCAACACAGGGTACTGAACACCAAGGTCACCATCCGGTCTCAGCGTCCCGAAACCCCGCGCACACGCCGCGACCCAGCCTCCGCTTCGGCGCGGCGCCACCGCGCCCAGGGACATCCCGACGGCCGCGAGCTCGGTCGCCGGGCCCGATACGCGCAGATCAGCCCGCAACAGCCGGCCCCGCGGGATGTCGACGAAGAGCAGCCGGCCGGCCGCGTGGTCGACCACCGGGCCCTCGCCCACCTCAGCGTCGCAGGGTACGAACACCTCCGGATTGAACATGGGAATGCGCTTTCCTTTCCCTCGCTGAAACTCTGGACAACGTTGTCTCAGCGTGGCTATGGTTCCTGCCAATCCCCTGAGAGGAACGATGATGGCCCCGCTGACCGACCGGCGTCACCTGTGGAACGACGGCAGTGCCCTTGAGGTGCACGGTGTCGTCGTCACACGGCTGACCCCCGGTCCGGCGCCGGTCCTCACCGCGGAACTCGGGGGCGGGGTCGCCGAGCTCGCCGGTGGGGCGGATCAGACAACGTTGGTACGTCTGGACGTCCCGCTCGGCGGCGCCGTCGGCTACTGGCACCCGGCCGCCGGCTGGGACCGCCACTTGGCCGCGGACTGGATGACCGGTTGGCGCGCGATCGGCCTGGCCGACTCGGCGCCGCTGGGTTGTCTGTACGACGGCAGCGCGAACACCTTGCTCGCCTACGCCACCGACCGCCTGGTCGCGACCACGCACCTGAAGTTCGGCCTCGGCGAGCGCACCGGCCGGTTCGGCATCTGGCTGGCGATGGACCTGGAGCCCGGCGAGGTCTGCCGGATCCGAATAGCCGAGCCGGGGCGGTCGCACGCCGACACGCTGCGCGAGCTGGCTCGCTGGCAGTCCCCTGAGACCGGGCTGCCCGTCCCGGACGCCGGGCGGACCCCGACCTACTCGACGTGGTACTCCTACCACCAAGACGTGAACGCGGCGGCGATCGAGGCCGAGGCCGAGCTGGCCGCCGAAGCCGGATGCGGACTCCTCATCCTGGACGACGGCTGGCAGCGCGGCGGCACCGGCGGCGGCTACTCCGGGTGCGGCGACTGGGAACCGGACGCCGACAAGTTCCCGGACTTCGCCGCACACGTCGCCGAGATCCACGCGACCGGTCTGAAGTACATGGCCTGGATCGCCCCGCTGTTGCTCGGGCAGGACAGCGCGGCGCGTGCAGCGCTGGCCGGGTTCGCCCCGCACGCCCGGCCCGAATGGGGCTGCCACGTGCTGGACCCGCGGCACGCCGAGGTCCGCGCCTTTGTCGTCGACTCCTGCGCACGGCTGGTCCAGAGCTACGGCCTGGACGGCCTGAAGATCGATTTCCTGGACTCCGCCTCGGCGTATGCGAGTGGGACGCACGCCGAGGCGGGCAACACCGCTGACCCCGTGCCCACCGGAGAGCCGGCCGCCGAAGGCTGGATCCCCGACGTCGGCACCGCGATGCGCGTCATGCTGGCCGCCCTGCGGGGGCGCTTGCACGCCGCTCTCGGCACCGACTTCCTCATCGAGTTCCGCCAGCCGTATACCGGCCCTGCGATGCTCGAGTACGGCAACCTGCTGCGCGCCAGCGACTGCCCGGCCGACGCGGTCGCCAACCGCGTGAAGTCCCTGGACCTGGCGCTGCTCGCACCGGACGTCGCGATCCACTCCGACATGCTGATGTGGGACGCGTCCGCCCCCGCGGAGCAGGCGGCCAGGCAGCTGCTGGCCGTGCTGCACACCATCCCGCAGATCTCGATGCGGCTCGCCGATCTGCCCGCCGAGCACCGGGCGATGATCGCCTTCTGGCTCGGTTTCTGGCGGGACCGCCGCGATCTGCTCACCCGCGGCCCTGTCCTCGCCGGCCGCCCCGACGAGCTTTATCCCCTGACGACCGTCACCGACGCCGAGCGCGCGGTCGCGGTCCTGCACACCGTGAACCACCTGGTCCCGCTCGACCTGAGCGGGCTCCGTGAGGCCGCCGTGGTCAACGCCACCGACTCCGGCCGCGTCGTCCTCGACCTTCGGCACCAATCCGCCGTGCGCCTGACTGTGTCAGACGCCTGCGGTCGCACCATCCGCGAGGAGCACACACGCCTAGCCCTCGGGCCGAGCTCCGTCGCGGTGCCCCCGTCCGGCCTGTGCCTGATCACCCCGATCACAGAGGTCTGACACCAACTCCGTCGCCATGGAGGCCCGAGAGATGACCCACCCGGAAGGCGCCGAGAACCACCCCGCAGCACCCGGTATCCCCGGTATCCCCGGTCCGCTCGAACGTGATCGGATCACCCGCAAGCAGATCAGCCGCCGTCGCGCGCTGGGCTACGGCGCGGCCGCCGCCGCCGGAACCGCGGCGGTGAACATGCTCGGCAGCCAGAGCGCGCAAGCCGACGCGGCGAACGCCCCGGGGAGCGCCGGCGGCTCGGCCGCAGTCCCGGCCACCGCCGGCGCCCTGACGAAAGCAGCCGCCCCGGCGGTCCGGATCCCGTTGGTGGACGTCAACTTCACCGACACCACAGGGCTCTACATCGCCGACGCCAACAGCGGCACGGCGGCGACGGCCCTGGTCGTCACCTTCAACAGCACTGTCGCGATGACCGGCACCATCGCCTGGACCCTGACCCGGCGCGGCACCACGCAGCTCGGGACCGGCAGCTCCGCGTTCAGTGCCCCGGCCGGCTCCCCCGGCGTGGTCACGATCCCGCTGGGAAACCTGAGCCCGGACCACTACCAGGTGGCGGTCACCGTCACCAAGTCCGACAACACGGTCCTGATCAGCGCCATCCACGGCCTCGGCGTGATCCGGCAGACCGTGGCCGGGGTGCGCCCGAACTCCCCGTTCGGCCTGGGCATCCGGCCTGAGGGCACCTGGGCCACCAGCCGCCAGATCGCCGCGCGCATGGGGGTGAAGTGGACCCGTGGCGTCAACGCCGTCGAGCCCGACACCGTCGCCCCCTCGCCCGGCGTCTTCTGGGACCAGACCGCGATCGACGCCGCGCGCGCCGAGATCCAGGACTGGCTGGCGCTGGGGATCACGCCGATCGCCGGCATCAACTACAACATGTCCTGGAACGTGGAGCCGCTGCCCAACGGCACGATCCCGCTGCCGTACCAGAACCGGCCCAAGGACATGGTCGCGCACTCGGAGATGGTGTACCACAGCATCGCGCCGTTGCAGGACCTGGTCGAGAACTGGGAGCTGTGGAACGAGCCGTGGGTGCACGGCTGGTCCTGGGCGACCGGCACCGCGCAGGACTACCGCGACATGACCAAGCTGATCTGGGACCTGGTCAAGCCGGACTACCCGAACGTGAACCTGATCGGCGGCGGCTCGGTCACCTACAACCGGGACATCGTCTACGCGATCGGCTCGGACAAGGTCGGCTACATCGACGGTTCGGTCAACCACGCGTACGGCTTCCCGGACTCCACGCAGTACGCGATGACCAAGACGCAGATCAAGCTGGACCGGAAGTACGGCCAGAACCAGGGCCGGGCCGGCCAGTGGCAGACCGAGCTCGGCACCGCCGGCAGCCTGCAGTTCACGGCGTATCCGGCGAACATGCAGCAGTACGGCGTGGCCCGCACGCTGACCCCGAACTACCTGTTGCACATGCTGGCCGGGGCCGAGGAGAACTCGCCGGTCAAGGTGTTCTGGTTCTCGCTGTGCTACGACGCGACCTACTCCGGCGCCGAGTTCAACATGTACGACAACAAGACCAAGAGCCCGAGCGCGCCGATCGTCGCCTACTCGACGATGACCCGGGTGCTGGAGGACTGTCAGCTCCTTGAGGAGCTGTATCCGACGGCGAAGTCCACGTGGGGCTTCCTGTTCAAGCACGCCGACGGCAAGGGCCGGGCGGCGATCTACGCCGACCAGCTCTACGACGGCACGATGGAGCACCAGAACGCGGGCTACACCGGCACGCTGACGCTGAACAGCGCCCGGCACATCCGCGTCTACGACTACCTCGGCACGCTGCTGGCCGACGGCAGCAAGTCCACGGTCACACTCCCGCTGAACCCGTGGGAGGTGCTGTACTTCGACACGGATCTGCGGCCGAACGACCTGAAGACGGCGCTGACCGAGGGCGCGGTGTTCACCTACGACGAGCCGGTGAAGGTCACGCCGCTGTCGTTCGTGACGCCGATCGGGCCCGGCAGCACCATCGATCTGCGGGTGGAGAACGTCTCGCCGGGCTTCGTGCACGCCAACGTGACGATGACGCCGCCGGCCGGCTGGACGGTTCCGGGCGCGACCCGGCCGGTGATGCTGGCGCCGGGCGAGAGCCAGATCGTCTCCTGGCCCGCCCAGACCTCCCAGGTGGATCCGAACAACCAGTACCCGATCGCCTATGACGTGACGATCCCGGGCCGGGACGGCTTCCATCTGAAGGGTTCGCAGACCGTCCAGCTGGCCTACGTCCCGAACCGCTCGATCACGGTCGGGGGCAGTGCGAGCCAGTGGAACGGCGTCGTGCCGGTCACGATGAGCAGCACGGTGCTGTTGGCCGGCGTGAGCGACACCAAGAACTACACCTTCCAGACCGCCTGGGACAGTACGAGCCTGTACGTCCGCGCGGTCATCGAGGACCAGACTCAGTCCTCGAACTTGGTGTGGGCCTCGGCGCAGGGCCAGTACCTGTTCCCCTTCGCCGCCGACAGCGTCCAGATCGGCTTCAACGTCGTGGCCAACCCCGACGACCTGCTGGCCGGCGACCCGCACTACGACAAGTGCCTGGTCTCCGCCTCGCACCTGTTCGTGGCCACCCTGCCCTTCGGCCCCGGCGAACTGCACCGCCAACTGGCCCCCGGCACGAACTACCAGACGTTCTACCCGACCAACGCGGTGCTTCCGACACCGCTGGGCCAGCTGGACGCGCACGCCACCACCGGCGCCGACGGCCGGGTGGTCGTCACCCGCGACGACACCAACAAGGCGACGACGTACGAGCTGGCGATCAACTGGAACCAGCTCCCTGATCTGTACGCGGCGCTCAACGCCCTGCCGGCCGGACAGGTCCACGAGGCCACGATGGCGGTCCAGGTCAACGACCGGGGCACCGGCGCGCACGGCGCGACGTACTGGACGGCGCAGAACGAGGGAACCGCCTCGGGCTGCTACAACTTCGCCCCGTTCTGGGGCACCGGCGCGCAGTTCACCGGCGGCCGGATCGACACCCGATGGGGGCTCGGCAAGTGACCTCGCACGACGAACTCCGGCCCGCCGAACCGCCTTGGGCGGCGCCCTCCGGCGGGCCGGACTCGGGCACCGACCCAGGCAGCACCGCGGGCACCGGCTCCGGCGGCGCCTCAGGCGTCCGCATCACCGGCGTCCGCACGATCCTCACCGCGCCGACCGGCACCACGCTGGTCGTGGTGCGGATCGACACGAACCAGCCGGGCCTGTACGGGCTCGGGTGCGCGACCTTCACCCAGCGCGCCAAGGCGGTCGCGACCGCGGTCGACGAATACCTGGCGCCGCAGCTGATCGGCCGCGATCCGGCCGACATCACGGACATCGTCAGCACCCTGCATGTCTCCGGGTACTGGCGCTCCGGTCCCGTTCTGAACAACGCGCTGTCGGGCGTCGATATGGCTTTGTGGGACATCAAGGGGAAGGTCGCCGGGCTCCCGGTGTGGCAGCTGCTCGGTGGCCGCTGCCGCACCGCGGTCCCGCTCTACACCCACGCCGCGGGGGTGGACGCCAAGGCGGTCGCCGAGGAGGTCCAGGAATGGATCGAGGCCGGCTACCAATACGTGCGCTGTCAGGTCGCCGTCCCCGGGGGCGGCACCTACGGCGCACCGAAGGCGACGAGCGCCGGCGGGAGTGAGGGCTACCGGCGTGCGCTCGTCGCCGACGCGTGGGATCCCCGCGCGTACCTGCGGACCGTGCGCGGGCTGTTCGAGCACCTGCGCAGCACGGTGGGCTCGGAGGTGGAGCTGATCCACGACGTGCACGAGCGGGTGCATCCCACCGAGGCCGTGCGGCTGGCCAAGGAGCTGGAGCCGTACGACCTGTTCTATCTCGAGGATCCGGTTGCCCCGGAAGACCTCGACTGGCTCCGCGCCATCCGGAACCAGAGCGCGACGCCGATCGCGATCGGCGAGCTGTTCGTCAACCCGGCCGAGTACCGGCCGGTGGTCACCGAGCGCCTGTGCGACTTCATCAGGGTCCACATATCGGCGATCGGCGGACTGACCCCGGCCTGGCGGCTGGCGAACCTCGCCGAGACCTTCGGGATCCGCACGGCGTGGCACGGCCCCGGGGACGTCTCGCCGATCGGCCACGCCGCGAACCTCGCCCTGGACCTGGCCAGCCCGAACTTCGGGATCCAGGAGCAGCATCTGTTCGCCGACCAGCACCGGGAGGTCTTCCCGGGCTGTCCGGAGATCCGGGACGGCCACCTGTGGCCGTCGTACGCGCCGGGGCTCGGCGTCGACCTCGACGAGGCCCTGGCCGCCAAGTACCCGCCGGCCGCCAAGGCCGAGCCCGGACGTGCCTGGCGCCCGCCGCGCCGGAGCGACGGTGCCCTGCAACGCCCGTAGTTCGCTCCCACTTGTCAGGAAACGGAGATAGTCGTCATGAGCATCCGCAGACCGGTCGCGATCGGCATCGTGGCCGTCGTGGCCGCGACGAGCGCCGCCGCGTGTTCGTCCAGCAAGTCCTCGGGGTCGGGCTCGGCCGGGCCCAAGGAGACGCTCACCATCGCCGAGTGGACGAACCCCGGCGCGGTGGACTACACCAAGGCGCTCGACGCGCAGTTCGAGAAGGCGCACCCGAACGTCAAGATCAACTTCCAGAACACCTCGACCGCGAACGGCGCCTGGGGCCAGCTGTCCAACAGCCTGCTGCAGTCCAAGTCGGTGGACGTGCTGGCGCAGTTCGCCCCGACGCAGAAGGCGTTTCCGCCCAGCTTCACCAACATCAAGCCCGGCGGGCCCGCGGCGCTGATCGAGGCCGGCCAGCTGGTCGACCTGAAGGACCAGCCGTTCATGAAGAACTACGACATGACGGCGCAGCAGTCGGCGATCGGCTACAACGGCGGCGTGTACGGCGTGATGGCCGCCGAGTACGCCGGGGCCGGGGCGATCTGGTACAAGAAGGACCTGCTCGCCAAGTACAACATGACGGTCCCGACCACGTTCACGGAGTTCCTGGCCGACTGCGCCAAGCTCAAGGCGGCCGGCAAGACCCCGATCTTCCTGGCCGGCAAGGTCGGGATGCAGGGCGGCATCTGGCAGGGCATCGAGAACCAGACGCTGATGGCCGGCAAGCAGCCCGCCGACTCCACGCAGGTCTCCTCCGACCGCGCCAACGCGTTCTGGAACGGCACGCAGAACTGGAACAACCAGGCGTACAAGGACATCGGCGCGAAGTACCAGCAGGTGATGCAGTACATCGAGCCGGCCGCCGCGGGCGTGGACCAGCAGACCGCGCCGGGGCTGTGGGCGGTCAAGTCCGACGACTACCCGTTCCTGCTGGACGGTTCGTGGGACTCCTCGACCATCCTGAAGGCCAACCCGAAGCTGAACGTCGGCCTGTTCGTGCTGCCGGGCACCGACAACGCCGCGGACAACCGGGTTCCGGTCAAGCCGGACCTGACCTGGGTGGTGCCGACCTCGGCCCCGCACAAGGACCTGGCGATGGAGTGGCTGACGATGTTCTCGGACCCGGCCAACTACCAGAACTGGCTGAAGGCCACCGGTTCGATGTCCACCGAGCCCTCGGTCAGCAACTCCGGCACGTCGTGGATGGACTGGCTGAACCAGCACACGTCGGACTCGTTCGTGCAGCTGACCACGCCGTGGATCCCGCAGGGCGCGTCCAACGACGCCGCCGGGCCGGACTACTACAAGCTGGCGCCGATCGGCTCGGACAGCCTGGACACCATCCTGAACCGCTCCGCTTCGGCCTACACGAAGTCGATCGGTAAGTAAGACCCCTCCCTTAGGCCCGGCGCGACGCCGCCCGGTTCCCGGCCCCGTGAAGCGGGCCGGGGCCGGTCGGTGGCCGATCGTGGGCCGCACAAGCACCGTTGAGAGGAGGCGGCGTGTCACGCTGTCCCTTCGGAACCTCACGCACCAGACGGTTCATCCCCTGGGCCAGCATCTCGATCCCGGGGATCGGGTGGCTGTTGTTCGGCCTCTACCCGTCGCTGGCGACCATCGTGTACTCGTTCACGCAGTACTCGGGGCTGCCCGGCACACCGGTGAACTTCTGCGGGTTCTGCAACTACACCAACGGCTTCACCGCCCTGTGGGGCGAGTTGTGGCCGGCCATCAAGACCACGCTGATCTACGTGGCCGGCGTCACCATCCTGCAGAACGCCATCGGCCTGGGCCTGGCCATGCTGATGAACCGCCCGGGCCGCTCCTACACCTTCTACCGCGCGCTGATCTTCATGCCGCAGATCTTCTCGGTCGCGGTCGTGGGCACCACCTTCGCGCTCATCCTGGACCCGATCACCGGCCCGGCCGAGAACGCCTGGCACGGCATCTTCCACAGCACCTCGGCCTTCCTCGGCGACAACACCCTGGCCCTGCCGCTGGTGATGGCGGTGAACATCTGGATGTTCTCCGGCTACTCGATGCTGATCTACATCGCCGGCCTGCGGAACATCCCGAAGCCGGTCTACGAGGCCGCGGCCCTGGACGGCGCCGGCAAGTGGCGCGTCTTCCGGCACGTCACCTGGCCGCTGCTGGCCCCGGCCACCACCGTCAACGTCTTCCTCACCGCGATGGGCACGCTCGGCGAGTACGCGCTGATCCTGGTCCTGACCGGCGGCAACTTCGGCACCAAGACCCTGGGGCTCTACATGTACGACTCGGCCTTCGGCAGCAACGCCCAGCTGGGGTACGGCTCGATGCTGGCGATCCTGCAGTTCGGGCTGACGCTGGTGATCGGCGGCGGGTTGCTGTGGGCGCTGCGGCGGCGGGAGATCCAGCTGTGAGCGGCACGACGGCGATGGCGGCCCTCGCAGATCAGGGCCCGCATGCCCCGGCCCAGAACCCCCGCCGCCAGCTCAAGCAGCCCTCGCGGGTCGCGCGGCTGGCCCGGCTCAGCGGCCGGCAGCTGCTGTGCTTCGTGATCGCGGCGTTCGTGTTCGCGGCGCCGCTGGTGTACCTGTTCCTGCAGTCGTTCAAGACGTTCACCGGCTTCCTGCAGGACCCGACCGGCAGTCCGCATCCGTGGACGAAGCAGAACTTCAGCGATGCCTGGAGCGTCGGGGACTTCGGGCGCGAGATGATCAATAGTCTGATCTACGCGGTCATCCCGGTGACGATCACGCTGACCTTGGGCGTGTTCCTGGCGTTCCCGATCTCGCGCGGGTGGTTCCGGCACTCCAACGTCCTGTACAGCTTCTTCATCTTCTCCGGGTTCCTGCCCGGCGGGCTGATCCCGCTGTTCATCGAGGCGCGGGCGCTGCACCTGTACAACTCGATGCCCGGCTACCTGCTGATGGTCAGTCTGTCCGGGGCCGGGTTCTTCTTCTTCGTCGGGTACATCAAAGGCATCCCGAAGGAGATCGACGAGGCGGCGGCGCTGGACGGCTGCGGCTACATCCGGTTCATCTTCCGGATCGTCATCCCGCAGATGAAGCCGGCGCTGGCGACGTTCGCCATCTTCGGCTTCGTCGGTTCCTGGAACAACCTGATCCTGCCGCTGGTGATGCTCTCCGACAAGTCGCTGTGGCCGGTGACGCGCGGGCTGTACTCGTTCTTCGGCGAGAACACCCAGAACTGGCCGCTGATCGCCGCCGGGACGTTCATCGTGGCCGCGCCGATCCTGCTGCTGTTCATCCTGTTGCAGCGCTTCCTGGTCGAGGGCGTGGCCGGCGGCGCGGCGTTCGGCACGCAGGGTGTGACGAAGGCGGCCGCCGACCAGGGAGACGCGGAGTGAGCACCACCGGGTTTCAGCCACAGACCCAGACACAGACCCCGACCAGGGTCTGGGGCGCGCGGGACGGGCACATCGAGTTCGTCCTGCGCGACCTGATCGACCATCCGGAGTTCGCCTGGCCCCGGACGCTGTTGAGCTACCCGGTGCGCTGGGAGACACCGTCGGTGCGGGCCGGGGACCTGCGGCTGACGGACGAGAACGGCGAGCCGGTGCCGTTCCAGCTGTCGCAGAACACGAAGTCGACCACCTTCCTGACCACCGCGACCGTCCATTTCTTCGCCGAACTCGGTCCGGGCCGGAACCGCCGGTTCACGCTGTCCACCCGGGCCGAACTCCCGCTCGCCGAGTCACCGCTGCCGGTCTCGGTGTCGAAGGCCGAGGACGGGATCGAGCTGGACAGCGGGGTCCTGCGGGTCCGCCTGCCGGGCACGAGGATCCCGTTCTCCGGCGACGACCCGGTGCCCGGCCCCATCACGCACTTCGACCGCGGCTCCGGCTGGATCGGGACGTCGACGCTGTCCGGCACCGTCAAAAGCCTGAAGTGCCGGGTCCTGGAAGCCGGCCCCCTGTTCGCATCCTGCGAAGTCAGCTACCGCTTCACCGACGGCGCCCACTACACCGCGGTGGTGCGCGCCCTGTCCGGCTGCGACTTCATCGAGCTGTCGGAAGCGATGTCGGACGGCCTGGACGCGCGCTGGGACCTGGCCTGGACCGGCCTGTCCCCCACCCACCGCTTCTCCTCGTCCTGGCCGCACGAACAGGCGCACGCCTGGCGCGGCATCGCCGACCCGATCGTGCTGGGCGGCGGCGGGGAGGACCCGAACTTCTCCGGGCCCGGCGGCACCGAGGACCCGAGCGTGGACATGATGTTCACCGTCGGCCCCTACGCCCCGAGCTTCGCCTGGGACATCCGGCCGCACGCGGCTTTCTGGGATGAACGATCGGGTGACGCGTGCGGCGTCTTCATCCGCGACCACGCGCAGTGGGACGACCGCCTCTACGCGCTGTGGGCCTCCTCGCACCAGCTCCAGCTGCACTTCCGGCACACCGACGGCGTCCTGCACTGGACCTGGCCGCTGCGCCCCGGCACCCGGGCCACCGGCATCGCCTTCTACAGCCACGAGCGCGACCTGGAAGCCTTGCGCCGCCAGGAGAACGGCATCGACGCGCACTTCCAGTCCACCTACGCCCGCGACCTGCACCACTGGCAGGGCACGCTCAGCCTGGACCGGGTCAAGGACTGGCGGCTGGAGTACGACGGCGCCCGGCCGGACCCGGTGGCCACCGAGGGCGAGTTCGCCACCGCCGAGGACTTCCTGAAGGCGTTCTTCGAGGGCGACGAGGGTCCGCGGCTGATCGCCCGCGGCGTCAATGAGGTCGGCGGCTATCTCAATATCCTGCAACGGCCGCTCTACGACCGGTTCCTGGACGGCTACGACCGGCACCGCGAATCGCTGTCCGCCGAGGACCGCCGCCGCGTCGAAGCCCTGCTGATGCTGTGCGCGTACGTCTCGGCCAACGAAGAGATGACGCCGCTGCTGCGCATGTTCGGCGGCCACCCCAACTTCAACGCCGACGGCGTCGCCGCCCTCGGCGCCCTGGCCTGGGCCTTTCCCGACCACCCGGACGCCCCGGTGTGGAAGGACCGGTTCGAGAAGGTCGCCGAGCTGCTGGGGCAGACGTTCACCCGGCCGGCCCTGAGCGGCTACGAGTCCGCCGGCGGCCGCTGGACCGAGAGCATCGCCACCTACACCTGGGCCTTCCTGCGCCCGATCACCCTCGGCAACGCGCTGGCCCGGCGCTCCGACGGCCACAACCGGCTGACCACACCGGAGTACGCGGCGCTCGGCCGCTGGCTGGTCGACGCGCTCACCACGCCGATCGCCACGCCTGAGGGCCCGATGCGCATGCACCCCACGCAGGGTGCGCACGCGTTCTGGCCCCGGCGCTCCCCGATCGACCTGCGCCGCCTCGCCGACGCGCTGCGCAACTACGAACCGCTGCTCGCCGAGCACCTGATCTGGGGCAGCGACGAGAACGCCAAGGGCCTGGACGTCCGGCCGGGCATGCCGGATCCGTGGCGGCCGTTGGTGGAGACGGTCGGGAATTCCGGTACCAATCCCCGGCTTCGCAGCTCCAAGTACACCGGCTACGGCATCACCCTGCGCGCCGATTTCTCGCAGGACTCTGAGGTGGCCGTCTTCCTCGAACAGGTCGACCACGGCCCGAACTATCGCTGGGGAATCGCCGACGACAACGGTTCCGGCCACATCTACTACTACGCCGAAGGCCGCGCCTGGAGCGGCCACGGCCCCGAGGACGCCGGCGACCGCCGCGTGCCGGACGCCACGTTCACCACGGCCTGCGGGGTCTGGAAGGACGGCGCGTTCCGGGCGATCGGGCAGAACGTGCTGGAGCGCCCCTTCTACGATCTGGGCTGGGCCCAGTACGCGGAGATCGTGCCGCATCCGGACGGCCCGGTGGCCGAGGAGTACAAGAGTCGCAGCGTCCTGCTGATGGGCTCGGACTACATCGCGGTCCACGACGCCTTCGCCCCCAAGCAGCGCGTGGTGTGGACCTGGTCCACGCTGGCCGCCGCGACCGGCCACGACGCGAACAGCTTCGCCGAGCTGCCGGACCGGATGCCGGCCGTCCACATGCTCAGCGGCGTGCCGTTCGTGGACGAGATCCGCACCTCCACCTCGCAGATCCGGCGCTGGGAGGGCACGGACACCGACGTGCTGGCGGTGGTCAGCCACCGCGGCGACCTGGCGGCCGACGCCCGGCCCTGGGGCGGCCGGATCCGCGGCCCGCACGGCGTGGACCACGTGTTCGGCGCCGGCGAGACCGACTACGCCGCCGACGGCCTGCGCTTCACCGGCACCGTCGGCGCGATCCGGGTCGGCGACGACGGCCACACCCGGCTGGCCCTGTTCCACGGCAGCGCGATCGGCGCCGGCAACGTACTGCTCAGCACCGACGACCCGGAGCTGGGCATCAGCCTGGAGTTCGCCGACCCGGCACACATCACAGGGGTCTTCTTCACCCGGACCGAGACCACCGCGAAGCTGTGGATCGGCACCGGGCTCGGCGCCGGATCGCTGTTCGTGGACGGCGTTGCGCCGATGATGACCAGGATCGGCGACACCGAACTGCTGATCTCGCTCCCGGCCGGACGGCACGTCCTGGAGTTCACGCAGGGCCTGCCCCGTCCGCTCCCGCCGCGCGTCCTGCGTACCGCGAACAGCAGCGAGAGCGCCATCATCGAGTTCGAACACGTGCAGGCGGCCGAGTCCTACGTGATCCAGCTGTCCAAGGACGGCGGAAACCGTTGGGAGACCGCCGGTTCGGCCCGTCAGAGCCCCTTCACCCTGCACGGCCTCGCCAACGGCACCAAGTACCACGTGCGCGTCGTGGCCGGTAACAGCGACCAGACCAGCGAGCCCGGCCCGGACTACCCGTGCTACGTCGACAACCAGCGCCCGCCGGCCCCGGACGGCCTGCGGCTGCGCCTCGGCGCCGGGCACGTGGACGCCACCTGGGGCGAAGTCCTTGGTGCTTCGCGCTATCGCCTCTATCGTCGGTTGAAGGGCGATCTTGGCTACCGGGAGGTCTTCTCAGGGCTGGCATTCGAATTCCGGGACACCGAGCCGGACACGGACCGCGTCTACGAATACGCCGTCGCCGCCGAGAACGGCAACGGCACCGGTCCGGAGTCCACGCCGATCGACACCGACGCCACCAGCTGGCGGTTCTGGGAACCGCCGGTCCGCGTCGGCGGACAGGGTCCCGGCTTCCGACGCCGGCACGCTTATAACCAGCCTCCTTACACGCCGAATCCGATCGCCCCCGAAACCTATGGGGAGGCATCATGCGCGAACGGATCCTGATCACCGGCGCGGCCGGGCGCATCGGCAGTGCGCTGCGTCCGCTGATGACGCGGCCGGACCGGGTACTGCGGCTGCTGGACATCAACCCGGTGGACCGCGGCGAGGACGGCGCGGAGATCGTGACCGCGTCGTTCGCCGACCCGGGCGCCATCAAAGAGGCCTGCGACGGCGTGGACGCCGTGGTGCACCTCGGCGGGCAGCCCGGCGAAGGGTCGTGGGAGCACTTGGCCGAGGTGAACGTCGAGGGCACCCGCCAAGTGCTGGAAGCCGCGGTCCGGCAGGGGGTGCCGCGGATCGTGCTGGCCTCGAGCATCCACGCGGCCGGGTTCTGGACCCGGGACGACGTCGGGCCGGACGGGTTCCTGCCGGCCGACGTGCCGCCGCGCCCGGACACCTTCTACGGCGCCAGCAAGGCCGCGGTGGAAGCGCTGGGCAGTCTGTACCACTCGCGGTTCGGCATCGATGTCAGTTGCCTGCGATACGGCGCGTACCGGGCCGCACCGCACTCGGTCGTCGACCTCGCCGTGTGGATCTCGCACGAGGACGGCGCGCGTCTGGTCCAGGCGTGCCTGAGCACGCCACCGCCGGCCGGGTTCCGGGTGCTGTGGGGCGTCTCGGCCAACACCCGGCGCTGGTTCTCGCTGGCCGAGGGCGAGGCGATCGGCTACCGGCCCCGGGACGACGCCGAGCGCTTCGCAGCCGGCATCCCCGGGATCGGGGACTTCGACTGGTCCGCTCCGGCTCTGCACCGGGTCGGCGGCGGTTTCTGCGCAATGCCGCTTGGTTGATCGGGACATCCGGCGGCCTCTGATGCCCCTCGGCGGTCGCCGCAGGGGTCCTGGAAAGGACGAAAGACTGTGAAAGAGCACGCGGGGCGGGTCGCCCTGGTCACCGGCGGGGCGAGCGGGATCGGCCGGGCCACGGCCGAACTGCTCGCCGCCGCCGGGGCCGCGGTGGCCGTCAACGGGCTGCACGAGGGGGACGCGGCGCAGGCCGTCGAGGCGATCGCCGCGGCCGGCGGGCAGGCGATCCCGGTGATCGCAGACGTCTGTGACGCCTCGGCCGTCGGCGCGGCCGTGGAGGCCACCGTCGCCGCCTTCGGGAAGCTGGACGTGCTCGTCACCTCAGCGGGCATCCAACGGTACGGGACCGTGGCCGACACCGAGGAGAAGACCTGGGACGAGGTGTTCGCGGTCAACGTCAAGGGCGTGTTCCTGGCCGCCCGCGCGGCGCTGCCGCACCTGCGCCGCTCCGGCTCGGGGGCGATCGTGGTGGTCTCCTCGGTGCAGGCGGTGGCGACCCAGGCGAACGTCGCGGCGTACACGGCGGGCAAGGGCGCGCTGGGGGCGCTGGTGCGGGCGATGGCGATCGACGAGGCGCCGTTCGGGGTCCGGGTGAACGCGGTGTGCCCGGGCTCCGTCGACACCCCGATGCTGCGGCACTCGGCGCGGCTGTTCAGCGACGGCACCCCCGAGGGTGTCAATGCCCTGCTGGACCAGTGGGGCCGCGCGCACCCGCTGGGCCGGATAGCGCAACCGTCGGAGGTCGCCGAGGTGGTCACGTTCCTGGCCAGCCCGCGCGCCGGCTTCGTGACCGGCGCGGACCTGCGGGTGGACGGCGGCCTGCTGGCCTCGCTCGCGGTCGCGCTGCCGGACGACGGGGTCTGAGCCGATGCGCGTGGCACTGGGGCACGTCGACGAGTACGACGAGCGGACGGCGGCGTTCGCCCGGCAGTCGGGCCTGGCCGGCGTGCAGCTGCACACCCCGGGCAACCTGGCCGGCACCGACGGGTACTGGTCGGAGGCCGAACTCAAGGCCCTGCGAGAGCGGATCGAGGGCGACGGCCTGCGGCTGGAAGGGCTGGAGAACGTCCCGGCCGCCCACTTCGCGCTGATCCAGCGCGGGGCACCGGGCCGGGACGAACAGATCGAGAACTACCAGCGCACCATCGCCAACATGGCCGCCGCCGGCATCCCGATCCTGGGGCACCACTGGATGCCGACCTACGTGTGGCGGACGTCGATGGACGCGCCGGGACGCGGCGGTGCGCACGTGTCGTCGTTCCACCTGCCCGACACGGCCGCCGGCAACGCGTTGGCGGCGTACAAACTGACGCCGGACGATCCGATCGACCCGCCGCTGACCGCCGAGGACATGTGGAGCAACTACCAGTACTTCCTCGACGCGGTGTTGCCGGTCGCCGAGGAGGTCGGGGTACGACTGAGTCTGCACCCTGACGATCCGCCGGTCACCGAACCGCTGGGCGGCGCCGCGCGGATCTTCACCTCGCCGGCGGCGCTGGTGGAGGCACGGGACCGGGCCCACGGCAGCCGGGCATGGGGACTGACGCTATGCACCGGGAGCGTGTCGGCGATGGCCGGGGCGGCGAACGTCACGGAGGTCATCGACCTGCTCGGACCCGGCGGCCACATCGCTTACGTGCACTTGCGCGACGTCCGGGGCACGGTGCCGACGTTCAGCGAGTGCTTCCTCGGCGAGGGCAACTTCCACCCGCCGAGCATCCTGCGCCGGCTGCACCGGGCCGGGTTCGACGGGTTCGTGATCGACGACCACGTCCCGGCGATGGAGGGGGACGTGGCTACGTGGGGCGACACGTCGTCCGAGGCGTATTGCAGTCGGGGACGTGCACACGAGCTGGGATACATCTCAGGGATCGTGGACGCGCTCGGCATCGGGAGCTGAAGGGTTTCGCAGGAGCTGACGGTTCCGCAGGAGCTGACGGCTTCTCGGGGGTTGAAGGTTCCTCGGGGCTGAGGGTTCCGGACGCCGCTCTCGGGCTGGGCGGCGTCCGGCCGGCAAGGATCAATCGTCTAGGCGTCGCGGTAACCGTCCGGCGCGGGGCTCTCGACAGGGAAGCCGAGCTTTTGTCCGGCGCGGAAGGCCGCCTCGGCCTGCGCCACGCCGTGCTCGCCCCAGCCGAGGAGTTCGGGGGCGCGTTCCAGGCTCACCAGGTAGCGGCGGTTGACGCGGCCGTCGGCGGTGTCGGGGTCGGGGCCGATGGGGTCGTAGCCGATGATCGGGGCGGCGTAGCGGAGCTGGGCGTATGGCCCGGGGCGATACGGATCCTCGGTGATCTCCTGGTAGCCCAGGTAGACAGCGCGGGTCGTGTCCAGATGGATCTGCGACTCCTCCAGTGCCTCGCGCGCGGCGGTCTTCAGCGGATCGCCGTCGTCCTCCGGCTCGGGACGGCCGCCGGGGAGGTTGTAGCGGCGGCAGCCGGGCTCCAGGTCCATGCCGCGGTCTTGGAGGAGAACCCTGCCATCGTCGGGATCGAGGGCCCAGGTGTAGGCCTGCGTCACCGGCATGTCGGGCGGGGGCGGCGTCTCGCGCCAGACGATGTGCGGCTTCTCGCGGTTCATGGGTGGCCGGCTCCGTTCCTCGACTTGATTGTCCGATTCTGGCCGGTGGTCCGCCATCGGCTGAGTGATTTCTGCCAAGCTCGGCTCATGGCGATCGACTCCGGCCGGCACACCGCGCCCCCTACGCGGGCGTCGCGGGCATGGCGGGCGTCGGTGGCGTCGGTGGCGCGCGCCGTGCGCGACTACCCGCGCCGGAACCCGCTGACGTTCGCCTACCTGCTGGTCATCCTGGCCGGGCTGCTGATCATGACGAAGGTCCTGTCCGGGCCCACCGCCGACCACTTCAAGATCGCGATCAGCACCAACCCGCACGACATGGCGCACACCCCGCTCACCGTGTTGCTGGCCAGTCCGGTATTCGCGGCCACCGATAGCGGCGTGTTCTCGCACCTGCTGATCATCGGCGGCGGCGTGGGCGTCTGCATGGCCGCACTTGAGCGCCGGATCGGGGCCCTGCGCACGGCGGCCGTCTTCCTGCTCGCCAACAGCATCGCCACCGCGGTCGCGACCAGCGTCGCCGCCGCCGCGATCCACTCCGGTCGCTATCCCGCGAAGTGGTGGGACGGGTACGACTACGGGATCAGCTACGGCGTGTTGGCGATCGCGGCCAGCGTGACGCCGTTGGTGGCGCGCGCGGTGCCGTCGTCGCCGTTGTCGCGGTCGTTGCCGTGGTCGCGGTCGTTGTCGCGGTCGCCGTGGTCGCTGCCGCCGCGCATCGTCCGGCTGTTCTGGATCGCGGGCGTGTTCGCGTACCCGTTCGTCAGCGCGCAGTGGTTCGGGCTGCTGCCGAACTTCGCGACGATCGGCCACGAGACCGCCGCCGCGTTCGGGCTGGCTGCGGGGTACTACTTGCTGCGGGGTGACGCGGCTGACCGCGCGACCGAGCCCGATCCAGAGCGGTGACCAGGCTCGACCGCATCGTCCATCAGGGCACGAACGCCCCCGGGAACTGTGCCTTCGGCGCCCACGTCGTGGGCCACGTCGAGCAATTCCCGTTCGGGTCGGACGGCAGAACGAACCTCGTCTCCTGCATCACCTTCAGCTCCGGGGACAGCACCCGGTACAGCGGGCTGTGGCCGGGGGCTTTCTGCGACCCGGTGGACCGCGACTCGTCGGTCGCGGTGACGATCTGGTTGTCGCCGGTCCAGCCGTTGTAGGAGCTCATCCAGCCGCCCATGATGCCGATGCGCTTACCGCCGGCGTTGAGGTCGAAGGTCGCGACTTGTCCGTTGTCGAACTCGGCGAGGTAGCGGCCGTCGGGGGAGATCGCGGCCACCTCGGCCGCTTCCGACTGATTCAGCATCGTCGCGGGCAGACCGTCTTCGAATGTCAGGGTTCGGACAGTGGCACCCTGCGCGTTCAGGAAGACCAGCTGTTTGCCGTCGCTGCGCAACAGGGGGAACAGGACACTGTCATGGTCGCCCTGCCACTGCTGCACCGACCACTGCCTGCTCGCCGCCATCGCGAGCACCTGTGGCGGGATGGGGACCGAGGCCAGGCGGCGGCCCGACGCCGGGTCGTAGAAGTCGGCCGTCTTGTTCTTGACCACAATGGCCTGGGACTTACCCGCCGAGTCCCAGGCGAGCTGGGTCACCACTTCCTTGCCGTCGGTGGTCCACAGCATGCCGAAGGCGTCCGCGATCGGGTGCGGCGTCAGCTGCCCGGCCACCGCTGCCGACCAGTCCCCGGCCGCCCATGACTGCGACATCTGCGATAGACCCTTTTGCACCAGCGCCTGTTTCCCGTCCGGCGATGCCTGGAAGGAAGTCGACACGTCACCGGGAACGGCCCGATACTGCCGCGTCGCCGGGTCCCAGACATAGGACAGGGCCAGCTTCGGCCCGTGCCCGTTGAAACACTCCGCCCCGAACTCCGTCAGCGCCGACTGGCCCACCGGATCCGCGGAGGTGTTGGGCACCACGACCGTCGATATCGTCGAACCGCCGCCGGAACCGCCGCCGAGTGCCGCCACGCCGACCGCCGCGGCCACCACGAAGGCCGAGCCGATGGCGATCCCGGGCACCAGCTTCCCGCGCTTGCCCGTCATCGCCCGCCGCCAGTACGTGCCGGTGCCGGCTTCGGCCAGGGCCCGGTCCGACAGCCCCAGCGTGAGCGCGTCCGCTGCCGGGTCCTCGACGACGTCGGCCAACGCCTCCCGCAGGTCCTGCTCCGTCACCATGCCGTCTCCTCCTTCAAGTCGCTGCCCACGGTCACGCGCAACGCCTTCAGCGCCTTGAAGCGCTGGCTGCGCACCGTGCCGGTGGAGATCCCCAGCACCTCGGCGATGTCCTCGTCCGTCCGATCCTCGAAATACCGCAGCACGACCACGGCCCGCTGCCCCGGCGGCAGCTTGCGCAGGGCCGCGATCACGTCCTGGCGCGAGGCGACCAGATCGGCCGGGTCCGACAGATCCGCGGGCGTGTCCGGCACCGTCGCCGTGGTTCGTTCGCGCCGCCACGACAGCCGCCTCGTGCGGTCCACGTGCGCGTGGTAGATCGCCTTGCGCGCGTAGGCCTCGGCGCGCCCCGGCTCGGCCAGCTGGCCCCACCTGCGCGCCAGTCCCGCCAGCGCGCTCTGCACCAGGTCGCGGCTGTGTTCCCAATCGCCGGTCAGCAAGTAGGCGGTCTGTAGCAACGCTTTCGACCGGGCGCCGACGAGCTCCCGGAACCGCCGCTCATCTTCGATGTCCATTGCCCTCCTCGCCCTACTACACGAGGCGGGGCCCCGAAATCACTGCCGCCGACGCAAACACCGGCGGAGCCGAACCCCCGTTCACCGCCGCCACCATGTGGGTGACTCCGCTCGCACCTGTCAGTGCGGTGACGGACCATTTCCTCATGCGCTTGTTCGATCTGGCCACCACCTCCACGGCGGTCGCCCAGACCCCGGCCCGCTCGGCCAAGATCGCCCTGCTGGCCGAGCGGCTGCGGACGGCCGCGCCCGCGGAGATCTCGGTCGCCGTCCACTACCTGTCCGGGGAACTGCCCCAGCGGCAGATCGGCGTCGGCTGGGCCACCCTGCGCGACCTCCCCGCCCCGGCGGCCGGGCCCGGCGAGCTGGAGGTCGCCGAGGTCGACCGGATCCTCGGCGAGGTCGGCACGACCTCCGGCGCCGGATCGCAGGCCCGCCGCCGCGAGTTGCTGACCGCGCTGTTCGCCCGCGCCACGGCCGAGGAGCAAGCCTTCCTGCATCGGCTCCTGACCGGAGAGCTGCGTCAGGGCGCGCTGGACGGCGTCATGGCCGACGCGGTCGCCAAGGCGGCGGAGGTCCCGGCCGCCGAGGTGCGCCGCGCGGCCATGTTCGGCGGCGATCTGGCGGCGGCCGCCCGGACCGCGCTGAGCGACGGCGTCCCGGGGCTGCGCCGGATCGGCCTGGTCGTCGGGCGCCCGATCCAGCCGATGCTGGCCGGGACGGCCGAGAGCGTCGCCGCGGCCCTGGAGAAGACATCCCCGGCGGCGCTGGAGTGGAAGCTCGACGGAATCAGGGTCCAGATCCACCGCGACGGCGACCGGGTCCAGGTCTTCACCCGCGGCCTGGACGACATCACCGACCGGCTGCCGGAGGTCGTCGCGCTGGCGCGGGCGCTCCCGGTGACGTCCGCGGTGCTGGACGGCGAGGCGTTGGCCCTGGCCGCCGACGGCCGACCGCGCCCCTTCCAGGAGACCGCGAGCCGCACCGGAAGCCGTCGCGACGTCACCAAGCTCCGCGAGCAGATCCCGCTGACCGTCTTCCTCTTCGACCTCCTGCACCTCGACGGCCGCGACCTGATCGACCTGCCCTCCCAGGAACGCTCCGCTCTGCTCGCCTCGATCGCGCCGCCCGCGGCGCTCGCCCCGCGCCTGGTCACCGACGACCCCGAGGCCGCGGAGGCGTTCACGGACGACGCGCTGGACCGCGGCCACGAAGGCGTCGTCGTGAAGTCCCTCGCCGCCCCCTACACCGCCGGCCGCCGCGGTTCGGCCTGGCTGAAGGTCAAGCCGGTGCACACCCTCGATCTGGTGGTGATCGCCGCCGAGTGGGGCCACGGCCGGCGCAGCGGCTGGCTGAGCAACCTGCACCTGGCCGCGCGCGACCCCGACAGCGGCGGATTCGTCATGCTGGGCAAGACTTTCAAGGGCATGACCGACGAGCTGCTGGTCTGGCAGACCGAGCGGTTGCGGACGTTGCGGACGTCCGCGGACGACTGGACGGTGCGCGTGCGGCCGGAGTTGGTGGTCGAGGTGGCGTTCGACGGCGTCCAGCGCAGTTCGCGCTATCCGGGTGGGGTGACGCTGCGGTTCGCACGCATCATCCGCTATCGCGACGACAAGCGAGCTCAGGACGCTGACACGATCGACGCGGTGCGACAGTTCGTTCAGAGCTGAGGCTGACATGCGGCTTTCCAACCATCACGATCCACAACCATCACGATCCATGATGGATGCGAGAGCGGACTGCCCATTGGTCGCCGCGATCTATTGCGCTGAACTGGAGATGTGCCGGCGGGGAACCGCCGACGGCCAGTCGGATCAAGGAGAGACAGCGCGATGAACACGACCACGGACACCACACCTACTGCTCCTACAGCGACCGCGGCTACAACGGTTGGCACCGCTACTACAGCTGCCACAGCCGCCACAGCCGCCAGCACGCCGCGGCTGCTCGTCCTCCGCTACTTCGCGGCCCTCGCCGACGGCGACCAGGACACGATCCGCGACTGCTGGGCCGAGGACGGCTCCGTCTGGTACCCCGGCGACCTCCCGATCTCCGGCACCTGGCAGGGCCGCGACCAGGTCATCGACGGCTTCCTGGGCACCGCCTTCGCCCACTTCGACCCCGCCCACGAGGTCGGTCTGCAAGTCACCAACGTCTTCGACCAGGGCGAGCAGGTACTGATCGAGTGGCACTCCTGGGGTGTCGGCAAGACCGGCCGTACCTACGACCAGAAGAACATCGCCGTGTTCGTCGTCCGCGACGAGAAGATCGTGACGATGCGGGAGTACGCCGACACGCAGCACTGGGCGCGTGCGCTGGTCGCGTGACCAGCGCACGCCCCCGGTGCCTCACTACATCTGCCTCACGAAATCAGCATGCTTGGATGTAGTAGACCGGATTGAAGTCGTAGTTCGTGTTTCTGTCACCCGGTGCGGATGCGGTGATGACGTTGTGGTTCTGGTCCTTGGTATCGGCGTCGGTCCCACCGGAGTTGTCGTTGATGTAGGACCCGGCCGCGTCCCAGTTCTGCAGAGCCCAGTCACCGCCGTTGTACTGGCAGTGGTAGAAGGAGAACACGGTGCCGGTGTAGTTCGGGCCGGTGTAGATGCAGAAGTGGCCGCTGTAGCAGTCCGAACCGTCGCCGGCCGCGGCACCGGAGCAGTCGGCGTTGGACGAGGTGGCGCACTGGCCGATGCCGGTGACCGACGGGCCGCTGCCGCCACCGCCGCCGGTCCACAGGTAGGTCACGGTGACCCAGCCGTTGTCGTTCAGGCCGATGTTGTAGAAGGTGCCGTCGGCGAGGTCGATGCCCGCGGGGTTGGAGACGCTGCGGCCGAACTCGTCGTGGCCGCCGTTGTAGCCGTTCTGGTACGCGGCCTGCGCCTCCGGCTCGCCCTGCGGCAGGTCGGTGAACTCGGCCCGGCTGGCGTCCCAGTAGTCGTCGTGCGTGTTCCACGGGCCGACGTCCCAGACCGGCGCCGTCTCACAGGTGCTCGGGCCGCAGACCTGGACCGAGTAGTCGCCACTGCCGTTCGGCGACAGCGCGGTGCCCGAGGGCAGCGCCACGAAGTGGTCGTTCGGCTGGATCACGTGGCCGTTCGCGGTCGTGCCGCCGACCAGGCCCTCACGGGTGGCGTAGACCTGGTAGGACTCCGATGCCGGGGCGAGTTGCGGCACGGCACCGGCGACGTCGGCGGCGTCCAGAGTCAGCTTGCTGATACCCGGCACAGCTCCCTGCGCGCCGTTCCGCAACGTTATGCGCGCCTGCACCTTGGTCACCGACTCCGGCAGCCGGGTCGCCCCGGTCGCCCGCGCGGACGTCCACTGCGTCCACTTCCCGTTCAGCCCGAGGCCGCGGACGTCCACCTGCGCCTCGGAGCCGGCCGGCCGGCTCGCGGTCAGCGTCACCACGACCTGGTTCGCCGGAGAGGCGAGGCTGTGCGCGGGCAGGACGTCCTGGCCGTAGCCGCGGGTGTCCTGCGCCGACGTCGCGTGCACCCGGCTGTCCTTGACCGTCAGCGCCTCGCCGGTCCAGGCGACGTTGAAGTCGGAGGACCGCACCTGGGAAAGGTTCTCGGTCCAGTGGGAGCCGGTCGCCGCGGCCTGCGCCGACCCGGCCATCGCACCGGTGGTGGCGGCCGCCGCCGCGAGCACGGCCACCGCCGCCATGGTCGCCCGCATCCGGCGCCGGGATCTGCTGTACAGGAGGAGGGACATGATTTTTCCCTTCGCGAGGTCGTGGTGCGTGTGGGGTGGGGTGAGGTCACTCCAAGGGTGTGAGGTGACTGACACCGTCAGTAGTGTCGCAGGCGGGCGGCATAATCACAGCACACTGATTACACAGTTGGACGTGCGTGTCATCGGCAGTCACTGCCGTGGATCTGGAGTTCTAGATGATTGATTCCTGGGGGTTCCGGCATACGGAACCGCCGCTGACACGTGAAATTGCGAAACGGCTCAGCAGCAAGCATGGGTGACCCGGACGGCCGCCCTCAGCCTGGTTGGCTTCGGGGGGCCGGCCGGGGCGGCCAGGCGCCGCTGATCAGCCGTTTCGCGCCGGTACCCCCAGGAATCAATCATCTAGCCCGCGGTCGGCGCGATCCGCCGGACCAACTCCGCCACCAGCGCGGTGCCGTTCTTGACCGCCACCATCGGGAACTCGATCCGCAAGGCCCCTCCGGAGCGCAGCCCGATCGCCACCTGCACCGTGTTCATCCCCGCGACCCGCACTTCCACGGGCTCTGACACGCCACTCACCTCGCCCAGCGGGATGTCCATCGCCGCCGTCTTCGGCTTGGCACTGAACAACCCCATCGCGGCCTTCGAGAACACCAGCAGCCGCCCGCTGGTCAGCACCAGCAACCCGTTCTTCGGCAGCTGCCCGTCAGCCCACGTCGCCCGGCCGACGGGCACCTCGCGCCCGGCGTTCAGACCGTTGGCGACGCTACGCCCCACCTTGCTCCCGATCAGCGGCAGCATCTCCGTCCCCTGGCCGCCCCCGCCGAGCGCACCCCCGGCCACGCCCCCAGCCACACTCCCGACCGCACCGCCGATACTCCGATTCATCGTGTCCTGCGACTGCCCGGCGGGCTGAATCGACACCGCGGCCAGCACCTGCTCGTCCAGGCCCCGCTCGGCGAGGTAGTGGCGAGTGCGCTTCGCGTAGAACTCCTTGGCGGGTATGGCCACGCTGTCCTGAGTCATGGGCACATGAAATCAGAAGGTGACTACTCCGCCTCAGACCAGTCCAGCCCCGCGACCGCTTCATCGAACTCTGCGATCATCCGCTCCACATCGAACCCCTCGACGGCCCGCACACTCAGATCGATCGACAGCCAGCGGGGGTCGTTCGGCACCGCGACCACGTATTCGATGCGCTTGGGAGTCGATGACTCGGGTTCCCCGTCTTCCCCGTCCGCCTCGGTGTCAGCGGCCGTGTGATCGATCCGCACCGCGACCGAACCCGCGACGACACCGGTACGGGCACCAGCGGAGCCCTGCGCCACCCGGGCGGCGACCTCGACCGGATCGGGCACGACCGACGTCGGAATCACGACCTCGGCGATCAGTACCGCGGCGCCGGGCAGCGCGGCGCCCCCGGGTTTCGGCGCCGGCACCAGCATCTCGATCCCGCGCCTGGCACGAGCCGCGGCGATCTGCGTCGCGAACCGCACCGAGAGCAGGGTCCTGACTTGCTCGGCCGCATCGGCGGGCAGACCGTCGAACATCACGTCCAGGAAGGCTTTGACGTCAGCCTCGGCGTGCTCATCCAGCCGAATCCGGTACCAATCCTCCCCCAGGCCGAGGCGGTAGGTGATCGGTCCCAGCTCAGGGGCTACGGAGTCCATGAACGACTTTGTACACTCACGCACCGTCGTACGTCGAGGTAACGACGAGCGTGACGGATGCCCCCCGCGTGGTGTGGCCCACGGTGACCTGATGCCGAGCGTGGACGGGAACCCGCTGCTCACACCACGCCGCGACGAGTTCTTGATCAAGCTGCGTGATCGTCATTGCTTCAACCTATGCGGTGCGGCGCAGACGGCGAATCGGCCTGTTCCGGAGATATCCGGAGCAGGACGATTCGCACTGATTGTGGAGCTGATCTCGCGCTACGTGAACACCGCCGACCTGCCGTGATGCCCTCAGTGACAGCAGCGCGTCACGACGATTGCCATAGCGCGGGTCAGAACCGCGGCACAGCCTCGGGCGAAGCTCTGGGCGGGGCGACCGCGGTCACTGTCACCGCGCCGTCCGCTTGGTGGGCAGACGGCAGATATCCGGCGAATCGCAGCACGCTGAGTACTTCCTGCTGGGGCGCGTCCAGGACCAGTACGGTGCCGGCGATGCGGCGCACGCCGAGGCGGACCAGAACAGGGACCATCGCCAGTTCGTCGCCGAGTTTCTCATCGGCGGTCACGATCACGGCCTGGGCGGCGATCACGTCCACCAGGCCGTGGCGCCGGGCGGCGTCGTCGATGAGGTAGCTCAGAGCCTGAGACGGCTCATCCACACAGAATTCCGCCAGACCCGAGCGCAGTTCCTCGGCCGAGCGACCTGAGTCCAGCCATCTGCGAACCGAGCTGTCGGTGATCCGCCAGACCGTCGCGGCGCCGGCGGCTTCGCGCTCGGCGGTGGCGTCGAAGAACGCCGTCAGCCTGGCTGACGGCAACCCGGCCGCCACCACAGTCATGTCGCTCTGCAACCGGACATGGCCAACAGACTTCGGCACCGTCGCGGTCAACGCCGCGGCGATGTCAGCCGCCATGGCCGAGACGTCATCCTGCGATCCGGTGAGAAGTGTGCGAGCGACCGGCGCGAGCGCGCCGAACGCCACGGCGCCGAGGAGGCCGCCTTCGGCGAACACGCTGGCCACGGCAGCGGTGGCCGCTTCCTTTCCCGACAAGCCACCGCCGGCCGGCTGACTGTCACACTCGCCGCAGCCGCAGGCAATCCCTTCGTCTTCCGGGTCCATGAGCAGAGGCATCCGCCACACCAGCGCATCGGCCAAGGATCCGGCCTCCACGACCGCACCGCCGCCACAGGTGGCCATCAGTTCCAGGACGACCGCCCGAACGTAGTGCCCGACGCCGTCGAACGCAGAGTCGGACAACACCGCGGGCGGCTTCCCCGCCGCATCAGTCAAGGCGAACGGGCCGAGCACCGACGTCGGCAGGGTCAGCCACGCCCCGAGTAACGCCGCGTAGCGCTGGCTCGGCTCGGCCGAGATCCACTGGTCGTATTCCGGCGTCGCCCACAGCTTGTCGTCCTGGCACGCCACGAGGCCGGCGCTGTCCGCGATGTACAGCCAGAACCTGATCGCCTCCTCGGCCAGTCCGCTGGCCCGCACGAGCCGTTTGACCTCGCGAACGCCGACCCCGCCGGCCTTGAGTAACGGCACCGCATCGGTTGCGACCTGCCTGAGCAGCCGCTCGGCGCTGTCCAGGGCCGCGATCGCCGCGGCCTGCGCCTCGCCGGCGACGTCCGCGACCGGGAGGCGACGCGCCACCTCCGGCAGCGGCTGCACCAGGTCGAAACCTTCCCACTCCGGTGCCGGTTCGGGCAGGACGTCCATCACGACGTCATGGATCCGGAAAGACCGGCCCCCGGGTTCCGGCCACACCAGGCAGGAATCCGTCAAGCGAACGAGAATCCGGTCGAACTCCGCCATCGCGGCAGGCCTGGCAGCCGCCGTCAGCGACTCACACAGCGCGGCCCGCGCCGAGTGCGGATCCACCTCGACCGCACCCCCGGCCATCGACAGCACTCGAATGACCTCCGTGACTCCGATCCCGCCGGCTCCCCTGCGCGCCAGGTCGGCGAACCCCAGCCCGCCGAACCGGTGACGAAGCCCGCCGTAGTCCCCCTCAGCCGCGTCGACCAATGCCATGAGCACCTGGACCGCGGGCCGGGAGAGCCGCAGCACCGCCTCGGCGGCCCCATCGGGATCCACCAGCGCCTCGGTGATCGACCCGACATCGGCCTGCGCTTCCTGCCCGTCGGGTACATCGCCGAACAGCACCTCGGCGACATCGGGCCGGGCACCCATCAGCGCATCGACCCCATCCTGCGGAAGCGATGCGACATGGTGCGCCAGAGAACTGAAGAGATCGTGCACGATCCCATCCTGCCAACCCCGCGACGCCTCCACGGTCCCATTGCCCATACCGGCGATACGCAACGAAACAAGGCCGGCCGATTTTGGTCCCGGCCTGCCGCGCGCCGACGATGTCTGAACTCACGAGCATGGAGAGCGGCGAGGGCAGCCTGAAACCGGTCCCGGTGGACCTGGAAGATCTCGCTGACGCGCTTGAGGGCGATCCCATGCTGAAACGGGCCGGTTTTCACTACTCGCGGCTACGGCGATCGAGGCGGCAGGCCCAGGCCCCATTCACCCGTTTGGCCCAGACTATGACCACCGAGCTGGCAAAATGTCTGGCGTGACCGACGTACCGACACCGCAGCCGTTCGCCTACCTGGGCACGCCGAACGAGTCGCTCTACGCCGGGGTGCTGGGTGTGTTCGCCCTGGCCAAGCAGCGTTTCACCGTCCATCTTCGTCCCGAGGACGTCCTGGCCGACTGGCCTGGGACCGCGGACGGCGACGACGGCCCCGCCGCGGCGTACCGGCCCGATTCCGACCAGCTCGTCCAGGCCCTGGACAAGCTGGTCGAGTGGGGCAACCTGCGTTCAGACGCCGATACCGGCCGGGTGACCTCGGTCGAGGACTTCAACCGCGCCCGCAAGATCTACCAGCTGACCCGGCACGGGCAGGCGGCTCTGGCCGCGATCGAACACTACGAGCAGGCCCTCGGGCAACGCGGACGGCTGCAGACGGTGGCCTTGGCCGACATCGCCGGGCAGTTGGCCGCGCTCGTGGTCCACGCCGAGTCTTCGGACCCGCCGGACCAGGCAGGAGTCGGGCTGCTGCTGTTCGCGCTCACCGAGCGGTTCACCGGGCTGGCTGACAATGCCGAGGCGTTCATGTCCTCGCTGCGCCGCGCCGTCGACTTCACCGACGGCGACGAGGACGCTTTCCTCGCCTACAAGGACCGCCTGATCGAGTACATCGACAAGTTCATCGCCGATCTGGCCAACCGCGGTGCGCAGATCGCCGGCCTCATCGAGCGGGTCGAAGCCGCCGGCATCGGCCGCGTCCTCGAAGCCGCCGCCCTGCGCGACGCCGTGGACGCCGTACCGGACCCGCACGCGGACACCGACGCCTTCGACATCTACACCGCGGCGGTCGCCACGGCGGCCCGTGACTGGGAGAACCGCTGGCGGGGCCTGCGCGAGTGGTTCGTCAGCATCGGTGCGCGACGGCCGTCACAGGCCCGGCTGCTGCGCAACGCGGCGGTCAGCGGCATCACCAACCTGATCAACGCGGTCGCCGCGCTGAACGAACGGCGCGGCGGACGCTCCGACCGCTCCGCGGACTTCCGCGCCCTGGCCCGCTTCTTCGCCCAGGCTCCCGACGACGCCGCAGCGCATCGGCTGTGGCGCGCGGCGTTCGCCCTGGCGCCGGCCCGGCACCTGAGCCTCGACGCCCAGACCGAGGACGTCTGGGAGCAGGCCGAGTACCCGCCGGGCACCCCTTGGGCGGATGCCGAGCCCCTGCTGATCAGCCCCCGGCTGCGCGAGACCGGCTCGTACGAGCGGCGCGGCGCCCCGAACAAGGCGATCGACCGCGAAGCCGGACGTCGGCTGCTGACCGAGAAAGCCGAGCGCGAGGCGGCCGAGATCTCCCAGGCCCGTCGTCTGCTGACCACTGACGGCCCCGTGCTGCTGTCGGAGCTGGCCGGGCCCGATGGCCTGGACCAGCGTGCGTTCCGGCTGTTCCTCGCCGTCCTCGGCGACGCTCTGGCCGCACGCCGCCCCGGTGCGACAACCACCACCGCGACCAGCGGCGACGGCACGATGGAGATCCGGCTCAAGCTCGTGGACGCGGCGCGGACGGTCACGATCCCGACCGACGACGGCGTCCTGTCCGGCCCCGAGCACGTCATCGAGATCATCGACCTGACCGTTCGGGAAGCCGCGGCCCGATGAGCGTCCCGAGCACCGCGGCACCCGCGATGACCACACCTCACCCGGCTGCATCCCACCCGACGACGTTCCCGACCGGCGACCACGACCACGACCTCGAGCGCCGACGCGCCGCCCGCGCCCTCCTGAGCGCCCCGCTGCTCACCGCCCGCGACGACGACTTCCGCCTGGTCCGCAAGCACGCCGGCGAACTGGCCGGCTGGTTCGCCGAGCAGACCGGCTGGCGGCTGACCGTGGACGCCGAGACCGCCCGGCTGTTCAAGAAGCCCGCCGCTCTGGATGACGCGACGCGCCCGGCCCGCGCCCTGAAGACCAGGGTGCCGTTCACCCGCCGCCGCTACGTCCTGCTCTGCCTGGCCCTGGCCGTGCTGGAGCGCTCGGAGGCGCAGACCACGCTCGGCCGACTCGCCGAGGGCGTGCTGACCGGCGCGGCCGAGCCGGCACTGGCCGATGCCGGGATCACGTTCGCCATGGAACGCCGCGAGGAGCGCGCGGACCTGGTCGCCGTCGTCAGACTGCTGCTGTCCTGGGGCGTGCTCGCACGCGTGCAGGGAGACGAGGACGCGTTCGTCACCGACGGCGGCAACGACGTGCTCTATGACCTGGACCGCCGGGTCACCGGCGGTCTGCTGGCCACCTCGCGCGGCGCCTCGACCATCACCTCGCCGGACTTCGAAGAACGGCTGTCGACGCTGGCCGCCGAGCCCGTCCCGGAGACCGATGAGCTGAGGCTGCGCTCTCTGCGGCACGCGATGACCCGGCGCCTGCTGGACGACCCGGTGGTCTACTACGCCGATCTGACCGAAGCCGAACGCGCCTACCTGGTGAACCAGCGCGTCGCCATCACCCGCCGCATCGCCGACCTGACCGGGCTGGTCCCGGAGATGCGCGCCGAGGGCATCGCCATGGTCGACCCCGACGACGCGCTCAGCGACGTACGCATGCCCGAACAGGGCACCGACGGCCACGTCACCCTGCTGATCGCCACCAGACTCGCCACCGACGGCAAGGCCCCGACGCTGCCCGAGCTGACGCGCTTCGTCCAGGCCCAGGCCAAAGCCCACGCCTCCTACTGGCGCAAGACCGCCACCGAGCCGGCCGCCGCGGCGGACCTCGCTGAACAGGCCGTGGCCAAGCTGGAAGCCTTGAACCTGGTGACCCGCATCCCAGACGACCACGGTGAGACGCGGGTCCATCCCCGCTCGGCCCTGATGCGCTTCACCATGACCGCCCCGACGATCAAGAAGGCCGGAACCCGCTCGTGACTTCCCCGACAGCGACGACCGCGGCGCCGGCGACAGCGCTTCCGACGCCGACCCGCGGCCGCTGGCAGCCGCTGCGCGCGGGCTTGATCGACGTCTTCTACTACGACGCCGAGGAGTTCGCCTTCCACGACGGCCGCCTGCTGCTGCGCGGTAACAACGGCACCGGCAAGTCCAAGGTCCTGGCCCTGACACTGCCGTTCCTGCTCGACGGCGAGCTGACACCGTCCCGCGTCGAGCCCGACGGCGACCGCGCCAAGCGCATGGAATGGAACCTCCTGCTGGGCGGCAAGCACCCGAACGACGAGCGCCTGGGCTACACCTGGCTGGAGTTCGGGCGCCTCGGCGACGACGGCGCACCGCAGTTCCGGACCATCGGGTGCGGGCTCAAGGCGGTCAAGGGCCGCGGCATCGCCGACCATTGGTTCTTCGTCACCGACCGGCGCGTCGGGCCGGACCTGCCGCTGCGCAACGAGCACCGCGTGTCCTACTCGCGCAAGGCGCTGGAGGAGAAGGTCGGCGCGCACGCCGTGTTCACAACCGCCAAGGGCTATCGGCGCGCGGTCGACGAGGCGCTGTTCGGGCTCGGGACCGAACGCTACGAGGCGCTGGTCAATCTTCTGATCCAGCTGCGCCAGCCGCAGCTGTCGAAGAGGCCTGATGAGAGGCTGCTGTCGAAGGCGCTTACGGAGGCGTTGCCGCCGCTGGCCGACGGCCTGGTCGCAGAGATCGCCGAGGCGTTCCGGGGTCTGCAGGACGAGCGGGACGCCCTGGCGGCACTGGTCGAAGCCCAAGGCGCGGCGGTGGCGTTCCTCACGCACTACCGTCGCTACGCCCAGGTCGCTGCCAAGCGCACCGCTGCGGGAGTACGGCAGTCGAACAGCCGCTATGAGCAACTCGGCCGTGATCTGGGCGCGGCCACCGCCGCACGCGAGGCGGCGAACGCCGCTTTCACCGCCGCCGAGACCGAGCAGGCCAGACTCGATGAGCATCAGGCGCTGCTGTCAGCGCAGAAAGACGCGCTGAACCGGGATCCGGCCATGGACACCGCACGGGAGATCGAGCGGCTGGCCAAGAGTGTGCAGGCCCTCGCCGCAGTCGCACGCACCCGCGGCGGCGATCGCCGCCGCGCTGTGCAGGAGTCCGAGTCCTGGACGACGCGTGCCGCGACCGCACACGCTCACGCCGCGTCCGACGCGTCCGCAGTCGAGGAACTGCATCGCGATGCCGACGCCGCCGCTGAGACCGCCGGCATCGACCACACCGCCGTCCGGATCCCGCTGACCGCCGCCCCGGATCCCTCGGCGGCCCGGCAGAGCGCCGAAGCGCTGATCAGGACCCGGCACCAGGCGCTCAGCGGTCTGCGTGCGCTGCACAAGACGTCCGAGGACGCCGCGCGGAGGTTGGGAGCGGCGCGTTCGGCCGCCGACCGGGCCGCGAGCACCGCGACCGCCGCGGCCGAAACCGCCGCCGAAGCCGCCGCAACCGTGACCAGACACGGCAACGCGCTGGTCGGCGCGTGGGAATCCTGGAGCGGCGCCTGCTCCGAACTCGTGCTCGGCGACCGTGAGGCCGCGCTGTCCGAACTCGCCGGCTGGGTCGCCACCCTCGACGGTCCGAACCCGGCGGCCCGACAGGCCGAGGAATCCGGACGAGCGCAATCGGCCCAGCTGAACCGCCGCGTCGCGGACGTGGACGCGGCCCGAGTCCGAGCCGAGGGCGAACTGTCCACCGTCACCGACGAGATCGCCCGTCTGGACCAGGGCCATCACGACGCCCCGCCGATCCCCCACACCCGCGACACGAGCACCCGAACGGACCGTCCCGGTGCACCGCTGTGGAAGGTCGTCGACTTCCACGACGACGTGCCGGATCAGGACCGTGCCGGTCTGGAGGCCGCGCTGGAGGCCTCCGGCCTCTTGGACGCCTGGATGGATCCGGACGGACGGTTCGTCACCGCGGAGGGCGACACGCTCCTGGCCCCCGACGGTCCCGCCCCGGGCCGCACCTTGGCAGCCGCTCTTCGGCCCGCGATCGACGCCGAAGACCCGCAATCCGCGGCCCTGTCAGCGCCGACGGTCGCCACCGCCCTGGCGGCCATCTCGGTCGCGACGGCCGATTCCGAACCGGGCCATCACACCTGGGTCGGCCCCGACGGCCGATACCGGCTCGGCACTCTGCGGGGAGCCTGGCACAAAGAATCAGCCCACTACATCGGTGACGGCGCCCGCGAAGCAGCCCGTCGCACGCGGCTGGCTGAACTCGCCGAGCACGCGGCGCTGCTGGACAGCCGGATCAGCACCCTTCGCGACGAGTCGCAGGCGATCACCCGACGTCTGGACACTGTGGCCGAGGAGCTGCGGTCGCATCCGTCCGACGCCGCGCTCCGCGAGGCCCACACCCGCGCCGCCACCTACGCCGACGCGGCGCGCACCGCCGCCGCGTTCCAAGACGAGTGCTCGGCCGCGGTTCGGACCGCGGCGGACGTCGCCACCGAGGCGGCGGCATCAGTTCTCGCATTCGCCGAGGACACGCGTCTGCCCGCCGATCCGTCCGCCCTGGACGTCGTGGCCGAGGCGCTGGCCGACTACCGGAACGTCCTTTCCGGCCTGTGGCCGGCGTTGACGGCGAGTTCCCGATCCACTGCCGAGGCCGCCGACGCCGAGACCGAACGCCGCCGCGCCGCCGCGCGCCTGGCTGAGTCCGACGAGGCGGAACTGCTGGCCCGTCAGGAGGCCGAGGGCGCCGCCGAGGAACACCGCACCTTGCTCGAAACCTCCGGTGCCGCGGTGGAAGAGCTGCACCGCCGCCTGGCCGGCGTTAACGTGGCGCTCCAGACCACGGCCGCCACATTGACGACCGTCCGTGCGCACCGCGAACAGGCACTCAAGGAACGCGAGCGCGCCGAGGGCCGCCGCCTACAACTCGACGAGGACATCGCGGCAGCCTCAGCCGTCCGCGACGAGGCCGTCGCCGCGCTCCGCCGCTTCGCCGCCACGGGCCTGCTGGCCACCGCGCTGCCGGACCTGCAGCAGCCCGGCACGGCCCAGACCTGGGTCCCGGGCCCGGCTGTCGCGCTGGCTCGAGCCGTCGACGCGGCGCTTTCCGCCCTCGACGACGCCGATGCGGCCTGGGAACGCGTCCAGCAGCGGGTCTCGCGTGAGCAGCAGGCGCTGTCCGGTGCCCTGGCCCGGCACGGTCACCAAGTAGGTATGACCCTGCAGGACGGTCTGATGGTCGTGGACGTCGTGTTCGCCGGCCGTGCCCAGGACGTGCCGACGCTGACCGCCGCCCTGGACGCCGAGGTCGCCCAGCGCACCCGGCTGCTGTCGGCCAAGGAACGCGAACTGCTGGAGAATCACCTGGTCGGCGAAGTCGCCGGCGCGCTGCAGGAACTGATCACCGAGGCCGAGGTGACGGTGCGGGCGATGAACGACGATCTGGCGGCCCGCCCCACATCCACCGGCATGGCGCTGCGGCTGGTCTGGCGCACCGCCAAGGGAGCCCCCGAAGGGCTGGAAGCCGTGCGCACTCGGCTGCTGCGCAAGGTGGTTGACGCGTGGAGCCCGGCCGACCGCGCCGCGGTCGGGGAGTTCCTCCAGCGCCGCATCGCCGACGACCGGGCCGCCAACCCCGCGGACACCTGGCACGACCAGCTCACCCGCGCCTTCGACTACCGCGCCTGGCACGAGTTCGGCATCCAGCGCCGCCAGGACGGGTCCTGGGTGAGCGCCGCCGGCCCGGCGTCCGGAGGCGAACGCGTGCTGGCCGCGTCCGTTCCCCTGTTCGCCGCCGCGTCCTCGCACTACTCTTCCGGCCACCCCCAGGCCCCGCGGCTGATCGCCCTGGACGAGGCGTTCGCGGGCGTCGACGACGATTCCCGCGCCAAGTGCCTGGGCCTGCTGGCCGCGTTCGACCTGGATGTCGTCATGACCTCCGAACGCGAATGGGCCTGCTACCCCACGGTGCCGGGCATCGGCATCGCCCAGCTGGCCCGCTCCGAAGGCGTCGACGCGGTCCTGGTCACGCCCTGGCGTTGGGACGGCCGTGACCGCGTCCGTCTGACCCGGCCAGAGCCCTATCTGCCGCCGCAGCGCAGCCGTGCGACCGCCACGTCCGGCGAGCTCGAACCGACGTTGTTCGACGCCTGATCGGCATGGCAGAGGACGGCACGGCAGCGGACGGCACGGCAGAGGACAGCACGGCCGCGGCCAGCGGCGAACCCGCGTCCATCGACACCGTGCGGCTGCGACGCCTGCTCGGCGCACCGGAGCTGCAATGGCTGGTGGACCGGATCGCCGAACGCATCGCGGCCGGCATGCCGGTCGTCGAGGGCACGGTCGCACTCGCGGACCCCGATCCCGGCCAGCGCCGCGCCGCCGAACGACTGCTCGGACGCGCGCCGGGCCACGGCAGGTCCCTGACAATCCGGCTGCGCGACGTCGACGCCGTCCTGAAGGAATCCGAGATGAGCCCGAACGGGCTTCGCGCGGCCATCCACGTACTACGCGGACCGATCACCGTCCGCCACGAGGCCGAAGCCGCCTCGTCCAGAGCCTGGGAATCCGCGCACGAACCACTGGCCGGCCTCACCGAGCACCGCCCCGACCTGGCACCGTGGCTGGACCGCGTGCGGACGTCCGGCCTCCTCAAACGACAGGCCGACGGCGCCTCCGCAGGCAGCGCACTCGCCGCGCAGGCAGCACGCGTCCTGTCCGTCCTGCCCCACCCCGGCATCGTCCGCCCCGTCCTGGCCGCCCGCACCGCGGGCGACGCCCACGCCCTGGACGACGGCCGCCCACTGACCGCACTCGTCCTCAGCGCCATCCGGGCCCTCGCCGGCCTGTCGGCCACCGACACCGCCGACGCCGAAGGCCGCCGCGCGGCCTGGGCGGCGGTCGGGGTCGCACCCGACGACCTGTCCTCACGTGTCCTGGTCCTCAACGTCCCGCCGCCGCCGGGAGAGGACGGCACCCTTGCCCGGCTGCTGACCGCGGCCGCCAACGCGGGCGAACCACTTGTTCTCACCTTGCGTATGCTCGACAGCTGGTCGGACCCACCCGCCGATGACCCGCCCCACCGCATCGGCGATCTCGCGGGCGTCACCGTCAGCGTGTGCGAGAACCCGGCCGTCGTCGCGGCAGCCGCCACGGAACTCGGCCCCTCCTGCCCTCCCTTGATCTGCCTGGAAGGCACGCCGTCCGTCGCCGCGAACCGGCTGCTCCGCCAAGTCGCCACCCGATGCGCGAACGTGCGCTACCACGGCGACTTCGACTGGGGCGGCGTCCGTATCGCAGCCGGCGTCTTCGACCTGGTGGACCGAACCGGATCCAGCGCCGTCCCCTGGCGCTACGACAGCGTCGCCTACCTCCGCGCAGTGGCACGCGGACTCGGCACGCCCTTGTCATCGTCCAGGGCCAGGGACACACCGTGGGACCCAGAGCTGCGGCGACACCTGCAGGCCCATGCCGTGCGAGTCGAAGAGGAGCAGGTCATCGACGTGCTGCTCGCCGACCTCGCTCACGGCACCGATCACGGCACCGATCCCGCCGGCCTGCCATAACGCCCTACGAAAAGGCAGCGAACCCATCCGACGCGAACCGACCGGTGCGGCCCCTCAACGTCGTCAGTACCGCTTCGGATGGACGACGCAAGTACCTCGAACGACGCGGGACACCGCCGATCGGGGCTGCGGTCCTGCCATGGAGCCCGGGACCGCCGAACAAGCCGGGGCGGGCAGGCGGGCAGGCGGCTGGCGGCGGGGCTGCGGCCCGGGGCGCTGGGGCATGGCGGGATCACGGCGGCGGCCGGGTGTCGGGCCTGTCGCCGGACACGGTCAGCGACGGGATGGGGGGAGCTGACAGACGGTGTGGTGTCTGACGGGCCGCTTATGCGGAACTCTATGGCGCCGTCAGCATTAGCGACGATCAGGCGGCGACTCGCGTGGCACGTGCCTATGGGTTGGAAGTCCACGGGACGCTTTGGATGCTGTGCACGTTCTGTTTGCAGCGGAAGCTGACAGAACACGCAGCCAGCAACGTCATCGACAGCCTGGGTGCCGTCGGGCTCCGCTTACCGTGTACGGGCGCGCAGTTTCCCTCGTGGCACGGCAACGAAAGCTGCTCGTCTAGCCGTAAGCAGCAATCGGCCGATGACACGAGCGGGCGCAGCGGGCCATCTCCACTACGGCGCTGTCTCGGCCTGGCAAACAGCCCCGCTCCGGCATTAAGCAGACTAGGGTCTTCCGAAGGTGCCGGAAGACCCTGGTTTGTTCTTTTTGTGGAGCTGATCTTGCACTACTTGAACACTGCTGACCTGCGGAAATGGTTCACGGGTACGGTGTTCGCCGTACTCGCCACCGCGGAGACCATTGCAGCTGACGACCGCGTTGCGACGTAAGACAATTCGTCTTACGCTTGGGTCATGGCCGACACCATCACCATCCGCCCCGACAGCGAGACCTCCCATGCTCTCGACATACTCACCCTCGATGGCGCGACTCGTTCGGCTGCCATCCGCCAGGCAATCATCGAAGCCGGGATGCGAGCCGAACGCGCCGCAGCGATGAAGCGGGCCATCTTGCGCATGGACCTCGGCGAACCGGACGGGGTCGATGTCGCACAGCTCATCGCCGCCGAACGCGCGGACGAACACTGAGATGGCGGGTTCGATCTATCTGGACTCGGCCGCAGTCGTCAAGCTGGTCCACGCCGAGAACGAGACCCACGCGTTGCGGGAATGGCTTGACGAGCGCATCGACTCGCCGTGGACGAGTTCGGCGCTGCTGGAGGTCGAAGCGTTCCGCGCCTTGGCACGCTACGTACCGGAATCCGCTGCTCGGCTACACCCCGTCCTCGACCTCGTGAACCTCGTCGACCTCGACGTCGGCATCCGCATCCTGGCCCAGACGGTCAGGCCGGTCACCGTACGGTCCCTGGACGCGATCCACCTGGCCGCCGCGTTGCGAATCCGGCCGGAGTTCTTCGTCACCTACGACAAGCGCCTGGCCGACGCGGCGCGGGAAGCGGGACTCGCCGTTGTGATGCCGGGAGTCTGAGCACGCTCGGGACCGTCTGCACCGGTACGACCCAGCGATACACCAGGGCCTTTCGGAAGATCCGAAAGGCCCTGGTTTGTTCCTATTGTGGAGCTGATCTTGCGCCTATCGCCGGCCCCGATCTGGGCTGAGTGAACTCACCCCTTAGCTGGGTGGCCGCAGCGCGCTCCGCCACTCGTCAGCCAGCTTCTTGATCTCGGCTGCCTGGCCGGGGGCGACGCCGTAGCGTGCGAACTCCTCGTCATCGAAGCGGTGCACTGTTCGCAGCATGTCGGCGAAGTACTCCGGATCAAAGCCTGCGTCTCGTTCCGCAGCCACGGTACCGACAGCCAGCCGGACCACAGGGTTGAGCCGTATGTCGAGGACCAGCTCAACCTTGCTCTCGTCGCCAGTGTTCGAATCGGCCACTTGCAGCCGGACGTAGTACTCGGTGCGCTGCTCTACATCGGCCGTCAGGCCGTCGGCGACGTATGCGGCGACAACCGCGTCAGTCGCAGCCTTCCGTAATCGTGCTCGGATGCACCCAGCCCAACCGTGGCCAGTCGCAGGTGGAACTCCTCCACCTACTGCCGCCGTTCCGTGTCCGCAGGGGTCGACTCCCGAAGCGTCGGGAAACGCGACTCCCAGCTGTCGCGCAAGCGGGGTGGAAGAACCAGGGAACGCCATAGTCACCGAAGCACGCTGCCGTTGAGGTACGCCTTCAGGTCGACCGAGGAGGCGGCTTCGCGAAGAACCCGCTCGTAGTAGAGGTGAACGTCTGTATCGACACGCAGACGGTATCTGCGCGGCGGACCCCAATCCAGGCGGTTCGGCAGTTGAATCTCGCCGTCTGTGGGGCCCTTCAGCTGCTCTAGATCGTCGGCGACCGCGCAGGACCTGCCAGGCCGCGTGAACCTGGCTGCGGTGTTCGCTGTCGTCGGGTTCATACCCAATACGTTGCTCGGCCCAGCAAGGCCAACCGAGTTTTGGCACTCCAGCCCCTACAGCCGCACCCTGCCAGCCCGCTATCAGAGGCGGCAGCGGTCTGCCTGAGGCTCGTACGCCTAGCGCCGTCCGAGAAAGATAACGGCGGCACCATCGCAAACGATGGTGCCGCCATAACATCACAAACTAGTACAAAGTGGAGCCGGCGGGAATTGAACCCGCGTCCATCGGCGACTTGTCAGGGCTTCTCCGGGCGCAGCCTGTGTTCGCTTTTCTTGGCCCCGGCAGTCTCACAGGCACGCTGCTGACAGGCCCAGCCACATTGATGTCCCGCCTGGCCCTGTGGCCGTGCCTGGCGGTGGATCCTCCTAATGATGTCTTACCGGGCCGGAGGCGCTCCCGGGTCGACAGAAGTCATAACCTGATTATTGTCAGGCGGCGAGACCGTAAGCGGTCTGCGACTTCAGCTGCGTCTTGTTGGCAGTTATTTTTTTTGCAGCGTGTGGTTAACGAGATCATCGCTGCTTCCTCGGCCCGCTTCCCCTGCCAAAACGTCCAATGTCGAAACCGTTCGGCCCCTTGTTGGACGACTCTGGTCGGAAACGTTTGGTTTTCTGACGCTTGGTCGTCTCTGTTCTGTTGTCAACCTGTCGGCTTCGGTTTCCCGGGGCCGTGATCCAAGGGTAGCGGTTCGGCGGGGCAGACTCCAGCGGGTTCGCCGTGGGCGAACTGGTGGCGGGGAGTGGGCCTGTCTGATTGCGAAGCCGCTGGTCAGGGTCTAGCGGCGGCGGTTGTTCCGCTTGAAGGCGGCGGCCATCGCGCGCTCGGCCTCGCGCTTGTTCTGGCGCTCCATGAGGGTCTGGCGCTTGTCGTAGGTCTTCTTGCCTCGCGCCAGGCCGATCTCGACCTTGACCTTGCCGTCTTTGAAGTACAGCTCCAGCGGGATCAGGGTCAGGCCCGTCTCCTTGGTCTTGCCGATGAGCTTGTTGATCTCGGCTCGGTGCAGCAGGAGCTTGCGGTTGCGGCGGGGGGAGTGGTTGGTCCACGTGCCCTCCGCGTACTCCGCGATGTGCACGCCTTGCAGCCACACCTCGGCGTCTTTGATGACCGCGTAGCCGTCGACCAGGCTCGCGCGGCCTGCGCGCAGGGACTTGACCTCGGTGCCGGTCAGGGAGATGCCCGCTTCGTAGGTGGCCTCGATCTCGTACTCGTGGCGCGCCTTCTTGTTGCGGGCGATGACCTTCTGGCCTTGTTCCTTCGGCATGGGGTTCATTATCCCCGAAGAACGGTGCTAGACCTTCAGGTATTTCCGCAGCGACAGGGCGCTCGCGCCGACCGCCATCAGCAGGCCCACCGGGATCAGGATCAGGACCGTCACCAAGACCTTGTCCCAGCCGATGAAGCTGGTGAAGGTGAAGTTCGGGGCCAGGACCCGGTCGATCAGGAAGAACTTGAAGCTGGCCACGCCCAGGGTCGCCACCGCGACGCCGCCGAGGCCGGCTACCGCGCCTTCCATGAGGAATGGCAATCGGATGTAGAAGTTCGACGCTCCGACCAGGCGCATGATGCCCGTCTCGCGGCGCCTGCTGAATGCCGACAGCCGCACCGTGTTCACGATCAGCATCAGCGCCAGCCCGACCATCACCACCGCGACCGTGGTCGCCGAGACGGTGAGGCCGTTGAACAGCTTGAACAGCGGCTGCAGGATGGTCCGCTGGTCCGACACCGTCTCCACGCCCTGCTGCCCCTGGTAGGAGCTGATCATCGCGTCGATGTTCTCGGTGCTGGGGTTCTTCAGCTTCACCCGCAGCGAGGCCGGGATCTGGTCCGGGGTCACGTACTGGGCCATCGAGGTGCCGCTGGTGCTGCCCGCGGACTGCTGCTGGTAACGCGCGTACGCGTCCGCCTGGCTCTCCGGGAAGACCTGCTGGACCAGCGGGTTGGCGGTCAGGTCGGACTGCAGACTGTTCATCTGGTTCTGCGAGGCCTGCCCGTTGGCGCAGGTGGCCGGGTGCAGGGTCGCGTCGTCCTTGGTGCACATGAACACCGAGACCTCGACCTTGTTGTACCAGTAGTCCTTCATGTGGCTGGTCTGGAACAGCATCAGCAGCGCGACGCCGAGCATGCCGAGGGCCACCGCCGCGGAGACGACGACCGCGACGGTCATCGTGAGGTTGCGGCGTAGGCCGATGAAGATCTCGGACAGGACGAATTGTGCGCGCATAGTGGGTCGGGACTCCTACGTGAGTTCTGCTTCTAGTGCTGCGGGGTCGTGGGCGCTCTAGCGGACGTATCCGTACACGCCGCGCGACTGGTCACGCACCAGGTTGCCGCTGTCCAGTTCCAGCACCCGCTTGCGCATCTGGTTCACGATGGCCTGGTCGTGGGTCACCATCACCACCGTGGTGCCGGCGCGGTTGATCCGGTCCAGCAGCTTCATGATGCCGACCGAGGTCTCCGGGTCCAGGTTTCCGGTGGGCTCGTCGGCGATCAGGACCATCGGACGGTTCACGAACGCCCGGGCGATCGCCACGCGCTGCTGCTCGCCGCCGGAGAGCTCGTTGGGGAACCGGCCGCCCTTGCCGCCCAGGCCCACCAGGTCCAGCACCTCCGGCACGGCCTTGCCGATGGTGGGCCGGGACTTGCCGATGACCTCCAGGGCGAAGGCCACGTTCTGCTCGACCGTCTTGTTCGGCAGCAGGCGGAAGTCCTGGAACACCGTGCCGATCTGGCGGCGCAGCTGCGGGATCTTCCAGTTGGACAGCTTGGCGAGGTCTTTGCCGGCCACGTGCACCCGGCCGGCGCTGGGCCGCTCCTCGCGCAGGATCAGACGCATGAAGGTCGACTTGCCGGACCCCGAGGAACCGATGACGAAAACAAACTCGCCGCGCTCGATCTCCAGCGAAATATTCTGCAGCGCAGGACGGTTCTGGGTGGGGTAGGTCTTGGTGACCTTGTCGAATCTGATCATGCCGGCATCGCCTCCGCGACAAGCGCAGCCCTCAGCGAGCCCAGGCGGGCACTTATGCGTACGCTCGGTCGTAGTGTCACAGTAGAGATGACAGTACACGCCGGAAGTAGGGGTTCATGGCCCCTTCGGCCGGGAAGCACAATCCGCACCGGCTGTCAGCGGGTACGGAACACAGGAGGTGAGGCGGCATGTGCTGTGAGCACCTAGTTTGCGCGAACTGCGCGGGACCGGTGTCCGAGGGCAGGTGCAGCGTCTGCCGTGGCCAGAGGGCGCAAATGCACCGCCAGACCGGGGGCCTGTCCCTGTCGACGGTGACCGTAGTCCTGTTGACCTTGCTCATCGCTGTGGCTTTTCTCACCACGACGATCCATTAAGGATCATCGCTATAAGTGGTGCCCATTAGCGTAGTAAAGAACGAGAAAGCCGCTATATAGAGCGAAGTGCTCTATATAGCGGCTTCTGTCCGTTTTATTCGTTCTCTCGCTGCTTGCGCCACCGGATCCCGGCCTCGATGAACTCATCGATGTCCCCGTCCAGCACGGCGGTGGTGTTGCCGGTCTCGTGGTTCGTACGCAGGTCCTTGACCAGCTGGTACGGGTGCAGGACGTAGCTGCGCATCTGGTTGCCCCACGACCCCGAGGAGTCGTCCTTCAGAGCGTCCATCCTCGCCTGATCCTCCTCGCGCCGCCGCTGGAGCAGCTTGGCCTGGAGCACGGCCATCGCCGAGGCCCGGTTCTGGATCTGCGAGCGCTCGTTCTGGCAGGACACCACGATCCCGGTCGGCAGGTGCGTGATGCGCACCGCGGAGTCGGTGGTGTTGACGCCCTGGCCGCCGGGGCCCGAGGAGCGGTAGACGTCGACGCGCAGCTCGTCCTCGGGGATGTCGACGTGGTCGGTCTGCTCGATCACCGGCACCACCTCGACGGCGGCGAACGAGGTCTGCCGCCGGCCCTGGTTGTCGAACGGCGAGATCCGCACCAGACGGTGCGTCCCCTGCTCCACCGAGAGCGTGCCGTAGGCGTAGGGGGCCTTGACGGTGAAGGTCGCGGACTTGATGCCGGCCTCTTCGGCGTACGACGTGTCGTAGACCTCGGTCGGGTAACCGTGCCGCTCGGCCCAGCGCGTGTACATGCGCAGCAGCATCTCGGCGAAGTCCGCGGCGTCCACGCCGCCGGCCTCGGCGCGCAGCGACACCAGCGCCTCGCGGGCGTCGTACTCGCCGGACAACAGGGTGCGCACCTCCAGCTCGCCGACCGCCTTGGAGACGTCGATGAGCTCGCCCTGCACCTCGGCCAACGTGTCGGCGTCGCCCTCGGCCTGGCCGAGTTCGAAGAGCACCTCGACGTCCTCCAGCCGCCGGTTCAGGGTGGAGAACCGGTTCAACTCGGACTGCAGGCCCGACAGCTTCGAGGTCACCGCCTGCGCCTTGGTCTGGTCGTTCCACAGGTCCGGGGCCGAGGCCTGCTCCTCCAGATCCGCGATCTGCGTGCGCAGCTTGTCGAGGTCGAGCACGGCCTCGATGGAGGCCATGGTCGTGCGGAGGTTCTTGAGCTCTTCGGAAGGATCTGTAGCCACGTGGCAAGCCTAGCCGGAGTAGGACACCCGCAGCTTCGTGGGAGACGCCGCCGTGACCACTGCGACCCGGCCGTCGGGGGTCTGGGTGGCGCCCGGAGGCAGTACCGACTGCAGGTCCCCGGTACCGGCCTGCCCGTTGGCGTTCATCGCCTTGACAGCGCCGCCGCCGGAGCGCACGAAGATATATGACGCACCGTCACCGGTCGTGGCCGCTGTAGGGAGACCCGACAGCGGGGTCTGAACAGGTGTCCCCCACAGCTTGTTCGTATAGGCGATCGCCATGACGCCCCCGTCGGAAGCCCGCGGTACGTACGCGGTGTACCCCGACGGCGCCGAGGTCGGGGCCAACGCGACGCCGGAGGCGAGGTTGCCGGTGCCCGGAACCGCCTGCCAATCGCTCCAGGAGTAGGCACCGGAGGAGCCGCTAGGAGTCCCTGTAGAAGTCATCAGCGTTCTACCGCCATCGACTCCGGCGACCACCACGGAGCCGTCCGGATTGGCCAGCGCGCCCGGGGCACCGTGCAGCTTCGCCGTCCCGACCGGCACCCACTTCGACGACCAGCCGCCGTCCGCATAGCTGCGCTGGTGGACGACTCCGTCGCTCTCCCTTATAGCGAACAGCTCCAGATGCCCCGCGCTAGTGGCTACTACAGCGGGCTCCGCTCCAGCCTTCAGACCGCGCAGCGGCAACCAGGAGTGGCTGGTCTCGCCGGGCAGGTACCAGACCGTGCCGTCGGTACCGGTGACGAAGACGAACAGGGTCGTCGTCCCCGAGGAGTCCTTAAAGACAGCCGTTCGCGGCCCGCCCTGAATAGAGACGGGAAGCTGCGGCAAGTCGCGCGCCGGCTGGAAGCTCAGCCCCACCGCGGTGGACCGTGTGGTGGTTTCGGGAGGGGTGGACACATTAGTGGCCGCTCCTGCGGGCCCCTGCGAGTGCGCCTTATTGTCCTTGCCCGAGTCGTCGCCCCCGGACATGCCCATGGCGATCGCGGCCGCCGCTCCCCCGACCAACAACGCGGCCGCGGTGGCGGCGATCCAGCGCGGTCGCTTGGCGCCGCCCGACGAACCTTCGGCGCGGTCCGCGCGCTCGGACCGCAGCGCGGAGCCGTCGTACGAACCCGTCCCGGAGCGCCGCCGCACCTCGCCCTCGTCCCGCTCGCGGATCGGCCGCATCAGGTTCAGGTGGGTGTCCTCGTCCTCGTCCTTGACCTCCGCGTTGTGCACCAGCGGGACGATGCCGCTGTGCCGCATCGGGATCGGGTCGATGGTCGGGTTGCGGCCGCCGTGCAGGCTGGCGCGCGCCGAGGACCGCACGTCCCAGCCGCCCTCGCGCGGGTCCGGGACGTCCAGGGCCGGCAGGTCCGCCAGCATCGGGGCCAGCTCGCGCAGCCGGGCGGCGAACTCCGAGGCGGTCAGCCGGGCCGCCGGGCCCTTGGCCAGGCAGGAGGCGACCAGCGCGGCCAGCGGGCCGGGGACGCCGGGCAGCGGCGGGATCTTGTCGGTGACGTGCCGGCGCAGTACCGCGCCGGGGTGGCCGCCGCCGAACGGGGTCCAGCCGGCCAGCAGTTCGAACAGCACGGTGCCCAGCGCGTACATGTCCACCGCCGGGCCCGGCTGCAGGCCCTCGATGACCTCGGGGGCCAGGTAGTCCGGGGTGCCGATGATCCGGGTGGCGCGGGTCCGGCGCGGGCCGTCGACCAGGCGCGCGATCCCGAAGTCGGCCAGCCGCGGGACCAGGGAGCCGCTGCCCCGGTCCAGCAGGATGTTCTCCGGCTTCACGTCCCGGTGGATGATGCCCTGGGCGTGCGCGGCGGCCAGGCCCTCGGCGACGCCGGCCACTATCAACACGGCGGTCTGCGGGCGCAGCGCGCGCTCGTCGTCCAGCAGGTGGCGCAGGTCCGAGCCCCGGATCAGGTCCATCACCAGGGCCAGGTCGGTGCCGTCGACCACCAGGTCGCGCACCCCGACCACGTTCGGGTGCTGGAGCGAGGTCAGGACGGTCCGCTCCTGCACGAAGCGCGCGATCAGGGTCTGGTCGGCGGCCAGGTCCTCACGCAGCAGCTTGACGGCGACCGGGCCGTCCGGGCCCTCGCCCTCCCACACGGTGCCGCAGGTTCCGCGGCCCAGCACCGTGGTGATGGTGTATCTGCTGCCGATCTTCCGCGCCACGAGGTCTTCTCGCTCCTGTCCGCTGGCTGTGTCCGCCGCGGGGGAAACGGGGGACACGAAACTTTCCCGCGCCGCACGCCTTTCGGGCAAGCGGGCTCGCCGTAGCGGTCGTCAGGTGGTCGACTCAGGCGGCCAGCGGGTGATCGATAGTCGTCTTCGGTTCCGTCGTCGTCACGGGGTCGTCACAGGGGTCGTCATCCGGTCTTGTCCGAGCCCGGGAAGGAGGAGGGCAGGTCGGAGGGACCCGGGATCTGCGGAACCTTCTTCTTCTCCAGGTCGATCTTCTGCGCGATCTGGTGCCATTCGCGCGAGACCCAGTTGTTCAGGTCGTGATGGATGCCGTTGATCTTGGCCATCGCCCAGTTCACGCCGGTGTAGATGCCGAAGCCGATGAGGGCCAGGATCGCCAGCTTGATCAAGCAGCCCATCGGCAGGCCGCGGCGCCGCTTGACGACCGTCTTCTGCGCCGCCGGACGGGGCTGTTCGCGCTCGCGTTCGCGCTCCCGTTCCCGCTCACGCGGCGGGGGCTGCTGGCGCGGCGGGGCGGCCGGGGCCTGCCTGGGCGCCTGCGCGACCGGTCGCGGCGGGGCGGCGGCGCTGCCCTGGAACTGCGTGGGCTGGTAGCTCGGTTGCTGCGCCTGGTACGGCTGCCCCGGCGCCGGGTGCTGGTAGCCCTGGGGACCGGGCTGCTGGTAGCCCTGCGGGGCGAACTGCGGCTGCGGCGGGTAGGAGGCGAGGCGCTGCTGGTGGGCGGCCGCGGCCGAGTCGGGCTGGTGCTCCTTGTGGAGCTGCTCCAACTGGCGCTGCATCTGCGGCGGCATCGGCGGGGGCGGGCCGCCCGCACGCCGGGAGACGCCGGCGCCGATCGCGTCCGGGTCCGACGGGGCGTCCCAGCCGGGGACCTTGCCGGGCTCGGCGGGGCGGCGGGACACACCGGCGCCGATGGCGTCCGGCTCCGAGGGCGCGTCCCAGCCGGCGATCTTGCCGTCGACCCGGGCCTGGCGCTGCGGGAGCGGGCCGGAGGCGGCCGACGCGGGCCGGACCACGGGGATGGTCGGCTCGATGGCGGACGCCGCGGCGGAGGCCGCTTTGGCGGCGGCCGCGGCGGCTGCCGGGGACACCGCGGGCAGGGCGGTGGTCGGGGCGCCGGCCGAGGCCGGGCCCTGGCCGGGCATCGAGACGTCGCCGCCGGCGGCCGCGGCGACGCCTCCGGCCATCGGGGGCAGGCGCAGCGTGCCGTACCGCTCCTCCACCGGCAGGTGGTAGGTGGGCTCGCCGTCGGCGCCCTCCGGGGTTCGGCCGATGGCGGCCCGCAGCTGGGCGGCCAGCACGGTCGCCGAGGGCCGCGCCTCCGGCTCCTTGACCAGGGCCGCGGCGATGACCGGCCACAGCCGCTGCGGGATCTCCGCGGGCCGCTCCGGCACGGTGTTCATGTGCTGGCGGAAGACGCTGACCGCGTCCGGGCCGCGGAAGACCGGGTGGCCGGTGATCAGCTCGTAGAGCATCACGCCGGCGGCGTACACGTCGGCGGCCGGCGTGGCCTTCTTCCCGGCCACCACCTCCGGCGCCAGGTAGTACGGCGTGCCGACGACCTGGTGGGTGCGGGTCACCGAGGGGGCGTCGGCGATCCGGGCGATGCCGAAGTCGGTCAGCAGCGGCCGCAGCCCGCCGTCGGCCTGCTCCAGCAGCACGTTGGCGGGCTTGATGTCGCGGTGCACGATGCCGGCCGAGTGCGCCACGGCCATGCCCTCGGCGACCTCGGCGACCAGCAGCCCGGCCTCGTCCGGCTCCAGACGGCCGCGCCCGGCCAGGTACTTCTTCAGGTCCGGGCCCTCGACCAGCTGCATCACCAGCGCCAGGATGTCGCCCTCGACCACCAGGTCGCGCAGCCGCACCAGGGAGCGGTGGTTCAGGCCGACCAGGGCCGCGCGCTCGCGCAGGAACCGGGTCACCACGTCGGCGTCGGCTGCGAACTCCTCAAGGAGCACCTTGATGGCGACGGCCTCGCCGGTGGCCCGGACCCGGCCGCGCCAGACCGCGCCGAAGGCTCCGCGGCCGATCTCGTCGTCGAGCTCGTACCTGCTTCCGATCGCCCTGCCCACGCTGCTCCTCATCCCCCCAAGTACCAAGGACCACTGCTGTTAACCCGCGCACTCCACACACACTCGGCGCGACACGGAGAACCCTCTCTATAGACGCCTGGGCAGCTTAAGAAGAACCCTCCAGGGCAAAGACTATGGCTTGAGAGGCCATCCGTGTCGCGTAGCTGTCACCTCATGCGAGGATGCACCCCATGCAGATCCGGCTCACCGTCACCCGAACCCAAGGATCCCGACAGACTTCCGCTGACGTTCTAGTGACCGCCGAGCCGGGCGCCACTCTTTCTTCTGTAGCGCAGCAGTTGCGCACCGCTGCGGGGGTCAGCGCGCCGGGACGCCTGTTCGCCGGGTTGGACCCGCTGGAGGACGAGGCGCCGCTGGGCCGGCCGCTGCTCGTGGACGGTGCGCGGCTGTGGCTGGACGTGCCCGGCACGCCCGCGACCTTAATCGGCAATCTCGCGCTATATGTGGTGTCCGGGCCGGACGCAGGAGGCGTTCACCTTCTCACTCCTAAGGATGACGGCTACGGAGGGGAACTCCCGATCCGGGTCGGGCGCGGGGCGGACGCCGACATCAGGGTGGATGATCCCGATATCTCCCGGATCCACGCCGAGCTCCTGGTGCGCCACGAACACGAGTACACGCGGGTCTACGTCCGCGACCTCGGGTCGACCAACGGGATGACGCTGGACGGCGCGCAAGTAGGGGGCGCTCCGGTAGAGATGCGCCCGGGCTCTCTATTGCGTATGGGCGAATCCTCTATAGCTCTCTCCGTTGAGGCTGGCGGCGTTCCGGACCTCCCTGTGCACCCCGACGGAAGCGGCCACGTGTCGGTCGGCCGGGTCGGCTGGGGACGCGGTCCGGCCGATCCGCCCCAAGTACGCATCGACCTCCCGCCCCGCCCTACTGACAAGGGACGCCCCGCGTCACGCCGTACCGCGATGGAACAGTACGAGCGGGAACGCGCGGACGCGGACCGCCGCATCGCCGGCGCACTCACCGCCGAGGCCCGCATCCGGCGCGAGGCGGCCCCGGACCCGGCGACCCTGCTGGTGTCCGCGGTACGGCCCGACGCGCGCCTCTGGGAACGCCGTCCCGGGGAGCCGGACTTCCTGCGGCTGCGGCTCGGAACCGGGGCGCTGCCGTCGAACGTGACCGTGGTCGGCGGCAAGGCAGTGCAGCCGCGCGTGCCGACTGTGCCGGTGACCGTGGACCTGGCGCAGTGCGGGGTGGTCGGCTTAGTGGGGCCGCGTCCGGAACTGGCGCGGCTGGCGCGCTACGCGCTCGCGCAGGTGGCCGGGGCGCACAGCCCGAAGTACGTGGAGATCGTGATGATCGCCCCGGAGAGCGCCGCCGGGAACGGCGCCACGGCCGGCGAGGAGAACTGGCGCTGGACCAGGTGGCTGCCGCACCTGATCCCCGAGGACGACCAGGACTGCTCGCGGCTGTTGGGCTTGGGCCCGGAGCAGGCGCGGGCCCGATTGACGGAGCTGGTCGACCGGATCCGGCAGCGGACCGGGCGCACGCCCCCTCCCGGGCCGGGCGAGACCTCTACCCCGGATTCCGGCCGCGCGGTGGTGCTGGTCGTCGATCCGATCCGGGCGCTGACGGGCTCCCCGGAGCTGAACGAGGTGCTGACCGAGGGGCCGGCGGCCGGGGTGTTCACCCTGTGCCTGGCCGAGCGTCCCGGCGATCTGCCGGCGCAGACCGGTGCGATGGTCACACTGGGCGGTGAGGTGAACTCCCGGCTGCGCGTCGACGCCCCGCACTTCGCGCCGGTCGAGGGCGCGGTGGCCGACATGGTGTCGGTGGCGTGGGCGGACCGCTTCGCGCGGGCGCTGGCGCCGCTGCGGGACCGTACCGACGTCCCGACGTCCCCGGACGAGCAGACCCGCATCGACCGGGTCTCCCCCACGTCGCATCTGCCGGAACAGGTGCGGCTGCTGGAACTGCTCGGCCTGGAGCTGCTGACCCCGGCCAAGCTGTCCGCGCGCTGGGACGCGCACCCGGCGACGCCGCGGATCGCGCTGGGCCGGGTGGCCGACGGCCCGCTGGCCGCCGAGCCGGCGCACGTGCTGATCGGCGGCGACGCCGGTTCGGGCGTGTCGGAGATGGTGCGGGCGGTGGTGGCCGGGCAGGCCGCGACCAACCACCCGGACACCCTGGACATCGCGCTGGTGTCGGCGGGCCCCGGCAAGCCGCTGGCGTCCTGCGAGGACCTGCCGCACGTGTTCGAGTACGTGGACGCCTCCGCGGTCGGCGAGGAGGCGTTGGAGCGGCTGGTGCGGCGGCTGGAGTACGAACTGGACCAGCGGGAGTGGCCGCCGGAGCACGAGGATTCGGGCGCCGGCTTCGGCGGGACGCCGGGGAGTCCTTCGGTGCAGCCGATGCCGTCCTTGTCTTCATCGCAAGGCGGTCGGTCGACCGCCCTGGTCCCGGTCGGTGTGAGCGCGGGGCGCAGGATGCCGCCGCGGATACTGCTGGCCGTCGACAACCTGACCGCGCTGGCCGCCGAGCACCCGGCGTTCGTGGAGGCGCTGGCCGGGCTGGCCGACCGGGGGCGGCGGTTCGGGCTGCGGATAGTGCTGGGCGCCTCCGTCATCGAGACCGCCGGTTACGGCGCCCCGGGGAACGCCACCGGGGAGCGGGCCTTCCTGGCCGCGCTCAACGCGCCGGTGTGCCTGGCCGCGGATCTGCGGGTGGCGATGCAGACGTCGAACCCGGAGGCGTCGCGGCTGGTGCTGGGCGCCGGGGCGGCCACCGCGGCGCCGGGCGGGCCGTATCTGCCCGGGCGTGCGCAGGCGAAGCTGCCGTCGGGGGCGGTAGTGCCGTTCCAGGCAGCGGGTATCGGGGTTCCGATGGCGTCCTCGGCTTCGCTGTCGAATCGGCCTATGGTGCGCATTCAGGACTGGCACGAACTGGGGGACCCAGTGCGCGCGGTGCGCGCCCGGCGGGACGCGGACAGCGGACCGACCGATCTGACGCTGCTGATCGGGGCGTTGAAGAAGGCTGTGGAATAGGGGAAGGCTGGGGATGGAGGCGACGCGCGTCGAGGTCGCGTACTGCGAGGGCTGGGATGCCGCGGCCCATGCGATGTTCCGGCCGCTCAAGGAAGAGACCGCACGGGAACGGCACTCCGCGGGGCGGCGCTATGCGGTGTTGCTCAGTATCGATGCGGAGCCGCGGGCGCTGGTCCAGGTGGACACCGGGGCCGGGTATGTCGGCGTGTTCGCGTTCGACTTGGCGGGCCGGCGCTCGCTGAAGTTCTCCTACCGGGACCTCGACGACCACCTGATGCTGCGCGAGCTCAAGGCGTGGCGGCATGTGGACGACGAAGAGCCGGAATTCGGCGCGGACCTGCGGATCACGTTCCGGTTCTGGCCGGACGAGCCGGTGCGGGCCACGCTGGACGACGCGCGGCGGGGACAGTTCACGAGCTACGTGAAGCTGCCGGGTCCGCTGCACCGGATCCCGCTGCTGGAGTTCGGCCGGTGGCCGGTGGACGGGTGGCTGCTCGGCGCCTTCGAGCCGCTGGAGTTCGGCACGGCGCCGGATCCGGAGACGGAGGCCACCGGGGCGTTCTGGGCGCCGTGGAGCGCCCCTGAGGGGGCGAAGCCGACGGCGTTGGAGGCGCTGTTCGTCGCGGGGGCGCGGATCCGGAACGGGCAGGGCGACGTGTTCGAGGTGCGCGAGCCCGGGGCCGTCGGGCGGCTGCGGCTGACGACCGGGCGGGTCGTGGCGGCGGATCCGGCGACGGTGGAGTTGCAGGGGGAACAGGCGGCGGCGCCTTATACGGTCACCCTCGCTCCGGGTGAGTACGCGATGGAGACCGCGCGGATCCGGGGTGCGGGGCGGCAGGTGGACGTGGTCGCGGCGGCCCGGGTGGTGGTGAGCGGGGCGGCGACGGAGACGTGGGAGTTGGCGTTGCGGCCGGGGCAGGATGAGCGGCTGTTGGGGGCGTCGGAGTTCTTCGGGTTCGTGGTGGACTCGGGGACTGCCGCGTTCATGGACGCTTCCGCGGTGCCGGCGCTGGCGGCGTATCAGGATGCGGACGATGCCGAGGCCGCGGAAGCGACGATCCCCGGGGATGGGATCGGGGAGCTGCTGACGTTCCCCAGCGGGAAGGGGGACGGGTCGTATCCGGTGTGGATCGGGCGGGACGCGGCGGGTGCTGTGACGTGTCTGGTGGCCGATATGCGGTTGTTGGGGCGCGGGGTGGAGGTGGAGGCTCCGGGCTCTGCAGAAGGCGCTCCGCGCTCTACAGGGAACGCTATAGAGCCGGCGCGACAGGTGCCCGGGGAGGCGGTGCTGGAGGCGCGGGACGTCACGGGCGTGGAGACGTTCTCCTCGCAGGGCATCCTCGAGTTCTTCAATGACACCGCAGACGCCCAGGCCGAATTCTGGGCCCGGCGCATGGGCCGCTGAAACAGCCGGCCGCGCCGCACACCATAAACAGCTGGCCTCCGCATTGAACCCGTAGACAGGTGCCGTACGTTAGCTCCAGCACACGCATCACACGGAGGCATCGGTGACCTACAAGATCTTCGACCTGCCCAGCCACATCCTGGTGATCCATCTGGTGGTCGTGGGCATCCCGGTGGCCGGGCTGGCCACGGTCGGCATGGCGGTCCGCCCGCAGTGGCGCTCCGGGAAGGCCGGGCTGGCGATCATCATCGTCGACGCCCTGGCCGTGGTCGGCACCTACATCGCCCGCATCACCGGTGAGCAGTTCTTCAACAACCAGCCGGGCCTGCGCACCCTGAAGCAGGTCATCGACCACAAGAACCTCGGCATGACGCTGATCTGGTACGTCCTGGGCCTGCTGGTCGCCGCCATCTTGCTGGTGCTGGCGGAGAAGTACGAGCGGCCGCCGCTGACCACGGTCTTCGCGATCATCGCGACGGTGGCCGCGGTCGCGGCGGTGGTGCAGACGGTGCGGGTCGGGGACGCCGGGGCTCGGGCTACGTGGTCGGGGTATATCAGATAGGGGTCGCGCCCTATTCCTGCGCACCCGTGGCGATGGTCGTCTCGACGTCCACGGCCCGCGTGGCCTCCTCGGCCTTGAACCGCTTCTCCCGATCCAGCCGCTCGGCCAGGTCCTCGTCGGCCTTCATCAGGTCCTCGACGTTGGCCGCGGCGTGGCTCAGCACCCCCATGTCCTCGTACGCCTTCTGGACCCGCGGGCCCCACAGCCCGATGTCCTTCACCGTCGGCACGATCCGGGTGAAGAGCAGGTTGCGGAAGGCCGTGTAGTACTCGGAGTGCTCGTTGAGTTCCATGCAGCGGTCGACCGGCAGGCCCAGGTGTTCGTAGACCTCGCGGCCGTTGATGCGGTCGCGCATCAGGTAGCAGCCTTCGACGACGAACTCCTCGCGCTCGTCGCGTTCGGCCTGCGTCAGCTCCTTGTAGTAGTCGCGCAGCGCCAGGCGGCCGAACGCGACGTGGCGGGCCTCGTCCTGCATGACGTAGGCCAGGATCTGCTTCGGGAGCGGCATGTCGGTCAGGTCGCGCATGACGCCGAAGGCGGCCAGGGCCAGGCCCTCGATGAGGACCTGCATGCCGAGGTAGGGCATGTCCCAGCGGGAGTCGGACAGCGTGTCGTCCAGGAGCGCCTTGAGCTGGTCGTTGATCGGGTAGAAGAGGCCGACCTTCTCCTTGAGGAAGCGGCTGTATATCTCCGCGTGGCGGGCCTCGTCCATGGTCTGGGTCGCGGCGTAGAACTTGGCGTCGAGGTCGGGGACGGACTCGACGATGCGCGCGGAGCAGATCATGGCGCCCTGCTCACCGTGCAGGAAGTTCGAGAACTGCCAGGCGATCTGGTGGCGGCCCAGCTCGTTGTGCTCCTCGGGGGTCATCCGGTCCCAGATCTCGGAGCCGAACAGCGGGGAGGTCTCGTGCGGGAAGCCCAGGATGTCGTCGGGGTCGACCTCGATGTCCCAGTCGATCCGGGTGACTTGGTCCCACTGCTTGTCCTTGCCCTTTTGATACAGGCGCAGGAGCCGGTCCCGGCCGTCGTCGTACTCCCAGTTGAAGCGGGAGTAGCCGGTGTTGGCGACGTTCCAGGTCTCGTGGTCGGCCGGGAGGGTGTACAGGTCGTGAGTGGACACGTCGGGCTCCTGTCGTTACTCGGTCACTCGTCCGTCTTGAGGTTCCTCATCAGGCGGCGGACCACTTCGGCGATGTGCTCGCTGGTGGTCTCCACGGGTTCGGTGGCGATGATCAGATGGCTGATCACCAGGCGGAAGGCGGTCTCGCTGATCCAGCCCACCTCGGCGCGGACCTCGGGGCGGCCGGCCAGCTCCGGCCAGCGCTCGGTGAAGATCGCGATGGAGTCCTCGCGGAAGACGTCCATGATCGCCTCGGACCGGGTGGTCAGATACGGCAGCAGGCCCGAGGTGTCGTCGGTGAGGGTGGCCTTGATCAGCGGGTTGTCGCGGGCCGCGGTCAGGGCGGCGGCGACCGAGGCCGCGGTGGCCGCGCCGACGTCGTCACCGGGGGCCTCGCGGGCGGCGCGCCCGGTCAGCTCGCGGAACCGCTCGGCCTCGCGCAGCGCCAGGGCGGCGGCGAGCTGGTCGCGGTTGCCGAACTCGTTGTACAGGGTCTGGCGCGAGACGCCGGCGCGCGCCGCCAGGTCCGCCATGCGGGCGCTGGACCAGTCACCGGCGACGATGGCCTCGTAGGCGGCGTCGAGCAGTGCTTCACGTGCGGAACCCATGAAGCTAGCTTGACAGGGCCGGGCGTGCTGTCAAGCTTCGGCGTTCGCCAGCACCGCGCGGGCCAGCCGGGCCCGCCATTTCGGCATCGTGGGGTCGGGGTCCGGCCCCTCGTTGGCCCAGGTCTCCAGGACCGCGTACGCCTGGGAGTACGCACGCTGGCCTTCCAGCAGCTGCGTCGCCCGGCGGTAGTTCCACGCGGTCGCGAGCCCGGCGCAGATCATGTGCACGGCCTGCGCCAGCTCGGCCTCGACCTGCGGCGGGAAGCGCTCTTCCAGCTCGGTGCCGGCGTAGGTCCAGCCGTCGATGGTGAAACGCGGCTCGACGACCGGCTCCAGCAGGTCCGGGGGCAGCCGCTCCACGCGCTCCTTGCCCCGGCGCGCACCCGCGAACGGCACCGGCGACGCGGGACGGGAAGCGGTCCGGGAACCAGACGGCGAACTCGAACCCGAACCCGAACTCGAACTCGAACCCGAACTCGGCGTCGGCGTCGGCGTCGCGGCCGAGCCTGAAGCCCCGGCCGGGCTTGAGGTTGTGGCTGAGGCTGAAGTCTCGGGCGGGCTCGAGGCCGAGGAGGTCAGCTCCAACATGGCCGGACGCCCGTCCGCGCCGGTGGTCGCGTCCTCGCCGAAACCCAGCCAGGAACGAAGGCGCCGCGGCGACGGGATCGGTGTCCGTCGTGACGGCGTCGGGCCTGGGGGTGATGTTCGTCGGAAGATACGGCCAGCCTAGTGAGCATGGCGCGCGGATCCTGGGAGGCCGGCGCGGCGAGTCGCGGATTCGCCCTATCGTGTGACCCATGACCGCCTTCGACGACGACCTCCGGCTGGGCCACGTCCTCGCGGACTCCGCCGACGCCATCACCATGGGCCGGTACAAGGCCCGCGACTTGAGGGTGGAGTCCAAGCCCGACATGACCCCGGTCTCCGACGCCGACAAGGCGGCCGAGGAGGCGATCCGCTCGGCGCTGTCCCGGGCCCGCCCGCGCGACGCCATGCTGGGCGAGGAGTTCGGCGAGACCGCGGCCGGCGCCACCGGGCGCAAGTGGATCATCGATCCCATCGACGGCACCAAGAACTACGTACGCGGGGTCCCGGTCTGGGCCACCCTCATCGGCCTGATGGAGGGCGAGGAGGTGGTGGCCGGTGTGGTGTCGGCCCCGGCGCTGGGCCGGCGCTGGTGGGCGGCCAAGGGCGGCGGCGCGTTCACCGGCCGTTCGCTGGCCTCGGCGGCCCGCTGCCACGTCTCCAAGGTCACGGCGATAGCCGACGCCTCGTTGGCCTACAGCTCCACGGTCTCCTGGGAGGAGTACGGCAAGCTCGACGCCTTCCTGGACCTGTCCCGCGCCTGCTGGCGGACCCGCGCCTACGGCGACTTCTGGTCGCACATGCTGGTCGCCGAGGGGGCCTGCGACCTGGCGGCCGAGCCGGAGCTGTCGCTGTGGGACATGGCGGCGCTGGCGGTGATCGTCACCGAGGCCGGCGGCACGTTCACCTCGGTGGACGGGGCGCCCGGGGTGCTCGGCGGTTCGGCCGCCAGCTCCAACGGGATCCTGCACGAGGAATTGCTCTATTACGTGGGCGGCCAGCAGCTGGAAGGGTGACGCTGAAAGATCTCCCCCGTTTCGCCTTGCCAACGCCTTCCTCGCATGTGAATTTGTGAAGAGAGGGCCCGTCGGCCACCGGGACCCACCACCTCCCCCCACCCCGAGGCGAATCATCAGGGAGCGACCATGTCCGCCATCCCCAACCGCCACGACCACGTCCGCGAAGCCATGTCCACCGAGATCCTCATGATCGGCCCGCGCCACACCCTGCGGCAGGCCGCCCTGCGGATGACCCAGCGCGGCGTCGGCAGCGCCGTGATGCACAACCCCGAGACCGCGGGGATCGGGATCATCACCGAGCGGGACATCCTGCACGCGCTCGGCGCCGGGCTGGACGCCGACACCGAGGCCGTGGAGGCGCACCTGACCTCCGACGTCGTCTTCGCCACCCCGCGCTGGACCCTGGACCAGGCCGCCGAGGCGATGACCCGGGGCGGCTTCCGGCACCTGATCGTGGTGGACGGCGACGAGGTGGTCGGCATGATCTCGGTCCGGGACATCGTCAAGGCGTGGACCCGGGTGCCCTCGCCCGCGTGAAAGGTCATCCTCAGGGATGATCCCGACCGGCGACCTTCGCACGTCCCGCCCAGAATTCCGAGCGCCTAAGCTTGACCGTTATGGGAGCCCTACTGACCTGGATCGCGGACACGCTGCAGAAGATGCCCGGCCCGGCCGCGCTGGTGTTGGTCTTCCTGCTGCCCGCCCTGGAGGCCTCGGTCTTCCTGGGCTTCCTGATCCCCGGCGAGATCGCCGTGGTGATCGGCGGCTTCCTGGCCTTCAGCGGGAAGGTCAACCTGGGCGTGGCGCTGGCCGCGGCGATCCTGGGCGCGGTGATCGGCGACAGCGTCGGCTACGAGGTCGGCAAGAAGTGGGGCGACAGCCTGCTGACCAGGCTGCCGGCCCGGTTCGTCAAGCCCGAGCACATCGAGCAGGGCAAGCAGCTGATCAACCGGCTCGGCGGCAAGGCGGTGTTCACCGGCCGGTTCGCGGCGGCACTGCGGGCGCTGGTGCCGGGGCTGTGCGGGGTGTCGCGGATCCCCTACCGGAAGTTCCTGTTCTGGAACGCGCTCGGCGGCATCGTCTGGGCCACCGGATTCACTCTTCTGGGCTATGCCGCGGGCAACGCCTGGCACAAGGTCGAGCACTACGCCTCGCTGGTCAGCTACGTGCTGTTGGGCCTGATCGTGGTGGCCGGGGTGGCGCTGTTCGTGCTCAAGCGCCGCAAGGGCTCGGCGCGGCCCGCCGAGTCGGCGGAGGTCCAGTCAGTGCGGGGCGAGTCGGTGCACGGCGAGTCAGTGCAGAGCGAGCCGGTGCACGGCGAGCCGCAGCAGCGGGTCGGCCTTCACTTGGTCGCCGACGACTCGGAGACCGCCCCCACGTCCTGACCGTCGCCGGGGCCCGACTGATGCGGTTCGGCCTCCCCGAACCGCGACAACGCCACCGCGCCGCCGACCGCGCACAGGAACCCGACCACGGCCACCGGCACGAACCCGTGCCGCGTGTGGTCGTGGAACAGCGTGAACCCGAGCAGCGCCGGCAGCCCGGTCTCCCCGACCACCAGCGTCGCCGTGGCCATCGTCACCGAACCGCGCTGGAGCGCCGTGGTGAAGAACAGGAACCCGGTGATCGAGGCGATCACCCCGGCGTAGGCCGCGGGGTCGGTCAGCAGCGCCACCGGATGCAGGTCCGGCAGGATCCGCACACAGATCGCGAACGCCCCGAACAGCGACCCGGCGAACGCCGCGAGCACCACCGGGTTCCCGCCGAGCTTCCAGATCGCGAAGAACGACCCGGCGATCAGGACCACGACGGCGACCAGCAGACCCCAGTGCACGTCCCGGCCCACGTGCACCGGAGACTCGGCGCCGGCCGAGATCCCGACCAGGATCAGGCCGAGCACCACCGTGCCGACCGCGATCCAGTCCCTCCGGCTCAGCTTGGCCTTCAGCAGCGGCACCGCGAGCAGCGCGGTGACCGCCAGCGAGCAGTTCATGATGGCCTGCACCGCGAACAGCGGCAGCTTCTCCAGCGCCACCAGGTCCGCGACCAGTCCCACGGTGTCCATGCCGACGCCGGCCAGGAACGGCAGCTGGGACAGGGCCCTGATCAACACCCGCGGGTCCACGCCGGCCCCGGCGGTGTCCTTGGTGCGCGCGGCGCCGATCGCCTGGAACACCGTCGCCGCCCCGTAGGCGAGCGCGCAGACGACCGCCGCAGCCAAGCCCCATGCCAGTCCCACGCGAGCGCCTCCCGATCGTCCGGAGCCCGCACCGTGGTCGGTGAGGCCCGGTTCCTTTGCCCGATTGTTACGCACCGGCGCTACCCGGCGGAAACCGTACGCGCCGGACGTCCCCTGACTCGCGCCGCAGTCGGACCTGCGTTGCAGGTGTGGGGGCGGTCCCGGCGGGGAAGATGGTCGGGAACCGCGCGGACGCAAGAGACGATGATCACACGTCCGGGGGTGGCGGCCCGCCCCGCGGTGGTCCAATGTTCCTCCTGGGCGCACCGACGTCCACGACCAATTCCATATCCGTTCACCACCGATGACTCGTCCCCTCACGCCGTCGTCCCGGACGCGACTCCCGCCCGGTACCCAGGCGGCGCCCGAGACCACCGATGGAAGGCAAGCCGATGATGAGCGAGACGGCCAACCCGCACCTCGTCCACACGGACCGATTCACCGCTGAGGCGGAGCGCGCGGCGGCGCTGCTCGACGGCCTCGGCGCCGACGACTGGGGCCAGCCGACCCCCTCCTGCCCGGGCTGGACCGTGCGCAAGGTCGCGCGGCACATCGGCACCGCGCACCGCTGGGCGGCCGCGATCGTGCGCTCGCCGGACGGCGAGGCGGTCAACCCGCGCAGCCTGGACCTGGGCTTCCCCGACTCCTACGGCGGCTACGGCGCCTGGATCCGCGAGGGCGCCGAGGACCTGGCGCGCGCCGTCCGCGAAGCCGGTCCGGACAAGCCGGTGTGGTCCTGGGGCCCGGACCAGCACGCCCGGTTCTGGGCCCGGCGGATGCTGCACGAGACCGCCGTGCACCGCGGGGACATGGAGCTGGCGCTGGGCCGCGCTCCGGAGTACGACCCGGCGGTGGCGGCCGACGGCATCGACGAGTTCCTGACCGTCCTGCCCGCGGCGGCGGCGTTCGCCCCGAAGGTCAGGACCCTGACCGGGGACGGCGAGACGGTGCACCTGCACGCCACCGACGGCGACCCGGCGGCGTCCGCCGAGGAGCGCGCCGAGTGGCTGATCACCTTGGAGCCGAACGGCTTCCGCTGGCGCCGCGCGCACGCCAAGGGCGCGGCGGCGGTGCGCGGACCGGTCGGCGAGCTGTACCTGTTCGTCTGGGGACGGCGCGCGCCGGGGGCCACGCAGATCGAGGCGCTGGGCGACCACACGCTGTTGGACCACTGGGTGACGAACGCTTCGTTCTAGCTTCGTTCCAGCGCCGTTCCAGCGCCGACAACCGATGGCGTGGCACGAAGGTCCGGGCCGGTCCGGGCCGGTGTCACGCCATCGGTATCGGTCCGGGCCGAAGTCCAGGGTCGGTCAAGGGGGACCTGCACGCCGCCGGCGCTCTTGGGGCGCTACGGTCGGCCCATGACGACTGAGGACTCCCAGAACCCGGTGGCGTCGGCGGTCGCCGAGGCGGTGGGCTGGTACCTGAACGCGTATCCGGTCTCGGCCACGGTGATGGGTTCCGGCGACCCGGACCACACGACCACCCTCGGCGACCACTCGGCCGAGGGTTTCGAACGCCGGGCCCGCGAGGCGGCCGAACAGCTGGCGAAGCTGGACGCGTTGGCCGGGGCCGACGGCGCTGCCGGGGCCGCCGGGGCCGTGTCCGAGAGCGTCGGCGACTTCGAGGACGGCATCGACCGCGACCTGGTCCGGGCCCAACTGCGCAAGCACGGCATCATGGCCGAACGCCAGATGTGGCGCCGGGATCCGGCCGAATCCGTGTCCCCCACCTTGTACGGCCTCTACCTCCCGTTGCAGCAGAAGACCCGGCCCGAGGCGCGCCTGGTCGAGGAGTCGCTGGCCAAGCTGAAGCAGGTGCCGGAGGCGCTGGCGGCCTGCCGTCGCAATCTGGATCCGGGCGTGGCGCCGAAGCTGTTGGTGGAGCGGGCGTTGGGTCAGGCGCGCACCGGTCGCGGGTTCGTGACCGAGTCGCTGCCGGCGATGGTCGAAGACCCGGCGCTGCGGGCCGAACTGGCCGAGGCCGCCGAGCCGGCCGCCGTCGCGTTCGACGAACTGGCGACGTTCCTGGCCGACTTCGCAGAACGCTGCGAAGGTGACTGGCGGCTCGGCGAGGCGACGTACTCGCGGCTGCTGCAAGAGGTCGAGATGCTCGGCTACGACACCGCGGAGCTGCACCGGCGCGGCCAGGCGGCGTACGAAGGGCTGAACGCCGAGATGCGGGAGCTGGCCGCGCGGATCCCCGGCGGGTCCCGGGACTGGCGGGCGACGATGGAAGCACTCTGCGAAGACACCGCGCCGACCGAGGAGGCGATGCTCGCGGAGTACCGGGCCGAGACGGCCAGGGCCCGGCAGTTCACCGCGGACCACGACCTGGTGACGTTCGCGCAGGGCGAGGAATGCCTGGTGCAGCCGGGCCCGGAGTTCCTGCGCGCGGTGCTGTCGGTGGCGTCCTACAGCCGGCCGCCGGCGCTGACACCGTCCCGCACCGGCGTGTTCAACGTGCCGTTCACGCCGGCGGGCTCCTCGCCGGAGGCGGTCCTGGGCCGGCTGAAGACCAACGCCCGCGTGACGATGCCGACGATCGCCGTCCACGAGGCGTACCCGGGGCACCACTGGCACCTGTCGTGGCTGGCCGAGCAGGGGCGGCTGGTGCGCAGCACGTTCACCACGTCCTACTTCATGGAGGGCTGGGGCCTCTACATCGAGACCGCCATGCGCGAGCAGGGCTACTTCGCCGACCCGCGGCACGAGCTGGGGCACCTGGACGCGCGCATCTTCCGCGCGGCGCGGATCGTGGCCGACACCGCGCTGCACACCGGGGAGATGAGCATCGAGGAGGCCGAGAAGTTCATGGCCTCGAAGGCGACGCTGACGCCGGAGACGGCCAAGGGCGAGGTGAACCGCTACTGCGCGTGGCCGACGCAGGCGGCGTCGTACCTGACGGGGTGCCTGGAGATCGAGGCGATCCGCGCGGAGTATCTGAAGCAGGGCAAGGGGACGCTGAAGCAGTTCCACGACACGATCGCGGGCTCCGGCGGGCTGCCGCTGGGGTTGGCGCGGCGGGTGGCGCTGCGCTGAGACGTCGCCAGAGGATTGATTCCTGGGGGTTCCGGCTAGGAGCGTGGGTCAGTAGCGGACAAGCCGTCGAGGGTTCGTGACGACTGGGTCGGGGCTGGTGACGATGTCGAGGAGGGCCCCGGGCGTTTGTCTCTGGGTCTGGTGTGTTGTCGAGTCAGCCTGGCGGGGTGCCGCCGGGCTGTCAGGCCCGGGCGGCGGCCAGCCCGGCGCATCCGGTGTGGCGGAAGATCTTGCGCAGGTTGTGGCAGGCGGCGAGCGGCCGCCATTCCCCACGAGCTCCGGCCTCGCCTCGCAGCAGGGGTTCGCGGCCGTTCTGGCAGATCATGATCTGACCGAATACGGTTTCGACGATGGCTTTGCGGCGGGAGTAGGCGGCGCGTCCGGGCTTGGTGCGCAGCTTGCGGGCCATGCGCTCGCGCAGCGTGGCGTCTTTGCGGATGCGTCCACGCGGGGCGGCCGGGACCTCCTCATCGTGGGCCAGCCGTCCTGTGGCCATGAAGGTGTCGGTGCCGTGCTCGGCGGTGCGCTCGGCTGCGGCGGCGAGGTTCGCCTCGGAGCAGTAGCCTGCGTCGACCAACACCTGACGTGCGTGGATGCCGGTGTTGCGGCGGACTGGTCGAGCATCCGGGTGTAGTTCAGCGCGTCGGCCGGGTTGGTTGTGACGTCGGCGGCGGTGATGATCTGGTGCGCGTCATCCACGACGGCCTGGGCGTTGTAGGCATGGATGTAGGCGCCGTCGTTGTTCTTCATGATCAGCGATTCCGGGCCGGTGAAGTTGGCCTGCGCCTTGTTCTTCGGTCTGGCGGATGCGGCGGCCTTGTCGCTGGCGGCTTCAACGGCCGCGAGGTCGTCGCCGCAGGATCGCTGCCGGCGTCGGCGCTCCTTGTCTTCGGCGTGTATGCGCGCCTGCTCGGCGGCCTCGGCTTCGATCTGCGCGCGGGCGGCCTGCAACCGGGCCAGGCGCTTCTCCCTGCGGTCCGGCTCGGCGGGCAGGTCGGTGTCCTTGCTGTTCGCTTCGAACTTGGCGTCCTCGGCGGCGTCGGTCGCGGCGGCGTCGGCCAGCAGCGCGGCCGCGGCGGCTTCCAGCTCCGCGATCTCCGCCTCGACCTGCTCCTCCTTGTCTACCAGCCGGGCGTAGCTCATCGCCTTGTGTTTGGAGGCGTTTGCCTCAAGCTTTGTGCCGTCCAGCGCGCCGCGAGGTAGCGGAACGCCACATCGTCCACGCACTTGCGCGCGATCGTCCGCGAGGACCGCACCCCGGTGGTGTAGCCGTAGATCAGCAGCCGCATCATCAGCCGCGGGTCATACGGCGGGAACCCGCGGCTCTCGGTGTAGGACGCCAGGATCGGGGACAGGTCCAACACCCCGTCGACCAACTCGGCAACGAACCCCGCCAGATGAGAACAAGCCATCCCCACCAGGCATACCGAGATCTTCCCATATGAAAGATCACGAATAGCTGATGGGTGTCGGCGTACGCCTGGGCCGGGAACTTCTCATGCCACCTTGATGACAACCTTGCCCGCAGTGTGACCGTTCTCGACGGTGGCGAGGGCGGCTGGGGCGTCGGAGAGTGGATGGACCGCGGTGATCACGGGCGCGAGGACTCCGTCGAGGGTCAGCTGGGCGGACCGTTCCAGGTTCTCGCGGTCGAGGCGACGCTCGACGAAACGCCCACCGAGATCGGGTACGGACATATCACCCACCGCGATGACGTTGCGGGGCTCCCGAGCCAGCGGGGCGACCGTCCGCAGCGAGGTGCCTCCGGCCAGGTCGACGATCCCGTCGAAGCCGTCCGGAACCAGCTCGCGTGCCGCGGCGACGACGTCCTCGGCGGTGTAGTCGATGAACCGCACCCCGATGGCCTCGGCGTGCTCGCGCTTGGCGGTACTCCCGGTGCCGATCACACGCAGCTCGCGCCCGATGGCCAGCCGGGCGACGGCCAGGCCGACCCCACCCCCGACCCCGTTGACCAGGACCGTGGCACCAGCGGGCAGGCCGAGCTGGTCGAGCGCGTCCACCGCGGTCGTCCCGGCTACCGGCAGCGTTGCCGCCACGGTCGCGGACAGGCCCGCCGGAATGCGCGCGGTGTTGGGCGCGGACAGCACCGTCGTCTCGGCATAGGTGCCGCCACCGGTAAGCGCGAAGCCGAAGACCGCGTCACCCACCTCGAGCCCGTCGACGTCCTCGCCCCGGGCGAGAACGGTTCCCGCTGCCTCCATGCCCAGCACGCGGGGAAACGGACGCCCGCCGTCGAGTCCGGGAACCAGACCCGAGCGCAGCAGGTGGTCCAGGGGGTTCACGCCGGCGACGTCAACCCGGATCAACACCTCGCCACGACCGGGGACGGGATCGGGACGGTCGAAGAACTCCTGCACCTCGGGCCCGCCATACTTTCCGAAACCCCACGCCTGTCCCATACCGTGCCGCCTTCCGGATGACCGACCCGGTTATTCCGGGCGCTGTCGACATCCTCACCCCTGACATCGATGTCAAAGGCAAGCGACTGAGACGCAGGTCACAGCATCAGGGGCGACCGTGCGTCGGTTCCGGCGTCATGGACAGCTCCGCCCGGTGTCGACTATTGCCCTTGATCAGCACGTCGAGCGCATCCCGGGTCTCGATCAGGTGCGCGATATCGGCGTCGATCCGCTCGCGCTCGCGCATCATCGCCGTGAACGTCTCCTCGGCGATACCCAGGTCACCGGGGACGTCCACACACGGCAGCACAGACGCGATCACCCGGCTGGACATACCCGCGTCGAACAGCCGTCGGATGAGCGACACGCGCTGGACCTCGGCATCGGAATAGTGACGCTGCCCCGCATCGGAGCGTGAGCTGGCCAGCAAGCCTTGCTCTTCGTAGTACCGCAGTGAGCGCGGACTCACGCCCGTGCGCTTTGACAGCTCGCCGATCCGCATTCCTGAGAGCCTACGCCCGCGCGCTCCAGGTCCAGACCGCCAGCGAGTCATGAACACCAGCGGGCACCGCCACGGTCGGCAGGGCCGTCTCCAAGGCCCCACGACTGAGCACATTCATCTATACGCTGAGCACTTTTCTCAACACCCCGACAGCAGGTTGGTGTTACTGACCCACGCTCCTAGCAGGACCGCCAGCTGACAAGCAGTCTTGCGAAACGGCTCAGCAGCAAGCATGGGCGTCACGGACGGCCGCCCTCAGCCTGGTTGGCTTCGGGTGGCCGGCCGGGGCGGCCAGGCGCCGCTACTGAGCCCTTGGCAGCCAGAGGCTGCGAGCCGTTTCGCGCCGGTACCCCCAGGAATCAATCGTCTAGTCGCGGAGGATGAGAACCCGGATCCGCCGGGCGGTGCTCAGGCCGCCCGGCGGATCCGCCGTTCACGGCAAGGGATCAGTCGCGGGTCGGCAGCCTCCCCATCACATCGGCCCAGATCGACCCGGCGTACTCACTACCGATATCGACGCCGCCATGGTGATCGTCGCCCATCGGCCTGAGCGGGCCGGCGGAGGTCTTCGAGAACGCCCCCACCGAGACCACGTAGTGCGCATCACCCCCCGTGAGCCAGGCCGCCTCCTCCGAGCTCGGGGCTCCGGCGGCGGCCCACAACCCGGAGCGGTCCGCGGCCGCGATGGAATTCACGCCGATGACGGTGGGACCGTTGAAGAGTTGCGCGTGCAGGACGGCGGTGACCTGGTCCGCAGTGCTCTGCGACAGGACCCGGGCGGAGGTGTCGGGCGGCATCCACACGTTCCCCCCGTTCGCGGCGAGCAGTTGCCCGACCATCCTGGGGTCGTGCCGGATACCGCCGTTGTCGAAGGTCGCGTAGACGCTCGCCATCGTCAACGGGGTCTCCTGCGCCATCCCCAGTACCAGCGCCGGCACGGGAAAGAATTCCGGGCTGCTCTTCGGCATCCCCATGCGCATGGCGAGTTGGTAGACCGCGGACGGCCCCACGTCGGCCGCGAGTTCCAGCTGCGCGAACGGTTCGTTGGCGCCCGACTCGGCGGCCTGGGTCAGCGTGACGTCGATGTCGTGGATCGTGGTGCTGGGTGATTCCGGCGGCCAGTTGAACTGTTGGTTTCCCGACATGAAGGTCAGGGGGTTCTTCTCGCTCCCGGTGGGCCAGTACACCGGGTGGTTCTGAGCGTCCAGCGGCTCCTTGGAATCGGGGGTGTAGTGCCCGGTCTGGAACGCCGCCGCCAGCACGATCGGCTTCATGAGGTCGGCGACGGGCAGCGGCGTGTCCCAGGCTCCGCCGAGCCCCAGCACGGCGCCGGTCCGCGGGTCGACGACCGCGACGCCGCTGTCGCCGGGTGAGACGTTCGCGGCGGCCTGGGCGCCCTGGTCGAAGGTGGTCACCACGGTGAGCCCGCTCAGGTCGCCGTGGTAGTTCGCCCGCAGCCAGGCCAGCGCGGCCTGCTGCAACGGCCCGGCCGGGATCTCGGTGCGGCCGTCGGCGTACAGGTACTTCGCGGGGGCGCCGGACGCCGGGGTCGTGGTCGTCGGTGCCACCGCGGCCTGATGCCGCCCCGGCACCGCGGCCCACACCCCGATCCCGACCGCCGCCACCGCGAACGCGACGCCGGCGCTGCCGAGCCGCAGCCGGCGCTTGCGGCGGGCCGCGGCGATCCGCTGACGCACCGACGCGTACGGCGCCGTCGCCATCCGCACCGTCTCGGAGCGTTCGGCGAACATGGCGCGGAACTCGTTCTCCAGGACTTCGTCGCCGGGGTCGCTCGCCGGCTTGTCGGCGCGCATCGGCTTGTCGGCACTCATCGGAAACTCCCCTCGGCTTGCAGGTCGTTGCGCAGCTTCGTCAGCCCGCGCGAGATCTGGCTCTTCACCGTGCCGACCGCGCAGCCCATCGCCGTGGCCACCTCGGCCTCGGTCAGGTCCTCGAAATAGCGCAGCACGAAGGCGGTGCGCATGCGCGGCGACATCGCGCAGACCGCGCGCCACAGTTCGTCGCGGACCGCGTACGTGTTCTGATGATCCCCCGCCCCGGCCGCCGGCTCCGGCGGCTCGGCCACCACGTGCACGACCGCCTTGCGGCGCCGCCACGCCGAGATGTTGACGTTGACCATCACCCGGCGGACGTAGGCCTCGGGGGCCTCGTAGTCCTCGATCCGGCCCCAGTGCCGGTAGGTGCGCATGAGCGCGGTCTGCACCAGGTCCTCGGCAGCGCCGTGGTCGCCGGTCAGCAGGTACGCGGTGCGCAGCAGGCGGTGCCAGGAGCCTTCGACGAACTCGCGGAACGACTCCTCTTGCGCGGCCTTCACCGCCGCTCCCCCGCCTCGCATCCGCAATCGCCGTTCGGCGATCGTCCCTTCCATTCCCCGCCCCTCATCGGTCGGTGGCCAGTTCATCACTGGACACACCGGCCGACGGGATTCCGGGTTACATCGCCGCGCGTTTCACATCGCCGCGCGCTCCGGTCAGCTCGCGGTGACCGAGACCGACTTGAGCTCGACCGGGATGGTCGGGCGGCCGGTGCCGTCCTGGCCCGGGTCGCTGATGCCGCCGGAGGCGACGTGGGCCAGGACGCCCATGCCGTCGGTGATGGTGCCGAAGGGGGTGTAGGCCGGCTGGAGCTGGCTGTCGCCGAAGACCAGGAAGAACTGCGAGCCGTTGGTGTTCGGTCCGGCGTTGGCCATCGCCACGGTCCCGGCCGGGTACGTGGCACCGGTCAGGTTCTCGTCCTGGAACTGGTAGCCCGGACCGTTCTGACCGTCGGTGGCCTTCGGGGTGGCGCCGGCCGTCGGGTCGCCGCACTGCAGCATCTGCAGGCCGGCCGAGGTGGACAGCCGGTGGCAGTAGCTGCCGTCGAAGAAGTGCTGCGCGGCCAGGAAGTTGAAGGAGTTCACCGCGTGCGGGGCCTTGGCGGCGTCCATGGCGATCGTGATGTCGCCCTGCGAGGTGTGCAGGACCATCGTGTACTTCTTGCCCGGGTCGATGGTCATCGCCGGTTCCTTGGACCAGCTCTTGGCCCCCGAAGCGGCGCTGGACGACGAGCCGGCCGCGGACGTGCCGCCGGACCCGCTGGCCGTGGACCCCTTCGAGCTGCCGGACGAGCCGCAGCCCGCCAGCGCCAGCACGCCGACCGCCGCCAGCACCGCCCATCGACCGTGCCGCAGTGACACCCGCATCTTCGCCGCTCCGTTCGGATCATCCAGGTCATCGCAGATCGTCCGGACCTCTTGGACGCTCCGACAGGCGAGGCTATCCCATGACAGGGGCGTCACATGGTGGTGAAACCGCCATCGGCGACGAACTCCGCACCGGTGACGTATGAGGCCTCCTCGGAGGCCAGGAACAGCACCAGGGTGGCGACCTCCTCGGGCCGGCCCTGCCTGCGCAGCGGCTGGATCGCGGCGATCTGCTCGGTGCCGGTCCCGACGGTCATCTCGGTCTCGATGAAGCCCGGGTGCACCGAGTTGACCCGGATCCGCTCCGGTCCGAGTTCCTGCGCGGCCGCCTTGGTCAGCCCGCGCACGGCCCACTTGCTGGCCACGTAGCCGGGGATGTTGGTGAAGGCGATGATGCCGCCGATCGAGGAGATGTTGACGATCGAGCCGCCGCCGGCCGCCCGCATCAGCGGGATCGCGGCCTTGATGCCGAGGAAGACGCCGACCTCGTTGACGTCGATCACCTTGCGGAAGTCGGCCTCCGAGGTGTTCTCGATCGACGCCTCCTTCACGATGCCGGCGTTGTTGACCAGCACGTTCACCGGCGCGCCGAACACCGTGGCGGCCTGGGCGAGCACCGCCTGCCACCGGGCGAAGTCGGTGACGTCGAGCTCGGCGAACCGCACGTCCGGCCCCAGCTCGGCGGCCAGCTTCGCGCCCTCGGCCACCAGCACGTCGGTGACCAGCACCTTCGCGCCCTCGGCGGCCAGCGCGCGGACCTGTGCCGCGCCCAGTCCCCGCGCACCGCCGGTGACGACCGCGACCTTGCCCGTGACCCTGCCCATGGTTTGCTCCACTTCGTAGTATTTCTAATAGGCATACTACGCTCGGGCAGGCGGAGCTCGGGCAGGCAGGCCTCAACCCCCGTAAACCGGCCCCGGCACCGGCGCCTGTCCGATCAGCCCGGCGACCACCGCGTCCAGCTCGGCCGGCTCCCAGCGCGCGCCCTTGTCCACGGTCGGCCCGTGCTGCCAGCCGTCGGCGACGCCGATGCGGCCGCCCTCGACCTCGAAGACCCGGCCGCTGACCGCCCGGGAGCGGTCCGAGCCGAGCCAGACCACCAGCGGCGAGACGTTCTCCGGCGCCATGGCGTCGAAGCCGTCGTCCGGCGCGGCCATCATCGTGCTGAACGGCCCCTCGGTCATCCGGGTGCGGGCGGCCGGGGCGATCGCGTTGACGGTGACGCCGTAACGCCCGAGTTCGGCGGCGGCCTGGATGGTCAGCGCCGCGATGCCGGCCTTGGCCGCCGCGTAGTTGCCCTGGCCGACCGAGCCGAGCAGGCCCGCGCCGGAGCTGGTGTTGATGACGCGCGCGTCGTTGAGGTTGCCGAGCTTGTACTGGTCGCGCCAGTGCGCGCCGGCATGCCGCAGGGTCAGGAAGTGCCCCTTGAGGTGGACCCGGACGACGTCGTCCCAGTCCTGCTCGGAGAGGTTGACCAGCATCCGGTCGCGCAGGAACCCGGCGTTGTTGACCAGGACGTCGAGCTTGCCGAACGCCTCCAGGGCGGTCTGCACCAGGGCCGCGGCGCCGTCCCAGGAGGCGATGTCGTGGTGGTCGGCGACCGCCTCGCCCCCGGCCTTCACGATCTCGGTGACGACCTCCTGCGCCGGAGCGTCGCTGCCGTCCCGGCCGTCCGGGCCCACGCCGAGGTCGTTGACCACGACCTTGGCACCCTGTCTGGCGAACTCCAGGGCGTGCGCGCGGCCCAGACCGCGGCCGGCTCCGGTGACGACGGCCACGCGGCCTTCGCAGATCCCTGCCATGACTGCTCCTCACAAGTGTTCGGCGTTGGCGGCGTCGAGGAACGCCGGGCGGGTACCGCCGCCATCCAGGAGTATGGCGCTGCCGTTGACGTAGGAAGCGAACGGCGATGCCAGCAGGACACACAGATCGCCGACGTCGTCGGGCTCCGCCAGTCGGCCCAGGGCGATGGTGCGCGCGACGGCGGCGACCCCGGCCTCATCGCCGTAGTGCAGGTGCGACTGCTCGGTGCGCACCGGCCCGACCGTGATGGCGTTGACCCGCACCTTCGGGGCCCACTCGACCGCGAGCGTGCGCGTCAGGTTCTCCAGCCCGGCCTTGGCGGCGCCATATACGGCGGTGCCGGGGCTGGCCCGCCGAGCGCTTTCGCTGGAGATGTTGATGATGTGGCCGCCGTCGATCTGCCGCTGCATAACCCCGTTTGCTTCCTGCGCGACCGTCAACGGGGCCAACAGGTTCAGGCCGACGATCGCCGCCGAGAAGCGCGGGCTCGCTTCGGCGGCCAGGGCGTAGGGCGCGCCGCCGGCGTTGTTGACGACGAGGTCCAGTCGGCCGTGGTCGGCGGCGATGCCCTCGATCAGCTCCCGAACTTGCTCGGGGGCGCGGACGTCGGCGGTCCGGTGCTCCGCGCCGGCGGGCAGCGGTGTCTCCGGTGCGGTCCGCCCGCAGCTGACGACGGTCGCCCCGGCGGCCAGCAGCCGGGCCGTGACGCCGCGGCCGACGCCCCGGGCGCCGCCGGTGACCAGGGCGACGCGGCCGGTCAGGTCGAGGGAGAGGGGCACGGGGCGGAGCGTACCAAGCAAGTGTTAGGTTGGGAAGCCGACCCGGGCCCCGCCCGCGTGCCAGACTGGGACGGTGCCGCTGACCGTATCGATCCTGGGCCCACTGGAGATCCGCGTGGACGGCGCGCCGGTGACCGTGGGCGGCGTGCGTCTGCGCACCCTGATGTCCCGGCTCGCGCTGGACCCCGGGCGGGCCGTCACCGTCGCGGCGCTCGTCGACGCGCTGTGGGGCGACGAGCCGCCCGAGGGGGCCGCGAACGCGTTGCAGTCGTTGATCTCCCGGGTGCGCAAGGTGCTCGGCGATCCAGCGCTGCTCGCCGCGGCACCGGGCGGGTACCGGCTGGCGATCGCGCCGGAGTCGGTGGACGCGGTGCGGTTCGAGTCGTTGTCGCGCTCGGGGCGCGAGGCGTTGCGGGCCGACGATCCCTCGGCGGCGCGGGCGACGTTGCGCGCGGCGTTGGCGTTGTGGCGCGGTCCGGCGTTGGCGGACGTGGCCGACGCGGCGTTCGCGGTGGCACCGGCCGCGCGGCTGGACGAGTTGCGGCTGGCCGCGTTGATCGACCGGCTGGACGCCGAGCTGCGGTTGGGCCAGGCCGCCGAGGCGCTGGCCGAGCTCGAAGCGCTCAGCGCCGAGCACCCGCTGCGGGAGAACGTCGCCGCGCTCCATGTCAGGGCCCTGTATGCGGTGGGGCGGCAGGCCGACGCGCTGGCCGGCTACGAGCAGGTTCGGCGGGCGCTGGCCGACCAGCTCGGCATCGACCCGTCGAAGGAGTTGGCCGAGGTCCATCTCGCGGTGCTGCGCAGCGATCCGGCGTTGGCGCCGCCGACCGCCGAGCACGCGCCGCGCACCAACCTCAAGGCCCGGCTGACCAGCTTCGTCGGCCGGGAGGAGGAAGTCGCGCGGATCGGCAAGATGCTCGACGCCTCGCGGCTGGTGACGCTGGTCGGTCCGGGCGGGGCGGGCAAGACCCGGCTGGCCGGCGAGGCGGCGCAGCGGGTGCTGGAACGCTTCCCGGACGGCGCCTGGCTCGCCGAGCTCGCCCCGGTCACCGATCCCGGCGAGGTGCCGCAGGCGGTGCTCTCGGCGCTCGGTCCGCGCGAGACGAAGCTGATGAGCGCCGGCGGTTCGCCCGCGGCCGCCGCCGCGATGCTGCGCAGCGCGATCGACCACCTGGTCGAGGCGCTGGCCGAGAAGCGGATCCTGCTGATCCTGGACAACTGCGAGCATCTGATCGGCGCCGCCGCCGATCTGGCCGAGACCCTGCTCGGCCGGGCGCCGGGGCTGCGGGTGCTGGCCACCAGCCGCGAGCCGCTGACCATCGACGGCGAGAGCCTGTTCCCGGTGCCGCCGCTGGCGATGCCGGAACAGGACGCCATCGATGGCCCGGCAACGGAAATTCGGCCTGTCTCGAGCTCTACAGCCGACTCCGCGCCGCGCGCTGGCACTGGCTCCGGCGGCGGCACCGGAACCGGAGCCGGCGGCGCCCAACGCCCCGCCCCGGTCGCCCAC
>NZ_JAAFYZ010000109.1 GCF_018274385.1 Catenulispora pinistramenti | reverse complement strand
GAACACCCGCTCCACCGCCGCCGAGAACGACCGCCACTCGCTGCGCCGCTCCTCGGCCGAGCGCCGGCCGGCAGCCGTCAGGCTGTAGACCCGCCGCCGTCGGCCCGCCACCTCGGACCACCCGCTGGCCACCAGCCCGGCCCGCTCCAGCCGGTGCAGCGCCGGGTACACCGAGCCCTCCGGCAGGTCGAAGACCCCGCCGCTGCGGTCGCGCAGCGCGTCGATGAGTCCGTAGCCGTGCGACGGGCCGGTGGTGAGCACCGCCAGCACCAGGCCGTCGAGGTGTCCGCGCATCATGTCCTGACTCATACCTAGGAAGCCTAGGCTTAGAATGTCTTGGCATCAACCCGCGCCGAAGAAATCTTCCGACCCGGTGTCGATCCCGCCTCGCGCCGTCCGACGCCTTCGTGGAGGCTGGACCGACCAGCCGTCAGTCGAGGAGCGATCACATGCCGAGGTTCATGGTCTTCATCAAGGGCGACGAGGGCTCCGAGGCCGGCGCGATGCCGCCGACCGACCTGTTCGAGGAGATGATCGCCTACAACGAACAGCTGGCCAAGGCCGGGGTGCTGCTGGCCGCCGAAGGCCTCAAGCCGACGCAGGCCGGCGCGAAGGTGCGGTTCGACGACAAGGAGCGGCGCACCGTCCTCGACGGGCCGTTCACCGAATCCAAGGAGGTCGTCGCCGGGTACTGGCTGCTCCAGACCTCCTCGCTGCAGGAGGCGCTGGAGTGGGTCAAGCGCGCGCCGCTCTCCGGCGGCGCGACGTTGGAGGTGCGGCCGATCTTCGAGATGAGTGAGCTCGGGCCGGAGTTCACGCCGGAGCTGCGGGAAGCGCAGCAACAGCTGCGCGAGCAGCTCGGCGGGTAACGGCCGCGCGGCCGGCTCATCCCCGGGCGGCTCACCCCGCCCCGAGCGGGGCACCCGGCCAGTGCACCCGGTCAGTACACCCGGCCACCCGGCGCGCCGGCTGCCAGACTGGCTGCATGGCGCAGACGTCCGAGACGGTCGAGGCGGTCTGGCGGCTGGAGGCGGCCCGGGTGGTGGCCACCCTGGCCCGCTACACCGGCGACCTGGGTCTGGCCGAGGAGCTGGCCCAGGACGCGCTGGTCGCGGCGCTGGAACAGTGGCCGGCCGCAGGGGTGCCGGCCAAGCCCGGCGCCTGGCTGACCGCCGTCGGCAAGCGGCGCGCCGTGGACCACTTCCGGCGGACCGAGACGCTGCGCCGCAAGGTCGGCGAGCTCGGCCGGGAGCTGGCGATCGACGGCGAGGGCTACGAGGCCGACCTGGCCGGCGCGGACGCCGCCGCCGACGACACCGCGATCGACGACGACCTGCTCCGCCTGGTCTTCACCGCCTGTCACCCGGTGCTGTCCGCCGAGGCGCGGGTCGCGCTGACGCTGCGCGTCCTCGGCGGCCTGACCACCGCCGAGATCGCCCGCGCCTTCCTGATCCCGCAGGCCTCGGCCGCGCAGCGGATCGTACGGGCCAAGCGCACCCTGGCCGACGCCGGCGTCCCGTTCGAGGTCCCCGACGGCCCGGAGCGGCGACGGCGCCTGGCCTCGGTCCTGGAGGTCGTCTACCTGATCTTCAACGAGGGCTACGCGGCCACCGCCGGCGACGCCTGGCTGCGGGCCGATCTGTGTGCGGAGGCGCTGCGGCTGGGCCGGGTGCTGGCCGGGCTGATGCCGGCCGAGCCGGAGGTGCCCGCGCTGGTGGCGCTGATGGAGATCCAGGACTCGCGGCGGCACGCGCGGACCGGGCCCGACGGCGAGCCGGTGCTGCTGCTGGATCAGGACCGTGCGAAGTGGGACCGGCTGCAGATCGAGCGGGGGCTGACGGCGCTGGTCCGCGCGGACCAGGCGTTACAGAGTGCTGAGACCGCACAGAGCGCTGAGACGGCCGAGCCGGGTCCGTATCACCTGCAAGCCGCGCTGGCCGCCTGCCATGCCCGGGCCCGCACCGCCGAGGACACCGACTGGCCGCTCATCGCCGCCCTCTACGGCCGGCTGGTCCAGCAGACCCGCTCCCCGGTCGTGGAGTTGAACCGCGCGGTCGCGGTCGGCATGGCCGAGGGTCCCGAAGCCGGGCTGGCCATCACCGAGGCACTCACCGGCCTGCGCGCGATGCAGGACTACCACCTGCTGCCCGGCGTGCGCGGCGACCTGCTCTTCCGGCTCGGCCGGCACGCCGAGGCCCGGGCCGAGTTCGAGCGGGCGGCCGAGCTGACCGCCAACACGCGGGAGCGCGCACTGTTGCTGGCGCGCGCCGCCGCGTGCGGGGAACGACCGCGCAGGGCTTGATCGCAGCCCTGATCGCAGCCCTGGTCTTGGAGCCTGATTCAGCTCACTTGCTCAGGTCGACGACGTCCGACATGCAGTCGGGCTGCGGCTCCCAGCCGCTGTCGCAGGCGCCGGGCTCGGACCGGGTGTCGTACTGGTCGCTGCGGACCACCTCGGTCGTGGTCCGGATGAAGCCGGCGTTCTCGTCCGGGATCGTGGTGAACACCGAGAACTCGGCGTGCCCGCCGGCCGGGATGGTCCCCAGGTCGGTCTCGAAGTCCATCGGCTTGGCCGGGTCGAAGCGGTCCGGGATCGGCTTGCAGGCCTCGCGGTTCTGCGCGTCGGCCTCGCAGTCCCAGCCGGTGGTGCGCAGGACCACGCCGGTGGCGGTGTCCGGGCCGTTGTTGGTGACGATGATGTCGTAGCCCAGATCGTTGTTGTCGGTGAAGATCGGGCCGCGGTGGGTGACGGTCAGCTGGATCCGACCGTTGTCGGCGTTTCCGGCGTGCGCCTGGGCCGGGACGGCGCCGGCCACGCCCGCGACGGCGGCGAAAGCCAGCGTCGCGAAGGCCACGGGGAGGTTTCGCAGAGTCATGGGTCACAGCTTCGCCGGGCCGGGCCGGGCGAGCCGCATTCGTGCCGCCGAAAGGATGAATTCCGGCGTTTCCGGCCGCGTCGGTGAGGTCACTGCCGCCTTTCCGGACGAAATGCGGAGTTTGAATGGCCGCATGCTCCGTCACACCCTTGACGACCACCGCCGCCGCGGGCCCCGCCGGGCCGCGGCCGTCGCCCTGCTGTCCGCGACCCTGGGCGCCTGCCTGCTGGCCGCCTCCGCCGCGGGCCCGGCCTCGGCCGGGGCCGTCCGCTTCGGCGACACCCACGCCAACGCCGACAACCGCGGCGACATGCTGTTCGAGACGTTCTCCCCGGACGGCAGCATCACGCTGCGGCACGGCGGCGACGACCACGCGCCCCAGGCCCTGCCGACCCCCCGCGACCTGCACCTGGCCCCCGGCGGCCTGCCGACGGCCAGCGGCCCGGTACTGGTGCCGATGCACGAGAACGGCCGCCACGACAACCGGATCGACCTGGTCTTCGTCGGCGACGGCTACACCGCCTCGGAGCTGCCGGTCTTCGCGCAGTCGGCGGAGAACGCCTGGCAGGCGCTGATGAACTACGAGCCCTACAAGACCTACCAGAACTTCTTCGACGCCTCGCGCATCGACATCGCCTCCCCGGTCTCGGGCATCTCCAACGACCCGACCAACGGGATCACCAAGCAGACCCCGCTGGGCATGCACTTCTGGTGCCACGGCATCGACCGGCTGCTGTGCGTGGACACCAAGGCCGCCAACGCCTACGCCAACCTGGTGCCCGGCATCAACCACGTGATCTCCATCGCGCACACCGCCACCTACGGCGGCGCCGGCGGCTCGATCACCACGCTGGCCGGGGAGAACCAGAGCTCGGACGGCGTGATCGTGCACGAGATGGCGCACACCATCGCGGGCCTGGGCGACGAGTACGACGTCCCCTACGACACCGCCGGCGGCAGCGACTCGGACCTGGCGAACATCACCTCGCAGTCCGCGGCGCAGATGACGGCCAACCACACCAAGTGGTGGCGCTGGATCGGCAAGCCGAGCCCGGACGGCGGCACCGTCGGCGCCTACGACGGCGCGAACTACTACGCCCACGGCTTCAACCGCCCCTCGCAGAACTCCGAGATGCGCGCCCTGGGCCAGCCGTTCAACCCGCCGTCGACCGAGGCGCTGATCGAGTCCTTCTACCTGAGCCGCTACGGCCAGGGCTCGATCAACCCGATCGACTCGATGACCCCGGCCCCGACCCGGAACGGCATCACCGCCAAGAACGGCGTCACGCTCACCGCCAACCTGATCCCGCTGGTCGGCCAGAATTACACGGTCTACTGGGGCGTCAACGGCACCGCGGTGTCCGGCTCGCTGGGCAAGACCAGCCTGGACCTGACGAACGCGCCGCTCAAGGCGGGCCAGTGGAACCAGGTGCTGGTCTACGTCATCGACAACAACCCGGCGGTCGCCGACCCGGACTTCCGGGCGAAGAACATGACCAAGTCCGCGATGTGGTGGGTGTGGGGCGGCTGACGCTGTCCCCCTAGCTCTTCCAGCTATTCCAGTTCTTCCAGCACATCAAGCACCGCTCAGGGCCGCTCGGGCCAATACCGGATCCCGAGCGGCTCTTTGCTGCGCAGCACCGGATCGGTGATGCCGTCCCAACAGGCCAGCGCCGCGTGATCCCAGTGCGCGAGTTCGGCGCCGGCTTCATAGGCGGACTCGTAGAACGCCAACGCGCAGCCCACCGGGTCCTCCGACATGCGGGCCTCGTTGTAGGAGTAGTACGCGGTGTGGCTCCCGCGGGCCGTGACCCAACGGGCCGGACCGGGACGCAGGGTCTTCTCCTCGATGCCCTTGGGCTCGGGATACGTGTAGGAGTAGAACGTCGGCTCCGGGGTGTCGGGGTCGCCGTACCAGAACCCTGAGCTGATCTGCTCGCGGGAGTAGGACTCGCGGGTCGCCTCGTCCATGCCCTCCGACGCGGGGATCTGGTGCGGCGAATAGCGCTGGGTCGCGATGTCGAAGGTGTGCCAGAAGACCTGGACCGGGCTGACCTTGCCGGAGAACGTCGCGCTGAACTCCTCCAGGATGCGTCCCACCTGGCTGTAGACGCGGAAGGCGCGGTGCGCGTGTTCGGGCACGTAGGTCTTGTGCTCCGTGTCCTGCGCGAACGGCCGCTCCTTGTCCGGGAGGTCGTACGGATACGGCTTCGCGATGTGCGGGTCGACGTCCAGCGTGCGCAGCGCTTCCTGGGTCTGGGTGTAGAAGGACGCCACGGTCTGGTCGGTCAGCGGGACCAGCGCCTGGCCGCCGTGGTCGGTGTCGATGCGCAGGACGTGGTCGAAGAAGTCGAATTCGCAGGTGAACAACGGGCCCTGCCGCGCCGTTCCGAGCTCGGCCGTGGACCAGCCGCGCGGCCGGTTCCGCAGGGTCATGTGCCACCAGTGGTTGCGCCGGATCCCGTGGGCCAGGGCGATCTTGCCGACGATCTGCAGGTAGCGGTGCAGGGTCTCGCGCGTCGCCCGCCACTCGTCGTACGGGATCTCGGGAAGGACTTCCGTCGGGGTCCACATCCGCTCGGTCATATCGGCGAGCCTAAGCGGGAATGCGGCGGGGCGCCCGTCCGGTGGGGAGCCCGTCCTGCGGGCTCCCCACCGGGAAGGTGCCGTCCCTAGATCATCGAGCGCACGGCGCCGACCGGGTGCCCGCCGCCGAGCAGCGGCGACTCGGCGTAGCGGCCGAGCACCGGGGCCTCGACGCCGAGCCGGCGCAGCGCGGCCACCAGCACCGGGCCCACGGCGCGCCGGTCGTGGTCGCCGTCGCCGACCTTGAGCGCGACCGCGCGGCCGTCGGGCAGCGCCACCGCCTGGACGCCCTCGGCGCCGCCCTTGGCCAGCAGGCCGGGGATGCCGGCCATCAGGTCGGTGTCGAGGCGGTCGGTGCCCGAGACGTACTCGGGGTGGGCGCGCATGGCGTCGGCGACCCGGCGTTCGGGGGTCTGCGGGTCGGCCAGGACGGCGTTGCGGAAGGCGCGGGCCAGGCCGACGAGGGAGATGCCGTAGAGCGGGGCGCCGCAGCCGTCGACGGCGTCCCGGGTGACCGGCTCGCCGGACAGGCGTTCCACGGCGGCCCGGGCGGCGCGCTGCATCGGGTGGTCCGGAGCCAGGTAGTCGACGGTCGGCCAGTGATTGATCACACAGGTGGCGAGCATCGCGGCGTGCTTGCCGGAGCAGTTCATCGTGATCCGCTGCTGCTCACCGCCGGAGCGGACCAGCGCCAGCTTCGCCTGCTCGGCCAGCGGCCAGTCCGGCGGGCAGGCCAGCGCCTGCTCGTCCAGGCCGGCCCCGGCCAGGATCCTGCGCACGCCCTCCAGGTGGAAGGGCTCGCCGGCGTGCGAGGCCGCGGCCAGCGCCAGGAGCTCGCCGGTCAGGTCCAGGCCGTTCTCCAGCATCCCGATCGCCTGCATCGGTTTGTTGCTGGACCGCGGCAGCATCACCGCCTCGACGTCGCCGTACGCGAACTCCACGCTCCCGTCGGCGGCCAGGGCCACGAGGCGGCCGTCGTGCCAGCCCTCCGTGAACCCGGAGCGGACTATCTCAGCGAGGGGGACGACACCTTGTGCGGTCATGTGCGGTACTACTCCATCTTCTGCTCCTCATTGAGCAGATCGTCGACGGTTGCCTGCCCCTCACGGTAGCGGCGGGCCAGCTCGGCCGCGAACCGGTCGATCACCGCCTGCGCGATCCGCCGATACTCGGATACCTCCCGCTCATAGGCCTTCAGCGTCAACCGGGCCTCGGCCAGCCGCGCGTCGGACAGGTCCAGCACGATCGCCGGCCCCGCCGCGTCGATCCGCTCCTCCATCTGCGACCGGTACTCCCCGGGATCGGGGTCCGGCAGGAGCCCGATGTCCATATGGCGCGGCGAGCGCGCGTTCGCCGGCGGGTCGTCGGCGAGGATCGCCGCCAGCGACTGCACCAGCGGCTCGGCCGACCCGGCGGCGCGCCGCCGCAGCTCGGCATCGATTATGTCGATCCGGCCGTGCAGAACGCGGCGGAGATAGGAGAGCTCGCTCTCCTCCCGGAGCGCGTCCCCGCGCTCCCGCCGGATGGCGGCTACTTCAAGGGCCTCGACCTCCGCGCCCGGCCGCCGGGCGGCGATCAGGACGCGGTCGAGTCTGGTGGCGTGGGTGCCCATAACAGCATCGTTCCATGCAGGGGAATAGTGCGGATCGAGGTTGGCCCTATCGCCACCCGATCGCGATGGCGTGGCGCGGGCGCGGAACCGGTCCGGCGGCGGTCGCCGGGGTGGTCAGAGCCATGGCCGGGTTATACCCCTATCGCACGAAGCTGTTACACGGGTTCTGTAACCCGTTTAATCTGTACCCCGTTCAACTAGTGTGCGGCCCGGAAGGCCGGCCGCCGGTTCGCCCCGGCATCCGGCGCCACCACAACCTCCTGCGCCGCCGGAATCCCGTCGGCCAGCAGCTCCTCCTCAACCGGAGTGTTGCGCTTCACGATGGCCAGGGCCACGTGCCCCAGCTCGTAGTGCCGCGCCGCGGACGTCACCTGCCCGACCACGCGGCCGTCCCGCGTCGTCACCTCCGCACCGTGCGCGGGCAGGCGCTCGGGGGTGCCGTCCAGGTGCAGGAAGACCAGGCGGCGCGGGGGGTGGCCGAGGTTGTCCACGCGGGCGACCGTTTCCTGGCCGCGGTAGCAGCCCTTGTTCAGGTGCACCGCGCCCGGGTGGCCCTCGGTAGCGATCCAGTCGAGCTCGTGCGGGATGGTGCGGTCGTCCGTCTCCAGGCCGACGCGGGGGCGGTGCGCGGCGACGCGGAGCGCTTCGTAGGCCCACATGCCGACGGGGTCGCCCGCACCGCCGTCCTTGGCGAAGTCCGCCAGGCGCTCCCTGGGGAGGAACAGTTCGCGGCCCAGGTCTGTCTCGCGGGCGAGGACGCCGTCGGGGACCGGGCCGGTGGTGAGGACGAGGGCGTAGCGGTCGGTCACGTCCTCCGGCTCGACGCGCATCATGAAGCGCATCTTCTCCAGGAAGGCCAGCACCTCCGGCGCGGTGCCCGGTTCCACGTGGAACCAGGTCGCGGTGCCGTCGTCCACCAGGTAGAGCGCGTGCTCGACCCGGCCCTGCGGCGACAGGATCAGCGCCTCAACCGCCGCCCCCGGCTTCAGCGCCTCCAGGTGCTGGCTGGTGAACGAGTGCAGCCAGGTCAGCCGGTCCGGGCCGGCCACCCGCAGCACCCCGCGGTGCGACAGGTCCACGAACCCGCGCCGCTCCTCGGCCAGCCTGCGCTGCTCGCCGTGCGGATCGCCGTAGTGCGCGGCGACGCCTTCGTCCGGCGGGTCGGCCGGGACCGCGGCGGGCAGGGTCAGCAAAGGGCTCTTCATGGCTCTAGTCTCTCCTATCGCAAAGCGCCTGCTACGCTGCCGTTTGCCCGGCAATAGGCGACGGCGGCGACCAGCGTGGGGCTCGTCACGGGGTAGTGCACGGGGCAGTCAACAGGGTGCAACACGCAGGGCGGGGAATTCGATGGCAAGGCCGACACGGGTCGCGTGGACGGCTTCCGGTGCCCTGGTGGTGGTCGGTGCGGTCGCGATCGGCGGGCTGGCCGCGGGGGCGGCCAGGCACACCGGACACGACGCGCCGGCCGGGAAAGCGCTGGTCCGCTCGCACGAGACGAGCGGTTCCGCCGAGCGCGGCGGGCAGAACAGCCGGGACACCTCGACGCCGATCAAGGGCAGCGGCTCCCGCCCCGACTCCGTCAGCTCGGCGTCCACCGCCGACGTGTCCATCTCGGCCGACGACATCAAGGCCTTCGTAGCCGCCCACTCCGCCGCCCTGAAGAGCAAGAACCGGGCGGCCTTCATCGCGGGCTTCGACACCAAGCACCCGGACCTGGCGCTCCATGAGGGCCAGCTGTTCGACAACCTGCGGAAGATCCCGCTCACCACGGCGTCGTACTCGGTGAGCACCGTCTCCGGTTCCGGTGCCACGGCAACCGCCGTCGTGACGTTCGTCCACCAGATCACCGGCGTGGACAGCGTCCCGGTCGTGGAACGCTACAAGTGGACCGTCCAGCGCACCGCCGCGAACGGCCCCCTAGAAGTCGTCGCAGTCAGCGGCGCCCCGGCGGAACACAACTACCCGGCTCCCTGGGACGCGGTCGCCGGCCTGACCGTGCTGACCAAGCCCAAGGTGGTGATCATGGCGGACGACTCTTCGGCTGCCTTCGCCAAGAGCCACGCAAGCGCTCTGGAGAGCGACGCAGAGTACGACCTCTCCCACTGGACCGGCGGCCCCGGTACCGCCCCCGGCTTCGCGGTGTTCCTCACCGCCGACCGGGCGCGCTACGAGGGGATATACAGCCAGGACCGCGCGGAGTCGGTCGGGGTGACGGTACCGATCGCCGCGGCGGGGAACACTGGGAACATTGAGAACACCAGCGGTTTCTACCCGAGCTCCCGTATAGCGGTGGACACCACGCAGTACAAGAACCTCGCCACCGTCGACGCGGACATAGTGTTCAAGCACGAGATGGCGCACGCCATGATCGGCCCGTTCGACGACCAGAGCGCGGCGTCTGGACAGAACCACCTGTGGGTCGTAGAGGGCTTCGCGGAGTGGGAATCGCAGCGGATGTACTCCACAGCGGACCTGCTCTACAACGGCGTCTCTCTGCACGCCTACCTGGCCAAGCACAGCATCCCCACCGCGCTCCCCACGGACAGCCAGGTCTACAGCGCCAACGCCGACGTCTCGGGCCTCGGCTACTTCTACTCACACATGGCGATGCGCTACATAGCCGCAAAATACAGCCCGGCGAAGGTCGATCAGTTCGTGCTGTATGTGTACAAGCACGCGACGGGCTCCACGTGTGTGGACGACGCGATGAAGAACGTCCTGGCGACCACCACGGTCCAGTTCACGCAGGGTTTTGAGAAGTGGCTGCGGAGTTCTGTGTAGAGCTGAGCTCTCTGCAATCCCCGCACATCCCGAACACCGCCAGGTGCCGCACATCCGTCTCGAACCCGTAGTCCTGCATCAACCGCTGCACCAGCGGCTCGGCCGCGGAATCCGCCGCCTCCAGGATGCGCCCGCAGCCCCGGCACACCAGATGCACGTGCGCGGGCTGGTCAGCCGTGTGGTAGATCTGTGCGCCGTGCCCGAGGTGGGTGTGGGTGACCAGGCCCAGCTCCTCTAGGAGCTCCAGCGTCCGGTACACCGTGGAGAGGTTCACGCCGCGAGCGGTGCGCCGCACCTCTTCGCAGATCGTTTCAGGCGTGGCGTGGTCGAGGGAGGCCACGGCCTGCAGGACGAACTGGCGCTGCGGCGTGAGGCGGTAGCCCTTCGCGCGCAGCTCCTTCGTCAGGTCCGTGGGCGCGGTCTCCATACCACTACTATCCCACCGGACGGTGACAGCGGTCGCCACCATCCATTAGCGCGTCCGGCGCGCATTGCTTACTTAACCGGCTTGAGCTGGGCCGAAAGGTGTGACTGCATCGACTGGCCCACGGCCGCCATGTCGAAGGCCCACAGCAGCTCGCCCTGGACCAGTCCGTAGAGCCGGTGGCCGGCGGTGTACTCCTTGGCCGTCTCGGTGCGGGCGACCACGTCGGTGCGCAGCTCGACCTTCGCGCCGTCGGCCTCGCCGACCCAGATCTCGGAAATGCCGGTCGGGTGCGCCAGGACCACCTCGAGGATGGTGCGGGTGGTACCCGCGGTCCCGTTCTCCTCGGTGCGCTCCATCGGACGCCAGTAGCCGGACTCCGAGGCCAGCGGGCGGACCTGGTTGCCGTCGTCGTCGAGCAGCCAGGAGCGGGACTCGTACTTCAGGAACGGCTTGTCCGGCGTGTAGGAGAACACGGCCTCCTGCCCGAAGTTGAACGACTCGATGGTCGGGTACCCCCCGACCCCCGCGCCGGCCCAGGTGCCCAGCAGGAACGCCAGCGGCACGCAGTTCGGGTGCAGGTCGGACGGGATCTCCAGCGGCATCAGCTCTGGCCCTTGAACAGCCGCAGCACCGTGAAGGACGCGAACCACACGACGGCGAGGGCCACCAGGACCAGGAGGATGTCGAAAAGAGTCTGGACGCTCATGGTGGGGAGTTTATCGGAGCGGGTGGGCAGGCGTTCGGTGACCTGGGTCTCTTCGGGTGTCGGAAAACGTGTCGGAGAGCGGTGCCGGAGAACGGTGCCCGAAAACAAAGACGGCGCCCGCCCCCGATCTCGTGATCGGTGGGCGGGCGCTCCCCTCATACGCTCAGATCCAGGTGTGCACAGATCCAAGAGTGCACAGATCCAAGAGTGCGCAGATCCAAGGGCGCACAGCTCCGCACGCCGGCTCACACCGCGAGCGCGACCTCCGCGACCTCGCCCAGCGCGGCCCGCACCTCGGCGTCGACGGTCCCGCCCGGCACCAGCGCGCGCACGGTCCAGGTGCCCGGCGCGGCGAAGAAGCGGAAGCCGCCCTCGGGGCTGGTCGGCACCTCGGCGGTGAACTCGCCGGTGCTGTCCAGCAGCCGCACGTATCCGCTCACCGGCGCGCCGTCCCGGCTGACCGCACCCTGGATGACAGTTTCCTTGGCCACGTCCACTCCTTCGATGCTGAATCCGCCGGCGGGGGCGCCGCACGAGGCCGTCACTGCTGGCCGCCCTCGGGCGCGCCCGGGTTCGAGCCGAGCGAGACCGGCACGCCGACCAGCGAGCCGTACTCGGTCCACGAACCGTCGTAGTTCTTCACGTTGCTCTGGCCCAGCAGCTCGTGCAGCACGAACCAGGTGTGGGCCGAGCGCTCGCCGATCCGGCAGTAGGCGATGGTGTCCTTGGACAGGTCCACGCCCTCGGCCTCGTAGAGCGCGGTCAGCTCCTCGTCGGAGCGGAACGTGCCGTCGTCGTTGGCCGCCTTGGACCACGGGATGTTGTGCGCGGTCGGGACGTGGCCCGGACGCTGGGACTGCTCCTGCGGCAGGTGGGCCGGGGCCAGCAGCTTGCCCGAGTACTCGTCGGGGCTGCGCACGTCGACCAGGTTGGAGCTGCCGATCGCGGCCACGACGTCGTCGCGGTAGGCGCGGATGGCCTGGTCCTGCGGCCCGGCGGTGTAGCTGGTCGCGGACCGGGTCGGCTGCTCGACGACCAGCTCGCGGGAGTCCAGCTCCCACTTCTTGCGGCCGCCGTCCAGCAGCTTCACGTCGCCGTGGCCGTAGAGCTTGAAGTACCAGTACGCGTAGGACGCGAACCAGTTGTTGTTGCCGCCGTAGAGCACCACGGTGTCGTCGTTGGCGATGCCGCGCTCGGACAGCAGCGCCTGGAACTGCTCCTGGTTCACGAAGTCGCGGCGGACCGGGTCCTGCAGGTCGCGCTTCCAGTCGATCCGGACGGCGTTGCGGATGTGGTTCTTGTCGTAGGCGGCGGTGTCCTCGTCGACCTCGACGAGGACGACCTTCGGATCGTCCAGGTGCGCCTGGACCCAGTCGGCGTCCACCAGGACGTCATTGCGACTCATGATGGGAGTCCTCCGGATGTTTCGGGGTTCGGATCGGAGTGCGGGGCCGTGCCCGGCGGACGCGGTTGTTCCACGGCGGCGGGCGTACAGCATGCGGGCATGCGAGAAGCACGTGCGTGTCTGGCTTGGGTCCGCGCTGAAGGCAGAGGGTCGCCCGTCCTACGACGAGGGGGCTTCGTGTCCCCGAAGAACCGGGATCACGGACAGCAACCGACCCTCCAGGGTCAGCGCATTCGACACAGGCAGGCGGCGACGCGGCACAGATCGACTGCGCGTCGCTTGGTGAAGTCCGCCTGCTGCTTCATGTCAACGACTCTAGAGACGGCTAGGGGCGGTGTCACGCACGTACCGCAGTGTGAGACGACGGTCTTACGTTTCGTCACCGGCGCTGGTCACACCGGGCCCTCAGGACGTCATCGGCACCGTGATGTCGTAGCCGCCCCAGCTGGCAACCCGCACCTCGAAGTGGTCGATCTGTCCCGGTTGCAGGGAGGTCGCGGCCGGGATGTCGATCGCCTTGCCGGCCACCGACCGCCAGTTCGACAGCGGGACCGCGTCGTGGTTCTTGGCGACGACGTAGAGCGTGCAGTTCAGCCCGTCCGGCGTCCCGCTCATCCGCGCGGTGACCGAGGTGCCCCAGCCGCGGCCCTGGTAGGAGATCTGCGCGGTCACACCGCTCTGTGTCACCGCCGGCAGCGCCTTGCCCGCCACGTCCGCCGTCGGGCCCGGCCGGCCGCTGTGCCCGGCCCAGAACCCGCCGATGAGCAGCACCAGGCCGGCGACGCCGACCAGTATCCGGCGGCGCCACGGCGTCCCGGGCAGCTTCAGCTTCCCCGAAGTCCCTGAAGCACCTGAACCGCCTGAACCGCCTGAACCCCCATGAGCCCGCACCGGAGTCCGGAACGGCAGCCGCTTCCGCGGCTTGGCCGGGATCGGCAGCTCCGGCATCGGCGCCCCGACCAGCCCGATGTCCATGACCCGCTTCACCCCGACGAACGAGGCGTACTCGGCCTGGCACTCCGGGCACTCGGCCAGGTGCCGGCGGACCTCGCGCGCCTCGTCCGGGTCCAGCGCGCCGAGCGCCAGGGCGCCGACCGCGATCCGCAGGTCCTCGTCGTCGCAGGCGCCGGGGCCCGGGCCGGGGCCGGTACCGGGTTCGGGGTTCACGGTTTGATCCCCCGTTCCTCGAACGCGGCCCGCAGGGCGCGCAGCGCGTAATAGGTCCGCGACTTCACGGTGCCCGGGGGAACGCCCAGCACCTCGGCGGCCTCGGCCACCGAGAGCCCCTTGAAGTAGGTCTCCCGGAGCACCGCCCGGTGGTCGGGGCTCAGTGTCGCCATGGCCTCGGCCACCTCCCATCCCAGCAGAATCCGGTCCTGGTCGTCTTGGACGGCGGCGTCCCGCGCCGCCGCGATCGCGAGCCCGTCCTCGCCGCCGACCTCCCTCGGCCGCGAGCGGCGGGCCCGGGCCTGGTCCACCACGATGTTCCGGGCGACCGTGCACAGCCACGCCCGCGGCGAGCCGCGCTCGGGCGCGAACGCCTCGGCGTGCTGCCAGGCCCGCAGGAACGTCTCCTGCACCACGTCCTCGGCCCGGCCACGGTCGCCGTCTGTCAGTTTGAGGACGTAGCCCAGCAACGGACCCGCGTGGTCCGCGTAGAGGGTTTTGAGACGCTCCGCGTCCGCGCTCGCGACGTCCACACCGGGGACACGCAAAGGCGGGGGTTCCGGTTCAACTCGCCGCCGCCACGCCACACGCCGATGATGGCATCCCCGGTGATCGTCCGACAGCGGATCGGGCCGGATGGTGCCCGCCGATCGTGATCCGGGCCAGTCGGAGCCGGATCAGAGCCGGATCGGAGTCAGATCGGAGTCAGATCGGAGTCAGTCAGCGTCAGTCGCCGTCAGGTCAGTTGGAGGAGACGCCCGAACCGGTCACCAGCACATGGTCGGCCTCGGCGAACACCCGCAGCCCGTCGGCCGAGGTCTGCATGTTGGCCATCTGCAGGGTCAGCTGCATCGGCAACTGCCCGACGTTGATCGGGAAGTCGAGCGCGCTCGTCACCCGGCCGGAGAGCCCCACCGAGGAAGACACGATCTTCGACGCGGTCAGCTGGAGCCGGTTGTCCGGACCCAGTGTCAGCTTGCTCTGCACGGTGATCTTTCCCAGTCCCGGGACGTTGCCGGTGATCTGCACGGTGTTGTCCGGCCCGTCGGCCAGCGTCACGTCCACTCCCTGCGCGGCGGCCGCGGACTCCATGTCGGTCCAGCTGAACAGCGCGGTGCCGGACAGGTGGTCGACGTCGGCCTCCTTGAACCCGTCGGACGGAGCGACGCCGTTGAGGTCCACGTGCAGATCGGTCACCCGGACGTTGTTACGGACCACACCGCGCGCGTCCACCGAGACCTTGTCCAGCTTCATGCCGATCAGCTGGGTCAGGAACGGGAAGTTGGCGATGGTGACCGACGGTTTGCTCTCCAGGTTCTGCGACTGCTGGATGCGCTTGGCGATCTGGCTCTCCGCGATCCCCACCGTGATCCGGTCGGCGGCCACGAACAGGCCCGCCAGCACCAGCAGCGTGATCGCCAGCCGGGTCGGCCACCTGCGCCGTCTGGCCGGCGGCGAGTGCGCCCGCCCGTGCCGCTGGTCCAGCCCCTCCTCGGAAGTCATGGGACGAGGATAGCCGCGGCGTAGGAAGCAAGGGCGGCGATCGTGACCGGTATCGCGACCACCGCGGCCCGGCTCGCCCCGAGTTCGGCGTTGCGGGCGGCCAGCAGGGACACGAAACCGCAGACCGCCGCGCCGGCCACCACCGAGGTGGTGTGCAGGGCCGCGGCCGGCAGGAACAGTCCGGTCAGTCCGGCCAGGAGCAGGGCCGATCCGGCGGCGGCCAACGAGCGCACGCTCCCCGGCTCAACGCCGTTGCGCCGGGCCCGCAGGACGGCGTCCGCGGCCACCAGGACGAAGCCGGCGCCGAGCCCGGCCGCGACCGGGATCGCGGCGTCGTCGGGCTGGAACTTGAAGGTCGCCACGGTGCCGGCGAGCGCCGGCAGCGCGGCCACGACGGCGGTGCGGCGGGACGCGAACCCGGCCAGATCCAACACGGCCCAGGCGACGAGGAGTTGGAGCGGCAGGACGACCGCGGCTATCGCCTTGTCGGAGACGAAGGCGGCGATGGCCAGGGCCGCGGTGGCTGCCGCGGTGTAGGGGAGGTGCGACAGCGGAGACAGGGGGGTGCGGCGGGGTTCGGCTGGGGACTCATAGCCGTAGTCGCTGTCGTAGTTGTTGTCATAGCCGCTGTTGTAGCCGTTGTCGTAGCCGCTGTCGTAGGACTCGGGATGCTGCTCGGCGTAGGACTCGGGATGCTGCTCGGCGTAGGACTCGGCTACTGGTGCGGACCGGCTACGGCGGCGGGGCTCTGGAAGCTGTTCCTCATAGGGCTGTTCGTAATAGGGCTGCTCTTGGTAGTGGCCCTGGTCGTACTCCTGCGCGTAGTCCTCGGCATAGCCCTGCGCATGAGGCTCACTAGAGCTGTAGTCATAGCCCGGCTGTTGCTCGTAGCTCGGGTACTGCTCGTAGCTTGGCTGCTGCTGCTCATAGCCCGGCGGGTACTGCTCGTAACCCGGTTGCTGGTCGTAGCTCGGAGCTTCCTGGTAGCCATAGGCAGGGTCTTGCGTGTACTCGGGCGCGTATTCGTAGCCATAGTTCGGCGCCTGTTCATACGCCGGAGCGGCTTCATAGCCATACTGCTGCTCGTAGCCTTGCTGCTCGTAGCCCTGGTACTCGGTGCTCTGGTACTCAACGCCCTGGTACTCGGCTGCCGGCTGCTGCTCGTAGTACTCGTAGCCCTCAGGCTGCTGCGGCTGAGCGTATTGCTCCTGGAAGTACCCCTGCTGTTGGTAGGCCGGATCCTCGATGTAGGGATACTCGGGCTCCTGCTGAGGTAACGGCTCTGGAGCCGCTCGCCCACGCCGTCGGCCCGTGTACTCGCCCACCCTTTGCCTCCCGCCGACTGCTACCCGCCTGAAAGGTACCAGCCGGACCCGCTCAGCCCCCCGCGAACGGCGGCAGCACCTCGACCACCGCGCCGTCGGGCAGCCGCACGTCGGCCGGGTCGCGGCGGCCCACCGGGGTGCCGTCCACCAGGAACGACGCCCGGCGCACCACCTCGCCGAGCCGCGCGCCGTGCCGGGCCACCGCGGCCGTCAGCACGTCGGCCAGTACCTCGTCCTCGAAGGGCTCCTCAGCGATGCCCGCCGCCGCCTTCGCCGCCGCCCAGTAGCGGATCAGCCCGCTCATCCCGCCTCGCCTTCCATGACCTCGCCGGCCTCGCCGAGATCGCTGTTCCGCCCTTTATATCCGGTCTCGCCGGCGCCACGGCTGCCACCGCCGTCACCGCCGCCGCCATCACTGTCGCCATCACCGCCGCCGACAACCGCACCGTCCTCCCCCACCGCGACCCCGACCGGCAGCGCCCGCACCCACCGGCCGATCCGCCCGACCATCTCCCGGCCCGCGGCCTCCCGCGCCGCCGCGGCCTCGGCGTGCCCGAACCCGGGCTCGATCCACAGCTCGCGCGGCTCGCCCGCGGCCGCGTACAGCGCCTCGGCGTGGGTGAGCGGGAAGTACTTGTCGGCGTCGCCGTGCACCACCAACAACGGCACCGGGGAGATCCGTCCCACCAGCTCCATCGGCGACTCCGGCACCGGGTCCCAGCCGTTCGGCAGGATGCGCGTCTTCAGATGCCAGGACGACACCGCGCGGCCGACCGGGTGCTGCACCAGCCAGTGCACCAGCTTCATCGGGCGCGTGGACTTCTCGAACCACCAGCCCGGGCCGCTGACCGAGACCACCGCGTCGGTCGCCGAGCCGGGGCCGACGCCCGAGCCGCACAGCCCGGCGTGCCGCACCACCACGGATGCCCCCATGGAGAAACCGACTGTCGCCACATTCTCGTAACCCAGCACCCGGGCCCACTCGACCGCGGCGTGCAGGTCGAACACCTCGAGGTCACCGAGCGTCGACCGGCCGTGTGACTGTCCGTGACCGCGGAAGTCGAACGCGATGACTCCGCCATATGGACGTAACTGTTTCGCGATCTGGGCCATGTCCCCGGTGCGCCAGGACCCGCTGAAACCGTGGCACAGGACGAACGCCCAACGGCGATCGACACCTGCCCTATGCACGGCGTTAAGCCGGATCCCATCGGCCGTCAACAGTGTCTGACCCGGCTCCACGTGCCCCGAGCTGCGCCTTTGTCCAGGTAAAATACGTGTGAACTCCGGCACGGAAACCTCGGGGAAACGCTTCATGACGGCTATCCTCTCTGACAGAGGATCCGGGCGACGAAGCCCCACGGGTCCTCTATGTGTTTTCTGGCGGGCGCGACAAGAAACGCCCCCGGACAAATGAGGAGCGATCCGCGGATGTCCAGCTTGCTGTTGTTGACCAACTCACTGACCCCCTCTTCCGAGGTCCTGCCGGCTCTCGGCCTGCTGTTGCACAACGTTCGCGTGGCTCCAGCGGAGGCATCCGCACTGCTCGACACCCCACCGGCCGACGCGATACTCGTGGACGCCCGCCGCGACCTGCCGCAGATGCGCTCGCTGTGCCGGCTGCTGCGCACCACCGGGGTGGACTGCCCGCTGCTGCTGATCACCACCGAGGGCGCGCTGGCGGCGGTGACCGCCGACTGGGGCATCGACGACGTCCTGCTGGACTCGGCGGGCCCGGCCGAGGTCGAGGCCCGGCTGCGGCTGGCGGTCGGCAAGCTCGCGGCCGGGGCAGTCGCCGAGGAGGTGCCGCTGGAGATCAAGAGCGGTGACCTGTCCATCGACGAGGGCACGTACACCGCCCGGGTCCGGAACCGGGTACTGGACCTGACCTTCAAGGAGTTCGAGCTCATCAAGTACCTCGCGCAGCACCCCGGCCGGGTGTTCACGCGGGCACAGCTGCTTCAGGAGGTGTGGGGCTACGACTACTTCGGCGGCACCCGCACCGTGGACGTACACGTCCGGCGGCTGCGGGCCAAGCTCGGCGTGGAGCACGAGGCCTTGATCGGCACCGTGCGCAACGTAGGTTACCGCTTCGTCATGCCGGACAAGCGAAACGGATCCGGCGCCGGGGCGAACACCGGGTCCAGCGCGGGCACCGAGTCCGAGGAGAGCGCGGACGAGGTTCGAGCCTCCGACGCGGTGAAGCCGACCGCGCAGCACCGTACCGTGGTGGCGTGACAGGTATCTCCATCGGCGTCGTCCGCCGACCCAACGAGGCGGACGTCGCCACCATCCGTTCCCTCGCCGAGGCCGCGGAGCGGGCCGATGGGGTGGCACCACTTCCCGAGCAGGTGCTGCTCCATCTCAAGCACTCCGGCGACCTCAAGCACTCCGGCGACGCCGACGCCTGGCACTTCGTGGCCCGGCGGCTGGCGGAGCCGGACAAGGCTTCCGAGCTGATCGGCTACGCCTTCCTCGACAAGTCGAACCCCGAGGAGGGCCCGGCCGCGGAGATCGTCGTCGCGCCCGAGGCCCGGCGCCAGGGCGTCGGCGGCGCGCTGCTCGACGCCCTGCGGATGAAGGTGCGCCGCGACGACAAGCCGGTGCGCGTCTGGGCCCACGGCGCGCTCCCGGCCGCCGCGGCGCTGGCCGCCAAGCGTGGCTTGAAGCCGGTCCGCGAGCTGTGGGTGATGGCCCGGCCGCTGGCCGAGGTCCCGCCGGCGGTGCCGGCCGAGGGCATCCGCATCGCCGCGTTCCGGCCCGGCGTCGACGACGAGGCCTGGGCCGCGGTCAATTCCCGGGCCTTCGCGCACCACCCCGAACAGGGCTCGATGACCGTCGAGGACCTGCGCGAGCGGATGGCCGAGCCCTGGTTCGACCCGGAGGGCTTCTTCCTGGCCTGGCGCGGCGAGAAGCTGGCGGGCTTCCACTGGACCAAGGTGCACGACCACAGCGCCTACGGCGACGGCCCGGTCGGCGAGGTCTACGTCGTCGGCCTGGAGCCGGACGAGCAGGGGCACGGGCTCGGCAGGACCCTGACCCAGGTCGGGCTCCAGTACCTGCACGACCGCGGACTGGGCGAGGTCATCCTCTATGTGGAGGCCGACAACGCCCCGGCGGTGGCGGTCTACACGAAGCTCGGCTTCACTCGACGCAGCGCCGACATCATGTATCAAATGTGAGTATGGATGCTGCCCCGCAGACCCCGCGAGTCCTGGTGATCGGCCTCGATCCCTACCGCGTCCCGGGTCCGTGGGACCCGAAGCCGGCCGCCGACGCGATCGCGGCCGGGGTCGAGCAGTTCGCCGAACACCGCGTCGGCGTCCAGACCTGCCTGTTCGGGCTGGACGGCAGCGATGACATCCCCGCGGTCGTCACCGCGGCCCTGAGCGCGCAGCCCTGGGAGTGCGTCGTGGTCGGCGGCGGGGTGCGCCGGTCCGAGGGGGACCTGTTCGAGCAGGTGGTCAACCTGGTCCGGCGGCACGCCCCGGACGCGGCGATCGCGTTCAACACCCGGCCGGACGACACCTTCGAGGCGGCCGCGCGCTGGATCGACGTGTCCTGATCGACGCGTCCTGAGAGAACGATCCGGCCGGCCCATCCGGGACCACGCCTCAGCCGGTGACCCCGACCAGTTGCGTGTACACCACGAGGTTGTCCGCGTAGTGGCTGCCGTCGAAGGCCCCGCCGCAGGTGATGATCCGCAGCTGCGGCGTCCCGTTGTCGTCGCTGCCGTAGACGCGCTGCGCCGGGAACCGGTTCTTGTCGACCACCTCGACCGACGTCACCCGGAACTGGGCCTTCTTCTTGTCCGCGCGCTCCACGATCACCAGCGCGCCGGGCTGTACGTTGCCCAGCGGGTAGAACACCGCGCGGCCGTAGTCGGTGTCGACGTGCCCGACGATCACCGCCGCGCCGCGCTCCCCCGGCGTCGGGTCGCCGGTGAACCAGCCCGCCTCGGTCGGCACCGTCATCGGCGGCACCGCCACCGCGCCGTCCTTGTCCAGGCCCAGCCGGATCAGCGGGGCGTTGATGCCCACCGAGGGGACCTGCACCCGCAGCGGCACCGAGCGCGCCAGCGGGGCGGCCACCGGACCGGACCAGTTGCCGAACAGCGCGCCCCGGGTCGGCGAGGGCGGCCCGGACAGCGCGGTGACGCCGCTGCCCAGGAGCTTGGCCCCGGCCACCACCACGGCCGCCGCGATGACGATCTTCAGGAGCTTGTGCCGGCCGCGCGGGCGGTCGGCGGTCGGCTGACCGGTCCCCGGCCCCCCGGCCCGCGGGCCCGGATCGGCGGCCTTGCCGTCCGGGCCCGCGGTCGGCGGGGGATCAGTTGGCATGGGTGCCGTCGGCACCGCGGCGGCGCATGGTCCACAACCCGTAGCCGACGCCGCCGGCCACCAGCGCGATGCCGCCGGCGGTCATGCCCACGTCGCCCTTCATCACCGAACCGCCGCCGCCGGCCTTGGGCGGGCTGGTCGGCGAGGGGTTGGTCCCGCCGTAGACGGTGATGCTGGTGACGCCGTTGAGGCCGTCCGAGCCGCTGCCGCAGGTGACGTTGACCGACCACTGGCCGTTCTGGGCGCTCGAGACGATCGTGGCGGTGCCGGCCAGGCCCGCGCCCTTGGGGTTCCGGGTCAGCGAGACCGAGCCGTTGTTGGCGAACACCGAGGAGGTCGCGGTCCCGGAGGTGGGCTGGATACAGGTCGGGACGGTGATCTGCACCTGCTGGCCGGGCTTGGCCGAGCCCGGGTTCAGCTCCACCGCCGGACCGCTGAGCCCGCCGGTGCCGGAGCTGTCGGTGCTGCTCGCCGAGTTGGAGTTCAGCCCGTTCACCGCGTTCTGGACCGCCGAGACGCCGCTGGACACGCTCTGGTATCCGCTCTGCAGGCTCTGATAGCCGTTGGACACCGTGGACGCGCCGTTCTTGACGTTGTCCGCGAGATCGCCGGCACTCGCGTGGTTGTTCATCATCCACAACAGCGCGACCGCGCCGCCGCCCACCACCAGAGTCTTCATCCCGAACATCTCGCCGGGCCTCCTGTCGTTGAGGGTTCGAAGCGGCAAAACGAGGGCAGATGAACGCGAGCGGACCCGGGTACACCTTCCAGATCCATCGATACCGTCGCGGAAGGGGTTTCACCTGTTGAGCAGCGCATTTTCGCCCGGATGGCGCAGGCGGTCACCCGGACGCCGAGAATCCACCCTCCCGATACCCCGCGTTCACGCCCACCTGTCAAGCTCGGAATCATGACCGGCCCGGCTCCCGAGACCCGCTTCCTGGACCGGGAGATCTCCTGGCTTCGCTTCAACGAACGGGTCCTGGAACTCGCCCAGGACTCCGCTCAGGTCCCGCTGCTGGAGCGCGCCCGCTTCCTGGCGATCTTCGCCTCGAACCTCGACGAGTTCTACATGGTCCGGGTCGCCGGCCTGCGCCGGCGGCTGGCCACCGGCGTGGCCACCACCTCCGCTTCCGGCCTGCCGCCGCGCGAGGTGCTGCGCCGGATCCTGTCCGAGACCAGGGAACTGATGGCCCGGCACGCCGGGGTGTTCCAGGAGAAGCTGCGGCCCGAGCTCGCGGCCGTCGGCATAAACATCATCCGCTGGGGCGACCTGGACGCCGAGGAGCGGGAGAAGCTGTTCCAGCAGTTCCGCAACCAGCTGTTCCCGGTGCTGACGCCGCTGGCGGTGGACCCGGCGCATCCGTTCCCCTACATCTCCGGCCTGTCGCTGAACCTGGCGGTCTCGCTGCGCGACCCGGACACCGGGCAGGAGCACTTCGCCCGGGTCAAGGTGCCGCCGCTGCTGCCCCGGTTCGTCCCGGCGGGCCCGGGCCGCTACGTGCCGGTCGAGGACGTCATCGCCGCGCACCTGGCGCTGCTGTTCCCGGGCATGGAGATCCTGGACCACCACGCGTTCCGGGTCACCCGCAACGAAGACCTCGAAGTCGAGGCGGACACCGACGAGAACCTGCTGCAGGCCCTGGAGCGGGAGCTGATGCGGCGCCGCTTCGGGCCGCCGGTGCGCCTGGAGGTCGACGAGAACATCCGGCCGCAGGTGCTGGACCTGCTGGTCCGCGAGCTGGACATCACCGAGGACGAGGTCTTCAAGCTGACCGCGCCGCTGGACCTGACCGGCCTGAACCAGATCGCCGACATCGGCAAGGCCGGGGAGTACAGCGAGCTGCGTTTCCAGTCGTTCGTCACCAAGACCCACCCGGACCTGGCCGACGAGGGCCCCGGCAAACCCGCCGACATCTTCGCCGCGATCCGCCGCCGGGACATCCTGCTGCACCACCCCTACGACTCCTTCGCCACCAGCGTCCAGGCCTTCCTGGAGCAGGCCGCCGAGGACCCGGACGTCCTGGCGATCAAGCAGACCCTGTACCGCACCAGCGGCGACTCGCCGATCATCGACGCGCTCGTCGACGCCGCCGAGGCCGGCAAGCAGGTGCTGGTGCTGGTGGAGATCAAGGCCCGGTTCGACGAGCACGCGAACATCTCCTGGGCCCGCAAGCTGGAGCAGGCCGGCTGCCACGTGGTCTACGGCCTGATCGGGCTCAAGACGCACTGCAAGCTCTCGCTGGTGGTGCGCCGGGAGGGCAACTCGCTGCGCCGCTACTCCCACGTCGGCACCGGCAACTACAACCCCAAGACCGCCCGGCTCTATGAGGACCTGGGCCTGCTGACCTGCGACAACGAGATCGGCGCGGACCTGTCGGACCTGTTCAACCGGCTGTCCGGCTACGCCCACCCGACCAAGTTCGGCCGGCTGCTCACCGCGCCGAACGCGCTGCGGCCCGGGCTGATCGACCTGATCGGACAGCAGCGCGCACTGGCCGAGGCCGGCAAGCCGTCCCGGGTCCGGATCAAGGTGAACTCGATCGTCGACGAGGCCCTGATCGACGCGCTCTACGAGGCCTCGCAGGCCGGCGTCCCGATCGAGGTCTGGGTGCGCGGCATCTGCGCGCTGCGCCCGGGGGTCGAGGGGCTCAGCGAGAACATCAGGGTCCGCAGCGTCCTGGGCCGGTTCCTGGAACACTCCCGGGCCTTCGTCTTCGGACTGGACGAGACGGCCCAGGTGTGGATCGGCAGCTCGGACCTGATGCACCGGAACCTGGACCGCCGGGTGGAGACCCTGGTCCGGCTGGTCGAACCGGTGCAGCGGCGGGCCATCTCGGCGCTGTTCGACCTGGCGATGGACCCCAAGACCGCGGCCTGGGACCTGGCCGGCGACGGCACTTGGACCCGGACCGAGTACGCCGAGGACGGCAGCCCGCTGGCCGACCTGCAGAACACGCTCATCACCGAGCGCGCCGACTGGTGGAGCCGGCGGGCCGGGTGAGCGCTGTGGGGGCGAGATCACGAGGGGCGGACGGGCCGGCGCTGCCGGACCGTTCGCCATGTGGGGTGGAGAAGAACAGCGCCGATCGGAAAAACCATGCCGATCAGAAGAACAGTGCCGCCATCCGGGCAACGGCGGAACCGAACCGTCAGGCAGAGGCCTGACGCACGTCGTGGGGGCAGTGGCGGACACATGGATGCAGCGACTCAGCGCGCGATGGCCGGATTCGGGGCGGCGACGCCCGACGGACCGGCGGGACTGGCGGTGCGGGGGTACCTCGCCGAGCAGTCACGCGCCTTCCTGACGCACAGCGCGCTGCCGGTGCAGCAGTCGGCGGCGGTGCGGCTGCGCACCGCGTGCCTGCGGGTGGGCACGGCGCTGGCCGCCTGCCGAGAACTGGTCGACGCGGTCTGGGCCCAGGAGTTGGGCCGGGAACTGGAGACCACCGCGGTGGTGCTCGGCGCCGAACGGGACACCGACGCCGTGCGGCCGCGGCTGCTGGCCCCGCTGGATCTGTGGATCGAGCAGGGCCGCTACCCCGACGGCGGCGCGGCCCGCACCCGCACCCTGCTGACCCGGATGCTGGACCGGGAACGCTCGGCCGCGCACAGCCACGCGACCGCGGCGCTGGTCGGCCCGGCCTTCCACGCGCTGGCCGACCGGATGGCCACCCTGGCCCGGGACGTGCCGCTGACCCCGGCCGCCGAACGGCCGGCCCGGGCGGTGCTCCCGGAGTTGGCCCAGAGCGCCTACGAGGAGTTCGCGCGCCGGATCGAGGACCTGCCGGAGCCGCTGGCCGCCGAGGACGCCGACGGCGACGCCGCCTGGCTGGCCGCCGAGGACGCCGCGCTGGCCGCGCTGCACATCGCCGAGCTGTGCCGCCCGGCCGCCGCCCTGATCGCCGGCGAGACTCCGGCCGACCTGCTGGCCCGGCTGACGGCGCTGGTCGAGGCGCTGGCCGGGCAGCGGGACGCGGTGCTGGCCGCGGCCTGCGTCCATCGGGCGGCCGACACGCCGCGCATCGCCGCCACGACCGGTTATGTACTGGGAAGACTGCACGAAGAACAACGCCTGGCCGTGCTCCGCGCCCGGAGTACCGCGCCGTTGCCAGTACGAGAGAGGTCCGGGCACGCATGAACGCCGACGCCGAGCAGGCCGCGCCGATCCGGGTCCGGGCTGCCGGCTGCGTCCTGTGGCGCCCCGGCCGCGCCGGACCGGAGGTGGCGCTGATCCACCGGCCCCGCTACGACGACTGGTCGTTCCCGAAGGGCAAGCTCGACGCCGGCGAGAACTACGTGCGGGCCGCGCTGCGCGAGGTGCGGGAGGAGACCGGCTATCCGGTGGTCCTGGGCCGGCGGCTGCCGACCCAGGTCTACGACGTGTCCTTCGGCGGCCCGGCCCGCATGAAGCGGGTGAAGTACTGGGCCGCGCAGGCCGCCGTGGACGCCGAGTTCCAGCCGAACTCCGAGGTGGACCGGCTGGACTGGCTGCCGGTGCCGCGGGCCATGGCCCGACTGACCCGGCAGACCGACCGCGACCTGCTGCAGGCGTTCGCCGCGGCGCCGGTCGACACCGTTCCGGTGATCCTGTTACGGCACGCCGAATCGGTGCCGCGCAAGCGCTGGGACGGCGCCGAGCCGGACCGGCCGCTGACCGAGGACGGCCGGGACGAGGCCGAGGCGCTGATCCCGGTACTGAGCGCGTACGGGGACGCGGCGCTGACGGCCTCGCCGTACGCGCGGTGCGTCGCGACGCTGCGACCGACCGCCCGCGCCGCCGGGGCCGAGCTGGCCCTGGAACCGGTGCTCGGCGAGGGCGCCGATCCGGACGCCGGGCGCGCCTGGCTGCGCCAAACGCTGAAGGCCGGGCACACGACCGTGGCCTGCACCCACCGCCCGGTGCTGCCCGGGCTGCTGGCCGAGAGCCCGCTCGGACAGGCGGTGCACTCCGGCCGCCGGGCGCTGGCGCCGGCCGAGGCGTGGGTGCTGCACGGAAGGGACGGAAGTGTCGTGGCGGTCGACAGACTGCGGACGTGAACCCTTTTCGTCAACGTCCGAACACGGTGGGCACCGGATCGGCGGCGGCCGGTCAACCCCCCGTCCGGGCGACCGGCCGCGCAACCGTCGCGTCGGCACTTTTACCCGCTCTGATCAGGGCTTCCCGCGCGCGACGGCCCGAGACCGTTCACCCGGCGTTCACCTTCACCCGTCCATCGATTCACCTGGCCTCCCTAGCTTCGTCGTGACAGCGCATGCAAAAAGACTTCCGATGATTCGAAGGGACTTCCCCGGTGAAGATCCACGCTGGTGTTAATGGGCGCAGTGCCGCGGTCGGCGCCGGAGTTCTGGCTCTCGCCATGGCCGGTCTGACGGCTTGTGGTTCCGATAACAACTCCTCGTCGTCGAGCTCGGGCGGCTCCTCGTCCACCTCCTCGGCGGCCGGTGGCAGCACCGGCTCTTCGTCGTCCTCCGGGTCGTCCAGCGCCAACATCGCCTGCGCCAACGGCACGCTCACCGCGCAGGGGTCGACCGCCCAGCAGGCCGCGTTGAACAAGTTCGTCAAGGACTACCAGACCAAGTGCGGCAACAGCACGAACGTCAGCTACAACGGCACCGGCTCCGGCCCGGGCGTGACCGCGTTCACCAACAAGCAGGCCGACTTCGCCGGCTCGGACTTCCCGCTGGCCGCCTCCCAGCAGCCCGCGGCCGACCAGCGCTGCGGCAGCGGCTCCAAGGCGCTGTCGGTGGGCACCATCCCCGGCGTCATCGCGGTGATGTACAACATCCCGAACGTGAGCAAGCTGAACCTGTCGGCCTCCACCCTGGCCAAGATCTTCAACAGCAAGATCACCAAGTGGAACGACGCGGCGATCGCCCAGGAGAACCCGGGTGTGAACCTGCCGGACCTGACCATCCAGACCTTCCACCGGTCGGACGGCTCGGGCACCTCGTACAACTTCTCGAACTACCTGAACAAGACCGCCGCGAGCGACTTCCCGGCGGCGGCGAACAAGCAGTGGCCGGGCAGCGGCGGCCAGGGCCAGCAGGGCTCCAAGGGCGTGGCCCAGGCCGTGCAGTCGACCTCCGGCGGCATCGGCTACGCCGAGGTCTCCTACGCCACCTCGAACCACCTGAACACCGCCAACATCGGCAACGCGGCCGGCAAGTTCGTCCCGCTGACCATCCCGAACGCGGCGAACTTCCTGAACAAGGCCAAGGTGGACACGACCGGCGGCAACTACCTGTTCAACTTCGACTACACCTACTCCGCCGACGACGCCTACCCGGCGGTCCTGGTGACCTACGAGATCGTCTGCTCCACGGGCAACGAGAGCTCCAAGCTGCCCGAGCTCAAGGGCTTCCTCGGCTACCTGGCCAGCGACGGCGCCCAGTCGCAGCTGCCGAACCTGGGTTACGTCTCGCTGTCCTCGGACCAGGAGTCCGCGGTCGCCGCGATCTACAGCGGCCTGAGCTAAGCGGCCACAACGGAAACCGAGCCAGGAAATGCGACACGTCGGAGCCCCCGGTACTGACCGGCCGGCTCCGGCGTGTCGGCGCCGGAACGCCGCCAGTCGGCCGTCCCGGCTTGTCCGTTTTGGTCTAACGGAATCGAAACCCGCAGTGAACGCATACCTTCCGGGCCCAGCTCTATCCGTTGGGCGCCCGAGCGACGAGGCAGGACCCGAATGAGCGGCATAGCGCCGACCGCCACCCGGCCCGCACCGCGCGGCGGCGGGGGCTCCGCCCAATCCTTGACCTCCGGCCCCCGCCGGGGGGATCTGGTCTTCTCCGGCGTGGTCCGCGCCGCCGCGATCTTCCTGCTGCTGCTGATGGCGACGATCGCCGGCTTCCTGGTGTTCCGGGCCACGACCGCGCTGAACGCCAACCACGCGAACGTGGCCACCTACACCGGGCAGTGGGCCCCGGACGACACCCCGGCCAAGTTCGGCATCGGCTCGCTGGCCTGGGGCACCCTGGTCACCTCGGTGATCGCGATCGTGATCGCCGCCCCGGTGGCCATCGGCGTGGCCCTGTTCATCAGCCAGTACGCCCCCCGCCGGCTGGCCCAGGTCCTGGGCTACATCATCGACCTGCTGGCCGCGGTGCCCTCGATCATCTACGGCCTGTGGGGCATCCTGTTCCTGGTGCCGCACATGCAGGGCGCGTCCCAGGTGGTCGGCGACGTCCTGGGCTGGATCCCGATCTTCAACACCAACGGGCCGCTGGGCCGCTCGGTGTTCACCGCCGGCGTGATCCTGTCCATCATGATCCTGCCGATCATCGCCGCGATCTCCCGCGAGATCTTCCTGCAGACCCCGCGTGAACAGGTCGAGGCCGCCTACGCCCTCGGCGCCACCCGCTGGGAGATGATCAAGCTCGCGGTGCTGCCCTACGGCCGCCGGGGCGTGGGCTCGGCGATCGTGCTCGGCTTCGGCCGCGCGCTCGGTGAGACCGTCGCGGTCGCGATGGTGCTGTCCACCACCTACAACTTCGTCACCAAGTGGCTGCAGTCCGGCGGCAACACGATCGCGGCGAACATCGCGCTGCAGTTCGGCTCGGCGTTCAAGATCGGCCAGGGCGCGCTGATCGCCTCCGGCCTGGTGCTGTTCGTGGTGACCTTCCTGGTGAACCTGCTGGCGCGGCGCATCACCGGCCGCGCGGACATCCCCAAGGACGAGCGCTGGAGCCTGCTCTCGGTGTTCCGCCCCGGTCGGCGGACAGCGGCGCACATGGAGTCCTCCTACGACGCCAACGCCGCCGACGTGCCGGACCGCGAGGGGACGCTGCAGGCCCGGGACCAGGCCCCGGAGGTGGCCGCGGACGACACGGCCGGCCGGGCCCGTCCGCACCGCGCCGCGCACGGCGCGGTGGGCGACACCATGCTGGTCTCGCCCTCGCTGCCGCGCCGGATCCGCAGCACCTTCGCCGGCGGGATGACGGTCGGCACCTTCGTGCTCGCGCTGCTGCCGCTGATCTCGATCCTGTGGCTGGTGGTCAACAACGGCCGGCACGCCATGAGCCCGTCGTTCCTGACCCACTCGCTGCGCAACATCGACGACTCCCAGTTCGGCGGCGGCGTCTACCACGCCATCATCGGCACCCTGGAGCAGTCCGGCCTGGCCACCCTGATCGCGGTGCCGATCGGCATCCTGGTCGCGGTGTACCTGGTCGAGTACGGCCGCGGGGCGCTGGCCACGGCGGTCACGTTCTTCGTGGACGTGATGATGGGCCTGCCCTCGATCGTCGCCGGCCTGTTCATCCTGTCGATGTGGATCCTGGGTCTGGGCCAGCACGCCAACGGCTTCGCCGGGGCGCTGGCGCTGACCATCCTGATGCTGCCGGTGGTGATCCGCTCCAGCGAGGAGATGCTGAAGCTGGTGCCGGACTCGCTGCGCGAGGCGTCCTACGCCCTGGGCGTGCCGAAGTGGAAGACGATCACGAAGATCGTGATCCCGACCGCGCTGCCGGGCATCGTCACCGGCGTGATGCTGGGCGTGGCCCGCGTGATGGGCGAGACGGCCCCGATCCTGCTGGTGGTCGGGTACATCCAGAACATCAACGTGAACCCCTTCAGCGGCGACGAGGGGCAGGCCACACTGCCGACGGTGATCTACAACACGTACACCTCACCGGAGCACGCCTCCAACGATCGCACGTGGGCCGCGGCCTTCCTGCTGATCGTCATCATCATGGTGCTGAACATCATCGCCAGGCTGATCGCCTGGTGGAAGAAGCCCGGCCGGGCCTAGGAGATAACGAAAATGGCGAAGCGCATTGACGTCGCGGGCCTGTCCGCCTACTACGGCCCGACCCGCGCCATCGAGGACATCTCGATGACCATCGAGCCGCGCACCGTGACGGCCTTCATCGGCCCGTCCGGCTGCGGCAAGTCCACCTTCCTGCGCACCCTGAACCGGATGCACGAGGTGATCCCGGGCGCGCGGGTCGAGGGCAAGGTCACCCTGGACGACGTGGACCTGTACGGCTCCGGGGTGGACCCGGTGGCCGTGCGCCGGCACGTGGGCATGGTGTTCCAGCGCCCGAACCCGTTCCCGACGATGAGCATCTACGAGAACGTGGCGGCCGGGCTCCGGCTGTCGGGGGTGAAGAAGCGCGGCGAACTGGACGACATCGTCGAGCAGTCGCTGAAGGGCGCCAACCTCTGGAAGGAAGTCGAGAACCGGCTCAAGAAGCCCGGAGCGGGCCTGTCCGGCGGTCAGCAGCAGCGGCTGTGCATCGCCCGGGCCATCGCGGTGAGCCCGGACGTGCTGCTCATGGACGAGCCCTGCTCGGCCCTGGACCCGATCTCCACCACCGCGATCGAGGATCTGATCAGCCAGCTGAAGTCGGAGTACACGATCGTCATCGTGACCCACAACATGCAGCAGGCGGCGCGGGTCTCGGACCGCACGGCGTTCTTCAACATCAGCGGCACCGGTACCCCGGGCCGGCTGATCGAGATCGACGAGACCTCCCGCATCTTCGCCAACCCGACGGAGAAGGCCACGGAGGACTACATCACCGGCCGGTTCGGGTGACCGCGGCCGACTAGAGCGGCGGCTTCCAGCCGCCTTATGGAGGCTCCCAGCACTCGAGGGATGTGCTGGGGGCCTCCGGCTTTCCCGGGGGAAGTGACAAGCCACGCCTCGCACTCGCCGGCTGCGAGTGCGAGGCGTGGCCTCAATGCTGTTCAGGGTTTGCCGAGCCTTCGCGGCTCACCGGCCGACTCGGTTACCCCTGCTCCCCCGACGAACGCATCGAGGGCCGGGCTCCGCGTCGTGACGGGCCCCGGCCCGGCGCGTGCGGCGCCGAATGCGTCACCGAGTGCGTGTGCCCGGACGACGGGCCCGAGGGCGGACCGGACGCCGAGCCCGGCCCCGTCGGTACCGGGCCGGTTCCCGTCGGCACAGGACCGGCACCCGTGCCCGTCAGCACGGTCCCGTCGGCGGCCCGGGCCGCCGCCAGGTCCCGGTTCGCCGCGGCGAAGATGTCCTTCGTCAGGGCGAACGAGGCCTCGGCCTCCGGCGATCCCTCGTCCGGGTACCAGATCGAGCGCGACGAGTGGAGATAGTCGCCCATGTATATGTGGAACGCGCCGGTGAACGTCCGCCGATTGGGATTGGCTATCCGGTGGATCGCGTCGTGCGCCATCAGGACCGCCTCCCCCTCGTTGATGTCGACCGTCGCGGTCCGCTGTAACCGCCCACCCTTGCGGGAGCGCGTCTGGTGGTAGAAGTCGTTGACCTCCAGCCCGGCGTACACGCCGGTCATGACCGGCGTGTTGTGGTTGTGCGCGGGGTACGACATCCCCGGCGCCCACACCATGTTCTCGATGACCAACTCCGGGCCCGGGTACAGAACCTGCAGGTGCGCATCGCGCGGATCGCCGAAACACTCCCGCACCGGCGCGCACCCGCGCCCGAGTGTCCGGTCCAGCACTTCCTTCACCGCATCGGCCCCCTCGGCCTCCCAGGCCTGCAGGCACTCGCGGACGAACTCGTCGATGTCGAACTTTCGGCGTGATCGCGGCATCGCCATGACTCCGTTCAGCTAAAGGCTGACAGCGCTCCGTTCTCTCCCCGCCAAATACTGAAGCACCTGACGCCACCGGCGCGCCAGGGGCGCGTCAAACCTTTCTGCGAATTACTCCGATCTCCGGTCCATTGTTGGACACCCTGTCAAACCGCTGCCGCCAGCAGCGAGTCGGCGACAGAGGTGCGCGCATATAGGACAGAGCGACCCGCGCGATGTGCGGAAACCATGCCCGCGCCACGCAATGCGGTCAGGTGCTCGGACACTCCGCCGGCCGACATTCCGGTGCGCGCGGCGAGTTCGGTGGTGGACGCCGGAGCCTCAAGTTCGGCCAGCAACAAGGCCCGCGAACGTCCGATGACGGCGGCCACCGCGTCCGACGGCTCCGGGGCACTGCGGGCGAACAGCGTGCCCACCCCGCGCGCGCCATAGCAGAGCTGTGGCACGTCCCCGGTCGCCGCCCTGGTGAGAATCTTGTTCCAGGCGAAGGCCGACGGCACCAGGATCAGGCCCGGGGCATTGTCGTCCCGGCACAGCACCCGCTGCCGATGCAGCATCCTGAGAGTCCCGCTGTTCCAGCTCACGTCCGGATGCAGCTCGTTGAACAGCCGGGCCGCGCCGTGCTCGGCGACCTGCCGGGCCCGGTAGTAGATGTCCGCCTCAAGCAGGCCTCTAATACGGGACCAATACGGTGCGAGCGCTATCTGGAAGTAGTGCTCGATCTCCTTGGCGAGCTCGGCCAACGCCTGATCCCGATGACCGCGCAGCCGCTCGGCGAATGGCGGGATAACGCCGTTCGGGACCTTTTCCGCATACAGATCGAGATCCGCAAAGAGGTGGTCGTCCGTCGTCGCCTGAATGGCCGCGAGCTCATCCTCCAGAGTCGGTACCGACGTCGCCGGAGCGGGAGTAAGAAAGTCGGGAACATAAGCAGGCGCTTGGAATAGCGCGGAAAGGTGTCCGGTGAGTAATCCGGCGGCGGCCAGCCGGGGCCGCACCTGGTCGAACCACGGACCGTGTACCGGATACAGTCCGGGCCTGCTCAGGACCCGGAAACTGGTGAGCACCTCCCACATCGGGGAGCCGGCGAAGCGCACCTGCGCCAGCTCCTCCGCGGTGAACGACAACGACGCCGACACAGCGTTCCCCTC